>JAFWWA010000030.1 GCA_017523755.1 Christensenellaceae bacterium | reverse complement strand
GCTTTTTCATATCCCTTAATATCAGCTTCTTTAAGCTTTTTTCTTTTTATCGGCTTCGGCTATGAGCTCCCTCGCGTGCTCAAGAGCGTTCACGGTGATGCTGCCGCCCGAGAGCCTTGCCACCTCTTCTTCCTTTTCCTTTTCAGAAAGCTCATGGACGGTCGTCCATGTCTTTTCATCGGAGCTCAGCTTCTCAATAAAGAAGTTGGTGTCGGCCATTGCCGCGATCTGGGGAAGATGCGTCACACAGATGACCTGCCTCACCCTCGAGATGCTTGCTATCTTCTCGGCAACAGTAACGGCCATTCTTCCGCTTATGCCCGTATCTATCTCGTCGAATATGAGCGTGTCGATGCCGTCCTTTTCCGCGGAGATCGTCTTTAAGGCCAGCATGATCCTTGAAGCCTCGCCTCCTGAAACGACCTTTACCAGCGGCTTTAACGGCTCGCCCCTGTTGACGGTTATCATGAACTCAATATCGTCCGTACCGTCTTTTGAATAGCCCTTTTCGGTGAATCTGACATCGAAGACCGAGTTTTCCATGCCGAGATCCCTAAGCTGCCGCACGACCTCGTTCTCAAATCCCGCGGCGTATCTCATCCTGGCTTTCCTCAGCTCCTGACTTGCGTCCTCAAGCTTTTCTTCCGTTTTTTCGAGCCTGTCCTTAAGTATCTCAAGATTATCGGACGCGTTCTCTAGCTCGGTGAGCTTTTTCGTTATCTCATCATAGTACCTTAAGACTTCCTCTACGCTGCCGCCATATTTGCGCATGAGGGAATTCACGAGATGCCTTCTCTCCTCTATCTCGTTTAGCTCATCCTCTGAGAAATACATCCCGTCTTTTAATCTTGCGAGCTCGAAGCCCTGGTCCTCAAGGACGTAGTAGGCGTCCTGTACAGCCTGGTATATCCCCTCAGCCCTCTCGGAATACCTCGAAGCGGATTCGAGGGCCGATACGGCATTCCCGAGGTATGAAAGAGCCTTGTCGGAGAGACTGTCGTACGCGTTGTTGACGTACGTCGCTATCTTCTCGGCGTTCGTGAGCTCCTGGCTCCTCTTCCTTAATTCCTCGTCCTCGCCTTCCTTAAGGCCGGCGTCCTCTATCTCCTTTGCCTGGAAGGAATACATATCGAGCATCCTGGCTCTTTCGGATTCGGAGATGTTTAAGCGCTCGATCTCCTTTTTAATTACCGTGTATTCTTCGTAGACCTTTGAGACCTTATCCCTTAAGGATTTCGTCTCTTCGCCGCCGAACTGGTCTAAAAGCTCTATGTGGTTATGGCGGTCGAGTATCTCGCCAAGCTGGTTCTGCCCGTAGATGTTTATGAGGGCGTTGGCTATGAACTGGGTGCTCTGGAGCGTCTGCATCCTGCCGTTCACCCGGCATACGCTCCTGCCGCCCTCATTGAGCTCTCTTGTTATTATGACCGAGTCGTCAGACGGTATCCCGTTTTCTTCAAAATAAGGAATGAGCGCTTCCGACATATCGAAAAGCGCTTCAACATATGCTGTTTCAGAACCGGTAGAGATCAGCTCCCTGCCGCCGCGGTCACCCGAAATGAGGCCTATCGAGTCCACGATTATCGACTTTCCGGCGCCCGTCTCTCCCGAAAGCACATTGAAGCCTTCCTTAAATGAGAGCCTGAGCTCGGATATAAGCGCGATGTTCCTTATATATAATTCCCTTAGCATCTTATTTGATCATATGGCGCAGGCGGCCGGCCACCGAATGCGATGCCCCGCTGTCCTTCACCGCGATGAATATCGTATTGTCGCCGGCTATGCTTCCTATCACTCCGTCGATGTTCATGTTGTCGAGCACTTCGGCAGCCGCGCTCGCGCTTCCGGAAAGCGTGTTCACGACTATGAGGTTGCCGGCGCTCTGTACGTTGGTGACGGTCTCCCTGAAAACACGGAGGAGGCGCTCTGTGTTAACGGCGGGCACTATCTCGTTCACCGCGTATCTGTACGTACCGTTCTCGTTCTGCAGCTTTATAAGATGCAGTTCCTTGATATCCCTTGAGATCGTTGCCTGCGTCACCTTGTATCCGCGGCCGGTAAGGTAGCGCGCAAGCTCTTCCTGAGTCTCGACATTGTTGCTCTCGATTATCTCAAGGATGGCACTCTGTCTGTTCCCTTTCATGATCTTTCTCCCACTTTTCTAAATAGATATATATATATTTTCAGCTGTTCCACTCCGAAAGCTTTTCCTTCAAAAGCCCGTAGAAGTCCCAGCCGTCGAACCTGATGAAATCTGCGCTCCTGTCGGCGTTCCCTATCCTTATCCTGTCACCCGGCATCAGCTCCACAGAATCCTGTCCGTCGAGCGTCAGAAGCGCTCCCTCGTCGTCATGCGCCCATACTATCTCAAGCTCGTCGTTCTTGGATATTACCATGCTCTTCGAACTGAGCCTGTGAGGCGAGATAGGGGTTATGAGGAGGACGTCGAGTCCCGGCCATACTATGGGGCCTCCTGCTGAAAGCGAATAGCCTGTGGACCCGGTAGGAGTCGAGACTATGACGCCGTCTGCAACGAACCTGTCGGCTTGGACCCCGTTTATGCTCACCGAAAGGTCTATCATACGGAGGATCCTCTTTCTCGATATGACCGCGTCGTTAAGCGCCAGCGATCCCGAGGACTTCTCTCCCGCCGCGTTTATCACCTCGGCCTTTAGCATGATCCTCTTCTCCACCTGATATTCCCCTTTTAGGACCCTTTCGATGGCGGCCTCAGCCTGTTCCATCTCAGTCTCGAGAAGGAAGCCGAGCCTGCCCAGGTTTATGCCTAAAAGCAGAGCGCCCAATGGCGCGTATTTCCTTGCTGCCGAAAGCACGGTACCGTCACCGCCGAGTATCAGCATGACGTCAGGACGCATGTCGTCAGTAAGAGGCACTTCAGGAAATGCTTCCTTCATCTGTAAGTCGACAGAGTAAGGTATGCCTTTTCCTTCAAGTATGCCTGCTATCCTTATAGCGTTTTTAAATCCCTTGTCCTTTACGGGATTCGAGTATATCCCAAAAGACTTCATACGAGGTCTCACCATGCTCCCTTTTTCAGCGAATGTAAATCATATTATACAGAAATGCTCCGGTTTATACAATACCGTTTACAACATTTCATGAGCACTTTTTACCGTTTTTTCTATTATATCGTCGGTTATTTTTTCATCGCTGCTGTATAATCCATACATGCATATGAACTCGATGTTCCCCTTTGGTCCCTTTACGGGCGAATAGTCGAGCTTAAGGGGCACGTAGCCTATGCTGTCTGCGAATCCGGTGACGTCCTTTATCACTTCCGCGTGCACGGAAGCGTCCCTTACGACACCGTTTTTCCCTACCTTTTCACGGCCTGCCTCGAACTGTGGCTTTATCAAGGTCACTACCCTTTTTATGCCGGCTTTCTTTAGCGCCGGGAGTATGAGCTTAAGAGAGATGAAGGATACGTCCGAGGCTGCGAACTCCACCTGCTCGGGGAAGGTAGTCTCGTCTATGAACCTCGCGTTCATCCTTTCCATCGATATGACCCTGGGATCGGTCCTCAGCCTGTAATCGAGCTGTCCGTAGCCCACTTCGACGGCATATACCTTCTTTGCCCCGCTTTTTAACATCACGTCGGTGAAGCCGCCGGTCGAAGCCCCTATGTCCGCACAGACGAGCCCCTCTACGTCTATACCGAAGACCTTCACGGCCTTGTCGAGCTTGTAGCCGCCCCTGCTCACGAACGGGCAGGCGTCCCCCGTGACCTCGATCTTTTTTTCGGGCGAGACAATCTCTCCCGCCTTCGTTACATATGCGCCGTCTACCGTGACCCTTCTCTCCATTATCATGGCCTGGGCCTTTGCCCGTGACTCCGCGAGCCCGAGCTCGACCATCATGATGTCGAGCCTTTTAGTATCCTTACCCACCTGTCTTCTCCCGCAAGTTTTACTTATTCCATTATATTTTGAGGCGCCTCCTTTTTCAATTTAAAAGACGCCCGGTAAGGACTTTTATGCATGAGCCGTGCATAAACGGGCAGTTCCCCCGGGGTCTCTCTCCTCTCCTTATAATTATGAGCCGTCAGTGTATGGACCGCGCATGCCGGGAATGACCGACGCGATGTCTTTAACCGTACCGCAATTTATAGTATAATTCTCCTCAGGGGAAGGGTCTTTAAACAGACGCCCCATAATTAAAAATATGAAAACAGGAGGCCAAGGGATGGCCAGGAACGATAAGAGAAAATCATACCAGATGCGCGAGATAAACATAATAAAGGACTTCATGCCGAACGCCCAGGGCTCCTGCCTTATAGAGTTCGGAAGGACGAGGGTGCTCTGCACTGCTACAGTGCAGAACCAGGCGCCTTTATACGTGCCCGAAGGAACGGGCTGGCTCACGGCCGAGTACTCGATGCTGCCGGGCTCCACGGGGACAAGGAAGGCCAGGGAGCGCATGAAGTATGACGGGAGGAGCATAGAGATAGGACGTCTTATAGGAAGGAGCCTCAGGTCCGTCATGGACTTCACAGCTATCCCGGGCATTACCATAACGATAGACTGCGACGTCATACAGGCCGACGGCGGCACAAGGACGGCTTCCATATCGGGAGGCTTCGTGGCGCTGTACCTTGCTGTCGAGAAGCTGATCGAGAAAGGCCAGATCGAACGCTCGCCCATAAAGAAATATGTCGCCGCCGTGTCTGCTGGAATGGTGGGCGGCACTCCGCTCCTCGACCTCTGCTACACCGAGGATTCATCGGCTGAAGCCGACATGAACTATGTGGGAGACGAGGACGGGAACATATCGGAGATACAGGTATCGGGTGAAAAGCGCACGATAACAGGCAAGGAGTTCACGGATCTTCTCATGCTGTGCCGCCAGGGCGTGGACAGGATAATAGCAAAGCAGAAGAGCGTGCTCGAGCATAAGAAGGAAGAGGAATGATGAAAAGACTTATAATAGCTTCCAATAATCAGGGAAAGATACGCGAATTCAAGCGCATGATAGGCTCGTATTTCGACGAGGTCCTGTCGCTTAAGGACGCGGGCATAAAGGCCGACGTAGTAGAAGACGGTACCACCTTCTATGAGAACGCCAGGAAAAAGGCGCTTGAGATAAGCCTTCTTACAGACGCGTACGTAATGAGCGACGACAGCGGTCTTTCGGTAGACTGTCTTGACGGCGCCCCCGGCGTATATTCGGCAAGATTCAGCGGCGAAGGTGCAACTGACGAGAAGAACAACGCTCTTCTGATAGAAAAAGTGAGCGCTTTCCCGGAAGATAAGAGGACGGCAAGGTACATATGCGACCTGGTGCTGGCAAAGGAGGGAAAAGAGCTCCTGCACTGCGAAGGAAAGTGCGAGGGCGTGATCATACTCGAGCCGAGGGGCGAGAACGGATTCGGATACGACCCGTACTTCTTCTATCCCCCGCTTGGCAGGACCTTTGCCGAGATAGACATGGACCTTAAGAACACGCTTTCCCACAGAGGTCTGGCTCTTATCGAGCTCGAGAAGATGATCGGTGAAGCGATAGATGGATGACAGGGTGAAGGTCCTCGTCATATCCGATACGCACGGAAATATTGAAGGAGCGCTCGAGGCTTTAAAAAAAGAGCCCGGCATCTCAGAGATCTGGCACCTCGGCGACCACGCAAGCGATGCAAAAAGGATATCCGACAGGACCGGCATACCCTTCATCGCCGTAAAGGGCAACTGCGACGGGAGCGGCGGCATTTATGAGGAGAGCGTGACAGTGAGCGTCATGGGACGCAAGGCCTTCCTTGCCCACGGGCATACGTTGGGAGTCGGCTTCTCGCTTATAAGGCTTCAGCTAAAAGCCGAGGAGGAAGGAGCGGAGATAGCGCTCTTCGGCCACACACACGTGCCCGACATGAGCTTTCAGGGAAGGCTCATAATGATGAACCCAGGAAGCATCTCGCTGCCCAGAATGGGGCACCCAACTACCTACGGGATACTAAAAATAGGGACCGACGGGATCTATCCCGAAATAAAAAGACTGCGCTAGCAGCCTTTTTTAAAAAGCGAATCCTTTACTATCTCAGCCTCTCCGGTGCTCAGCCGGACGAGGCTTTTATCATCCTTTTCTATAACGAGCCCGCCGTCGTTATCTATCTCCCTTACAAGACCGGTCTCTTCCCTGTCCTTTACGATGAATCTCACGGTCTTTCCCGTTATCAGTGACTTTTCCCTGTAGACATTAATGGCCTCATCCCTGTGAAGAAGGAAATATCTGAGCTTTTTTATAACGAGTCCGATAAGCTCCTCCCTTTTTATCTTCCCTTCGTCTTCAGTCAGCACCGATCCTGCAAGGGAAGATATGTCGTCCGGAAAGTCCCTTGTAAAAAGGTTGATCCCTATCCCTATGACGTATCTTCTCGGGTCCCCCGTGCTCTCACACAGTATCCCCGATACCTTCTTCATATCAAGATATATGTCGTTGACCCATTTGATCATGGTACCGGCATGGGTCAGCTCATCTATCGCGAGCGCTACCGCTGCGGCAGCGCATACCGTCATAAGGCGCGGGTCGTCGGTAACGGGAACATATGACATGTATATGCCGGTATGGGGCGGCGAATAGAAGCTCCTTCCCCTCCTGCCCTTTCCCATGGTCTGGGAATCGGCAACGAAGAGGGCCTCCTCCGTGAGGCCGTCCTTTATCTTCTCTTTGGCTTCCTCATTCGTCGATCCTGTCTCGTCATATGAGAATACCTTTATGGCATCGTCATTAAGGCTCTTCTTTATAAGGCATGTGTCAAGATATGGCATAGGTCTTTTCCCTTATCCTTTTGCAGTGCCCATCACATTGCTATATAATATAGCCATGAAAAGGAAACTGAAAGATATCATTTTATATATATGGTGCCTGCCGCAGAACATAGCGGGGCTTCTGGCAAAGCTCATATACGGCTGCACGTCTGGCAAATACGGCGACGTCACTGTATGCCGGAGCGAGAAGTATGCCCCCTTCTGTTTTTCGCTGGGGAGATACATCTTCCTTTCGGGCGGCGTTGAAACGGGCTCAAGACTGTTTTACCACGAGTACGGCCACACGGTCCAGTCGAGGATCCTCGGGCCCCTGTATCTTTTCGCGGTCGGCATCCCGTCCTTTGTATGGTGCCATCTCTTCACCAGGTTCAGGGTCAGAAGAGGCATAGGCTACGGATCCTTCTATACCGAGAAATGGGCCGACAGGATATCCGATAAGTATGTTAAGCTCCACGGAGCCGTGAAATAAAGCTTTGATCTGAAAATGGGTAAAATAAAAAACCGGGCTTCCCGGTTTAATATTTTTGCAATTGCTTAAACGTAACGCTCAACGCGTCCGGAACGAAGGCATCTTGTACATACATACTTCCTGACGGGGTTTCCGTTTTCAAGAACTCTGACTCTCTGAACGTTCGGAGCCCACTTTGTTCTGGATTTGCGGTTTGAGTGTGAAACGTTATTGCCGGAAACGACTCCCTTTTTGCAAACTTCACAATACTTTGCCATCGAGCAACACCTCCCATAAAAGCGTCCATATCAATATACCATCTATAATACCAAAAATCAAGATATTTATTTCAGATATTCTTAAAATATGGAGCGGTGATTTTCGGCTCAAAAAAGACCTTCCGTAAGGCCTTTCTTTTAAACGATATTGCTCCTTTTTATATTGAATTATCATGTCGGCTGTGATATATTTTAGTGGTGCGCGGGAAAAGAAAGATGCCGCGCATGATCGTGATCAGACATTTATGCACTGACGGATAAACAAGCACATTGGAGGAGTAATACACATGAACAATGGTACCGTGAAATGGTTCAACGCGGAAAAAGGTTTCGGATTCATCTCCGACGAAAAAGGCGGAGACGATGTATTCGTACATTTCTCAGCTATAAAGGCTGACGGCTTCAGGACCCTTACAGAGGGCCAGAAGGTCACCTATGATGTGGAGACCGATCCCAAGAATCCCAGCAGACAGAGAGCTGCCAACGTCGAAGTAATCGGCTGATAAGTTGATCCATTAGACCGGATAGGATTTAAAAAACGGACCTGCCATATAGTCGGGTCCGTTTTGTTTTGCCCTTATCCCTTAAATGAGCTTATCCTCCGCCTCCATGAAGAGAGAAGTGAGCTCATCGTCGAACTCATAGGTGGGGCCTGTCTCCTCGCCTATCTCCATATCGGTCTCCTCGTCCTTTATCTCGGGCCAGATGGGAAGATCCTCCCCGTTCGGGTCGCCCGTCTTTATGAAGTTCAGCCAGTAGCTGCTCATGAGCGTATTGAGCTCCTGCATGTCCTCGGTCCAGACGTAATCGTCACCGAAGAGCCTCCTCCCGTTCCCGAATATGTACATGAGCTCTGAGGAATGCGAGGCTCCGGTATAGCCTACCCCCGGATTGTAGAAGTCCTTTGTGAAGTAGTACTGCCAGGTCTCAAGACCCTTCTCTGCCCTCTTCTTTGCCCAGTACTTGAGCCTCATGTGCCATTCGTCGCTCCCGAATTTCTTTATCATATCCCTGGCTTCGGCGTCGTCCTCGGCTCCGTAGTATTCGAGGAATCTGTCCGTAAGATCACCGGCGATCTCCTTCACACATGCCTTAAGCTCGTTTACGCTGTCAGCCGTCATGAAACCCTCGTCCCTGTTCGAGCCTATTATGAGCTTCTCGGTTCTCCTGTCTTCAAGGATGACTTTAGTGAGGTCCTTCGGGATGACCTTTCCGTCCTGAACGGGATCAAAACGCCCTACCCTCGTCTCAGCGGCTATATCATAATCTTCCCTTACGAAGCGGTCGGCCGGGAGCTTCCGGAGCTCATCTATGCCCTTTACGCCTAAGATCCTTTCCACCTCAAGACCGGCCTCGACCATTTCCTATAATTGTCGGACCTTCTTCCCGACAATATCGCGTCGCCGCTCTCGCACACGGCCTTCTTAAAGAGCCCGTCGTTTTTTGTCATGAGGAGGGATACCGACATGCCGCCCGCGGACTGACCGCCTATGGTTATGTTGTCCGGATCCCCTCCGAAAGCGCTTATGTTCTTCTTCACCCACTTAAGGGCTGCTATCTGGTCCATGAAGCCGTAATTCCCCGAGGTCCCGTAAGGACTCTCCTTCTCAAGATCAGGATGGCAGAAGAAGCCCATGGTGCCCAGCCTGTAGTTCACTGTAACGAGAATTATCCCTCTCATTGCCAGGAACTCGCCGTTGAACATCGGGTCTCCGTTGAAGCCGCCCTGGAATCCGCCGCCGTGATACCATACGTATACGGGGATGTCCTTTTTCATGCTCTCGGGCTTCCAGATGTTTAAGTAAAGACAGTCCTCGCTGCGCTCCAGCATGGAGAAATCCATGTTTCCCCCGAACCAGCCCTTCGTCTGTATGCCGGCTATCTCCCTTCTGTCGGACTTTCTCGTACCCTGCCAGTGCGCCATGGGAAGAGGAGCCTTCCATCTGAGTTCTCCCACCGGCGGCAGCGCATAGGGTATCCTTAAGAACTCGACTACTCCCTTATCCTTTATGAGGTTCCCCTCTATCATGCCTTCTTCGACTTTCACTCTGTACTCGTACATTTAAGTTCCCTCCGTTACTTCTTCTCCATGCCCTTTATTATCTGAGCCAGACGCTCCATATCCTTTATATATACCGCTTCGAGCTCTCTTCTGTATATGACGCTCGCGGGGTGATACATGACAAACACCTTCCCCGTCATCTGCCCGTGGAGCTCCGAAACTTTGAGCTTTTCATCGCCGGTGACCGCCCTTAAGGCCGTGTTCCCAAGCGTCACTATAAGGGCAGGATCTATCTCTTTTATCTCTTCTTTTAAGCATTCGGCACAGAGCCTTATCTCCTCTTTTGTGGGCGGCCTGTTGCTCTTCCTGCCCGAAGGTCCCGTTTTAAACGGTCTGAACTTGACCGTGTTCGTTATATAAAGTTCCTCCCTTTTTATCCCCGTCACATTGAGGAATTCAGAAAGGTTCTTTCCGGCCTTCCCGCAGAAGGGCCTTCCCTGCTCCACCTCGTCCTTTCCCGGGGCCTCGCCTATCAGCATGACTCTGGAATCAGGGGAACCTTCCCCGAAAACGAGCATGTCCTCCGTATAGCCCTGCCTGCCGAAGATCTCCTTCCATTTCATATATATATCAGTCATCATTTATAAAGCTCCTGATCTTTTTGAAATCCTCCCAGGCAGGCCTTTTCAGATCTTCGTTATGGAGAAGGGCCGACGGATGATATGTGGGCATGAAAGTGAAACTTCCCTTAGTTATCATCCTCCCGTGCAGGGCTCCCATGCTCCCCTCCTCATGAAGGAGGAACCTGGTGGGCACCTTTCCGAGACATACTATGAGCCTCGGCCTTATGAACGCCACCTGAGCCCTTAAGAACGGCAGGCAGCGCTCCGCGTATTCCGGGAGAGGATCCGCATTATGGGGAGGACGGCATTTCACGATGTTCGCTATATATACGTCATTTCTCGTGAGCCCTATGGCCTCTATCATCTTCGTCAAAAGCTGTCCCGCGGGCCCAACGAACGGGCGTCCGGTCTCATCCTCCACTGCCCCGGGTCCCTCGCCCACGAACATGACCTTCGCGTGAAGGCTCCCCTCGCCGAAGACGGTGTTTTTTCTTGTGACGGCATAAGCGCATCCGCTGCAGCCCGCGACCGCGGTCTTTATATCCGAGAACTTCTCATAGATCACCAGGTCATCCCGCCTTTCTCTTTTTAACACCGTGGACTATCCATGAGAGGATGAGTACCAGGATTATCCCCGTCACCGCTCCCCCTGTGTCAAGAAGTATATCGCCGACCTCGGCGCTCCTGCCCATGATGACGAGCTGTATCGTCTCGTCCGCCACCGCTGCGGCGGCAGAGATCGAGAATGCGTTCCAGAGCTCCTGGAGCCTTATCCTTTTCCCGAGCGTTATGAAGAAGAGCCCGAATTCGAAGCCCAGAAGCTGAAACTCGAGGAAATGCGCTACCTTGCGGATGTTGCTTAATATGAATGCCCCGAACCTGGAGAGCCCGTTCTTCCCTCTTAAGATAGTGTTGAGGAATATCTCGAACTGATAGCTCAGGTTCATCGACCTCTCAGCCGTCTGGAGCGAGTTATAGAAAATGAACGTTATGGTGAATACGATCACTGAAAAAACTATATATCTTTTTATCCGGGTCTTCTTCCCGATGGCACTGTTTTCCATATGCTTTTTCCTTCTGTCTGTTACTTCATATTTTAGCATAAAAGGACGGTCCTATACAGTACCGCCCTTATCAAGAGCAAAGTCAACACGCCCTTATCAAGAGCAAAGTCAAAGCCAAGTCCTTAAGAAAGCATATCCTACTGATCATTACTTAGGATAGCCGGGCCTATACAATTGCAAAGAGCAATCATTTTAAAAATCGCTGTACAGATCTTCCCGGTATTCCCCGCTGTTTATAAGCCTTCTTATCGCTTCCCTGACTGTACCCCCTTGGCATTGTCCAGCAAAGTCACCTTATCCAGGAACTCGCCCTTCTTATTCACGATCAGAAGCGCGGTTGGCACTTCATCCTTCATTTCGACCTTCTGCACCTGCTCAGTGTCCTCCACCGTAAAGCTCACTTTGCTTGCTTTCAAATACCTTTCCTGCATCTCATGCCACTTCCCACTTTCATATAGATGCTTCAAATATCCTGCAAAAGCAATATACCCTTGCCAATTAAGATACTGATATGACAATCCAACTGCAGGCGTCATCAACGGCATCGTAATCCCAGGCCCCTCAACAGGATTCCCAGCTTCATCTTTCACTCTCTGCATTGTTATCGACTGTGTGAGATTTGGCTCCCATTGAACTTTTCCTGGTCTAAAGATCATCCAACGGTCAGACTGTATTCCTGCATCGATGATCTTAGTATTAGAGTTCAGCAACGCCAACGTAGCCTCAGCGTTATCGTTATCAATCTGGAAGTTCATCAGTTCTTCCATGACAGTTTCGGCAGCGCTCAAGCTCTTTTCGGCAACACAGACAAGATCTATCAACACATCTTGCTTCTTAATGACATCTCTCTGTGATGCGCTTATATTTGATTCCGAAAGAAATGCATCGCGAGATATAAAGACTTTATTTCCGTCCGGCCCGACATGGGCACTGTATACAGCATTATTGGCGTGGACAACATGGTTCCGAATTGCTGTTGCTAGAACATACTCTTCACAAGAATCATATGTTGTGGAGGTCACATCCTTGTACAGCTTTTGATATGCAGCGACGTACTTCTCCGTACCGCTAAGATCTTTCCAATGCTTCGTTTGAGCGCCGTCATCAATGTATTTCTTCCAGTGATCCAGAAACAACTTCCATTCAAATACATAGGCACAAAAACGACGGTCTACCGTTGCCAAAGCGAAGGAGTCATTAGAGATAAGACTCTCAAGTTCTGTTTTGAATTCCTGGTATGCCTCCCTTGCTGCCTCCAGTCGATTCATATTATCAAACAAGCGTTCAAGAACTGAAGCTGCATTGGAAATGGACTGCACTTCTTCATCACTAAAGAGTTCACATTTCTGCCAATGGAGAGATTTCCGTCCGTTAGGGAGAGTTGTTTCTCCATCACAATAGTGAAGTCCGTTAAACGGATGGAAGTTTAAGATATCCGGAAGCTCGTCCACAGGATTTATCTTTCCATCCTTGATGCTGATGTACATGTAGATTTGCCTCCTCTCTTTTGTAGTTCGCACCCGCGTCCCTTTATTGTATCAGGTTTTCTATGAATTCACAGATCACTATACAGATCCGCTTTATACTCTCCATCCTCTATCAGCTTCCGGAACGCTGCTTCCACAGTTGGCTTGTCCTCTTTGTATGTAACACCGAACCAGTGATCATTGGTCGGGAGTACAGAGAACTCTGTTCCTCTTTTCAGCATCCCGTCAGCAATGATCGGGAGGAGGTATTCATCCTTCTCGATATTCGGTGCGGTTTTAATAAACTCTGGAAAACCGGTGCTCAAAACATCAAGAAACTCTGTCGGATAGCACCAGAAGTTCATGGAAACAAGGCTCTCGATGTCCACAGGTTTTCCATCCGCCTCTGCTCCCCCTGCCGTCTTCACGATGTTCTTCGTTTCTGTGATGCCCACAAGCCTTCCCTGATCGACAGAGCATATTCCTCTGGTCACGCCGCCGTTATCGGAGAGTGTGTTTTTCAGGATGTAGCCTATCAACCCGTAGTTCTCTGGGCGGGAGGATAAGAAACGAGAGGCAATAGAAAACCCGTTCTTCCCGTAGTAATCATCTGCATTGATAACAGCGTACGGGGAGTCTATATGCTCTGCTGCACAGAGAACGGCATGTCCGGTTCCCCAGGGCTTCTGCCGAATCAACTCCACTTTACCAGGGAAGTCCGGCGCATCGGTTATTTCCTGATAAGCATAGGCGATTTCCACGCCCAGTGGCTTGCAGAGCTTCTCTATCCTATCGCCGATCACGGCTCGGAAGTCTGCCTCTATATCATGCCGAATGATGAATACAATCTTATCAAATCCGGCAGCTATCGCATCGTGGATGCTGTAGTCGATGATAAGATGGCCGTGGTCATCAACTGGTGTAAGTTGTTTTACGCCTCCGCCAAACCGGGAACCGATGCCCGCTGCGAGGATTACAAGGGTTTTGTTCATAGTATTTCCCAATTTTTATATAATTCTAAAAACATCCTCAGGTTTTCGTCTAACAGAACACGGAACTACATTCTCATCTAGATAGTACCCTGCACCAATGACAATGCCAATTCTCTCACTATCGCGAAGGCCAAGTTTCGTCCTTACCTCGACATCTTCATTACGCTTATTTGACCACTGAAGACAACACGAGCCTATACCTTTTGCATGAAGTCCATTCACAAAACTCATCGTGCATAATCCTGCATTGAAGAACCCTTGCTGTCGTTCTCCCGAATAAGCAAAAGAAGCAAGATCATAAGTGATAATAAAGTATTGGACCGTTTTCTTATTAAAACCTGGAAGCCCAATGACCACACCGTTGAGTAAGTCCTTTATTTCTTGGTCTTTAATATAGTAAACCCTGCACATCTGGCGATTACAGGCAGTTGGAGTTTCAACAAAGCACTTCAAAGCAAACTGAATATCTGCTGGATCGATTAACTTATCTTGATAATCACGAACAGAATGACGCGAAAGATACATTTCCTCATAAGGAGCAGGATCAGCAACTGCTGGTTTATATTCTTTATAGCCGGCTACAATATTCGGGTTACGCTCTTTATCAGACAAGAATTCTCTGACTTTCTTAAAAGCTGTCTCTTTTTGCCAGCCATGTTTTTCGAAGAAATCCACCCACGCAAAAAGAACTGAAACGCCTAATTGATACTCAAATTCGCATTTTTGCTTTTCCGAATACCGACTCAATAAATTCATAAGTTCAGATACTTTATCAAATCCAAATGGGCGCGGATTTGGAAAACACATACCTTTCTCAAGGCTGTGGACCAGGAGCATGATGCTGTACCTAACATCTCCATTCTTCTCAGCTTCCTCTACATAGAATGTATTAAAATCTTTTGCATCATCCGAAAACTGTCTTCTAGTATTGACAGCTTTTCCAATTCTTCTTATCGTCGGATTTGCTTTTAATGCAGCCATAATATTCATTAATAGTCACCTCATAATCTTTATATATCTTTCGTTACTTCTTTTCTGGCGCTCGTTTGCCTACCATCCAATGAGCCACTCTATTGATAATAACGCTAACAATACTCAATACCACTATCGAGCCTATACAAGTAAATATCCATTCAAACTTCATTAGGCGATTGTTCAGAACCATTCTATCGACTAGGTTGACCGCCTTATCAAAAATAGGAATTACAAGTTTATTCTGAAAAGCATAAAAAGCTAATGAATTAGCTGAGAAGAATTCTATAAACCTATTGCGACCTACTATTTTAGCACTAAGTAAAATGCCTGTACTGCCGAGGAGAGAACAAATTATTAGTAAGAATATCCCCCCATTTGACATTTGTATAGATCAACATCTCCGTAATATCTTGATCCGATCAATGCAACACATGCAGCTGAGGCGAGAAGAGGAATACCGATTATATTCATCTTTCCATGCGACCCGTTCACAATAAAACTGCACATGGAGTATTCGATCAGTATGAATCCTGTTGATAGAAATACCATGTCCAAACTCAATGGCATTCCATTTACATATCTCCAGATAAAGGCGTTACAAACAATGAGCGATATTCCAATCACTACATTCCATAAAAAACTATTCCGAATTCTTACTATCCCATAGGCAAGTATAAGGCCAAAGAACAATGCAATCACAAACCACAGTATGTAGTAATAGTTCGTTAGCCTGTATCCGATAATTGTCCCTACAAAATTATCAAAAATAGTTCTTGTCCCAATACTCGGAGAAGCAAAAACACTGCCAGCGACTCTTATAATCGTTTCAATTATCCAGGCACATAAATTCAGAGCAAAATAAGGAACTAGAAGGCTTTTAACTCTCTTCTTTAGAAAAACCGGAAAATAATCGTTAGAATTAAGAACAATGCCAGAAATTATAAAGAACAGTGGCATATGGAAAGAATATATCCATGTATGCAAGAACGAAGGAATAGTTGGCACATGACCCACAACTACCAGTAAACATGCTAAACCTCTAGCTATATCAATTGAATAATCTCTCTTGTACATATTCCGCACCGATTCTAATTACCTCACAATACATGCTCTAAACAACACAAGGTCAAGCATACCACTGAGGCAGAATTAAAAAATCTCTTTTCTTCTCCGAAACCTACCGACCATTGTCCTTATCATTTTCCTGTAGTAGACGAATAAAAACAGCAAAATACATCCTGTTGCCAATTCACTAAATGGCTCTGAAATATAGCACACTAAAGTGGCAAGGATCATGGCAATCACGCATACAGTATTGTCTTTTGACGCCCACTTGAGCGGAAAAGACTGATGAGTGTCCCAAATACGGAAGGCAGTTACAATAAAATAGCTTATACAAGTTGCTATTGCTGCCCCAGCTATTCCCATAATAGGAATCATGATCGTATTAAGAATAATATTTGGAATAGCACCAAATATTCCTGATTTAAGCATTCCATAACTATTCTTATCAACTGTATATGTTGTTGATCCAACAAAGGAGCCTAATATCAGGAAAAAGTTACCCAGCAACAAAATGGGCGAGTATTTCCACGCATCGTAATATGCCGCAGAAACATATACTCTCATTACTGGCTTTAATACCAGCAAAATTGAAATTGAAGTAACCGCAGCAAACATTACCAACCAACTAAATATCCTGTTTGTGAATTGTAATCTATCTTCGCTGTTAGATTCCTTAATGGCTGAATATGACCATGCCTGATTAAAAATTGTATTGCATACAGAAACAAGCCCTGGAATCTTATATGACACAGAATAGAGTCCATTTGCAGCAGTACCAATCATCGCCGTAACCACTACACGATCGGAGGCATTCATGATCCACCACATAAAAGTATTTGGAATAAATGCGACTGAATATTTCAGCATAAGCTGAAATAGATTCTTATCAACTCCTCTTTTTATAAGATTGAAGATATTTACTTTACCTACTAATAAGCAAAATAATGAGGTTATCGCATTTGCACAAATGTACGCTCTAAAGTACCCAACTACTCCCCATTTAAAGACAATCAAAAAAACAATATTAAAAAGGGCAATAAGTAATGTCTGTATAATACATCCGACTGAGTATAATAGTGGCTTCTCAATTCCTCGCAGGTAGTAAAGGAAAACTTGAGCGCAACCAATGAAAAGGCTACAGAAGTAAATCAAAAGTCCATACCCTTTTGAAACATCAAATAACCCTGATATTGGAATTGTTAAGGCGCCTATTGCCATCCCAATAAGGATAATGAAGAAAGTATTAGATAGAATTTTATCCTTATCTGAGTCTTTATCTAAGCAAAAACGCATAACGCCTTCGCTTATGTTTAAGGTTATTATTGGGCCTAAAATTGTGCAAATAGTAAATAGTAGATCAACGACGCCATATTCCTCAGGTAAGAGTACCGAAGTATATATGGGAACCAGCAAAAATACTACAAGCCTAGATCCAAAGCTCCCTAAGGCAAACAGGAATGTGTTCTTTATTAGATACTTGATTCGTCCCATTTCACTCCGTTATCCTCTCCATCAGTTCCAAAAGAAAGTATATGGAATTACATCGCTCTTATCCTCAATCATATATATCATCAGGAAAGCAAATGTTAAGAGTAATGTAATTCCTGTCAGTATTCGTCTGTTTGATGGCTTATCTATTGAAAAAGTATTAGGTATAAATGTTATCGCAGTAATAGTAAAAAAGCTGTTCATTCGTATAATTACTGGAGAAGTAGCCCCAACGATTCCTATTATGATTGAGAACAACATAACAGGTAATTGTTCCGCCACCAAAAGCCTTTCTTCATTATCTTTTCTATTTCGTCTAAGAATTAAAAGACAATATAGCAAAACCGCCAAATAACCAAATACTATAACTATAGCTCTTCCTTGTCCTTGATCAGAAAACTGATTCAATGCGCGATTGCCAAAGTAATTCCTGTAAATTGGGAATAGGCGAAGAAAAGTATCTATCAATCTTGTTTGTGTTAATATCGCTGCAATTCCTAATAACATCGCTTTGGCAATTAGTCGTCTCAGTTGTTTATTATTTGAATAATCAATTCTATTTCCAATCATAAACCATACCGCCAAGCCTACGATAGCCGTAATATGGAAAGTCATAGCCAAAACGAATAGACCCCATCCTAAGATACTTTTTTTGTTTGAATACCATTCCGCAAACGCATTTAACAAGATGGCCATAGCCATGTATTGTCGAGATATATTGAAGCCTTGAACATAAAAGGTCAGGGATATAAACAAAAGCACAGATAGATAAATATCATTAGATGTTTTTCTAATGTATCTATATACGCCTATTAATATCACAAGTGCTGTCCCTATTATTCTTGCTTGGCTGAATGGAAATATTCTGTAAATTATTCTGCAAAATACGACATATCCTGGTGCAGATATACCGGATGCGGCAAAGGCATTTCCAAGAGAGCTTTGTTGTCCAATGCGCATGAAAATGATATTGTAAGAATTTGAGTCCGTACCTAAATGCGGAGCTTTGAACCCCATCAAAACAAACAAAACCAAAAAAGAGACCACTATAAATATTTTTGTGTTTCTCTCTTTTCTTTTTCCATACCTGCAGCCAAAAGCAGTCAGCGCAATAATTGAAAAACCTATGATAAATGGAGTCAAGGTTGTCTCCTCCTGGAAAGTATCAAATTGAGGAAATTCTATCTAAATACTTTAATGAATTACTCCTCAAACCGTCGATTAGAATGTTCACCTTTTTATAATTGATTTTATCTACTTGTCGATCAGAAAGGCTGTACCCTTCTACGATACGATCCATTAAATTAAGATCCGTTAGTATGCTTTTTATTCTTGAAGAATACAGTTCCGGCAAAACACAATAAAAATTCTTCTCAAAC
The DNA here is from genome assembly GCA_017523755.1 of Christensenellaceae bacterium. Lineage (GTDB taxonomy): Bacteria > Bacillota > Clostridia > Christensenellales > Christensenellaceae > SIG371. The sequence continues at coordinate 70,259 of JAFWWA010000030.1, read as the reverse complement.
CCTAAGCAAAACGAAACCGCATGAAACGAATCCGTCAAAACATAATCTGCATCTGCTATATACCTTAGATAGTCAATTACATCTGGAATAATAATAGCCTTTCCTGGTAATATGGCCTGGTCTATCCTAAGGCAGAGGCGCAAAAGTCTTTTCCCATGTTCTCTTGCAAACCTTACCGCAAAATGGTCGAATTCCTTATTACGATTGAGCTGAATAAGCAAAACATAATCACTTGCAATATGGTGATCTGTACCTACCAGATTCCTCCATTCGTTTTGTGGCAACTGCAAAGTGGGGTCTAAGACTAGCTCAACATTATCAAATCCAATCTGGTTTAGAAACTCAACCGACGACCTCTCTCTTACAGATAGCATATTGTATGATTTCAGATATTCAGCAATTGCTTTCTTTTCCTCTTCATCTATTGAAGCCTTGCCAATGCTGGCTGCAAAAGATACTTTCTTTTTTCCTTCTGGAACGAAAGATAGAAAGAACTCCTTTTTCATCCCCCTGTTCCAACCGCTGTTCCAGACTTGATCACTTCCAGTGCAAAACACATCTGCATCTATTGGATGTTGATCGAAATCTTCCATGGATCTATATTCATATTTAGTTAAGTTGATATACTTTTTCAAGAAACTACCAAATATTTTCCTTTGTTTGATCTTTGAAGGAAAAAAAATGAACTGCTTGAGAATATCCTTAAAGCCCTTCCCTTTTACATCAAAATAATATGAAAAGCCCGTATCCCAAGGTCTTCTATAGTCAATAATAATCGGCTTCAAACCATGTAACTCAAAAAGTCTTTGAGTTGCAAGGGTCTGAAGAACCGAGCCGTAGTTTTTCACGGCATGCATTGTTATTACTGCTATTCTCTTCATCATTTTCCTCTCGATCAGTGTTTTACTTTCCTTTTTCCTATCATCCACGGTGTAAATCTGTTTATAAACATGCTAGCAATCAACGAGAACGCAATGGAAATAATCGTTACAAGCATCCCTGCAACCATGCCTCCTGCCGAATCCGGTTCTGAAAGTAGGCGTTTAGTTATGGGAATGATTTCTTGAAAAACAAGAATTGGGAACTTGTGAAATCCGAGGACTACCAAGCTGTTTATACCAATGTACTCCAAGACCTTTCCTCTGGTTATGCTCATGGATAGTAGTCCAATTCCAATGATTCCAAGTGCAGCGGCAGCATAATATAACGGTATGATTCCATAATGCTCGTTACGTACTCCAACCGCCCTTGTATTCAGCATACTGAGCAGTACCCCCCCCACTATGCATATGAGACAAGCTGGAATTAACGGACGACTATTCAACTTTTCTGTTATCTGAGCCTCTTGTACAATGATTCCTAAGACAAACCACACTGCCATTGAGCAGGCAGTTTCAGTGTGCCAGGGGAGTGCAATATTCTCATTGATTGAAAAGAATATCCCTAAAGCCACAAAAATAGCGATTACAAGAAAACGTGACACTTTCCCGAACTTCCGTGCAATTGTCTCTGTCCCAAAACCAAACAACGATGTTGTGAATAAACAAGGCAAAAACCACAGTGGAAGGTTATATCTCATCACTTCTGGTTTTGAGTTTCCATATAGCATTACCCAAACATTCTTTACTGGATCACACTCTACCATTGATGATAGCGATGGCATTACCATGCTTCCAATCCAAAAGATACAGATGCTAATCAGTGAAAAGAAGAAATATGGAATTACAATCGTGCGAACCTTTTTTAGGAGGAAACTACCAAACCTCTCAGTGTAATGAAAGCAGAAGCCAGATAGGAAAAAGAAAGCAGGAACATGAAATGAGAACACCCATCTTCTTAGCAGCCCATCTGTGAACACATGGCCGATTACGATGGCGATCATAAGGATGCCACGCATTATATCAATCCATAGAATTCTTTTTTTATCTTGCATCTCAATCACCGTGTTTTTGTTTGTATCGAATTTTTGCGAGTAGCTTTATTGGGAGAAATAAATGCATTCTGATCATCCAAATAATCAGAGCTCTCTGTTTATCTAATTCTGAAAGATTAACTTCCTGTAGGGTGTTCTGAACCAGTGGCTCTTGTAAATACTTTAGATAACCTTTTTTCTGTTCATAAAAACTTACACGGTTTGCCGGACTAAAAAACCCACTAATTGCTGTAGCCACAATCACATACGCAAATCGTTTGTAAAACCTATTCTCCAATGCTTCCCGGTTGTTGGATACAGAAATTTCCTTTTTTATCTCTTCGAAGCAGCGAATCACAAAATAGTGGTTCTTTTCATCATGCTTAGCAGAAATAGAGTTCGGATTGAAAATATAGTGATAGAAAATCTCATCAGTAAAAACTGCACTCTCTATCTTTTCAAACAAGCGAACGTTAAACTCTATTCCCTCAGAGCCCTGACGTAATCCGGCATTGTGCTCTATCTGGTTTTTATCGAGCACGCTCTTCCGAATCAGCTTGGCCCAGGCAGTTGCGATATTGCCTGTAAAGTTCAGGATCTCACATTGAAGCTGCTTACACTCCTCGCCCCGGAACACTCTTCCATTTTCAAAATGGTACTTAAACGGATTCGTGTAGTGTTCAAACTCCTGCACTGTTCCAAAAATCACAATATCTACATCATTTTCAATGCCGAGGTTGTATGTTTTTTCGCATGTCGCCGGGTCGATCCAGTCATCACTATCGAGAAATGTGATCCATTCCCCACGCGCCATTTCATATCCTGTATTCCTCGCCGCTGAAAGACCGCCATTTGCTTTATGAATAACTCTTATTCTATTGTCACTGGCAGCATACTCATCACATATCAGACCTGAATGGTCTGTTGAGCCATCGTCGATAACCAGCACCTCAACTTCTTTCATTGTCTGGTTAATCGTGCTCTCCAGACATTTTCTCAAGGCGGATTCTGGTACGTTATAGACAGGCACGACGATGCTGACTTTCACATTCTCGCCCATGCTTCATTAGCCTTTCATGATTCTTTTCGCATATTTATATATTCCGAGTTTTGATAGCGAGTGTCTTAAAAATCGCTCAATCTTGACCCGTCCGGTGTCAAGGAAAAACGTATCGAATACATCTTCCCCAGCGCGATACTTTCTGAAAAAATCCTCCCGTTGCTCACTCGGCGATGCGCTATCTGTTAATGCTGGCTCAGAGGCTACTGCTTTCTGCATATCTACTTTTTGGAGGGCTAAATACTTTTCTATTTCACTGATTAGTTGCTTCCCTTTTTCTGTATGCACCATTACGTGTGATGATCCTTGGTTATCATCCATACGCTTGTCATACTGATAAATGTTGTAGCAATCCCAAGCGGTAAAATCGCTAACCCTCTCCACTCCTTTGAACTGGCATGAATAGCACGAAGGACGAGTAGCGGTGTTGGAAACAAAGCTGCGAAGCATCTGATTACTTTCAGGGCCGGAAGAATACAGGACCTTATTATTCTTCCCGTAAAAAGTCATTAATGTGTACTCATAGCCAAACTTGGTTTTGTCCCGGAACTTAATCCTTTCCACATCGCCCATCCTGACAGAACCAGTCTTCTCCAGATGCTCAAGGAACTGCTTCCAGACCCCCGGTGAGGAAATCGAGTAGCAGACGATGTCCATGAGTATCAGCTTTTCATAATCCTTTCCCAAAAACGCATGAAGTCCCGCAACTTGGCATGGTGTTCCAGAAAACAATACCCACTGGTCATTCTGAAGAATCTTCCTAATGTTCTGGAACGTATTGCCCATTCTGCTTTGGACATATTTACTACCACGGAAGCGTTGCAGATCTTCTTTTGTTTTTCCTTGTCCGTGTTGAACACAGAACTCACTGTCAAGCTCTGCGCCAAATACAAACCCTCCTTTATCAATTATGAATTGTGCCAGTGCCGAGAACACACCTCCGGAAGTACTATCCAATCGGATTTCCTTGTCACGATTTTGCGCAATATAAACATCCCGGTCACCATGTGGTTCCTCCTGCGGATTTACAATCGGACATACCCGATCACATTTTCCACAGGATATGCATTTCACCTCATCCGCTTTCGGATAATAGAAGCCCTCTTCATCTGTAATCATACTGATTGCGTTCACAGGGCAAGATTGTGCACAGGCAGTGCACCCACAGCAATTCTGTTTTTCTGTGATACGGATCATCGCTTATCCTCCAGGTTAATTCTTCTCTTTCAATTCTTATGCTTCCAAAGCACCAATCAAGTAATTCAAGGATTCTTCTCTGAACGCTGCCAGTCTGCCTTGAACTGCATTCTGATCAATCTTCCGACTCAACATATCTTTGGCAATATATCCTTCTTTCACCAAGCGATCCTGTAATTCCATTCTTCCCAAGAGAGTGTCAATCCGGGAATTTGTGGATAAGGTTGCCTTATCAGAAAACCGCTTGAAGGTGAAAAAATCCCGTTTGTAGATGATGGAAAACACTGTTCCATGGAAGGAGTCAGTGCAAACATAATCGGTATTCTTAACTAGATTAACGAAGTCCGCCGGCGATACATCATACGGTACGTAATCCACATACTCCTCATCACTTTTTATGTATTGATCAAGATGAAGAAGAGCCACTATTTTGCAGCTAGTCTGCTTCTTCAGGGATTTAACAAATTCCCTTTGCCAAGGATTGTTTCCCATGAAATAGCAGAAGATATATGGTTCATTAACCAGTTTTCCAGGAGTAGCTTCCTTGTCCCATTCATCTGCCGTCAGTAGCAATGCAGGATCACAAACCAGAGGAACACTCCTTCCTGTATGATCTTTGATGATCTTTTGGCCGGATTCTTCTCTAGCTGACAGGAAGTTGATACGAGACAAATATGCCTTCGCCTTCTCTTCCTGCCCTTTTGCGATCTTAGAAACTCCAAAGCTGGTCGCATAAGCGATCTTTTTTACATCATCAGGTACAAAAGAAAGCGTATAATAGTCACCTGCAATATTCGATGGCAGCCACAGTTGATCACTGCCTACTACAACAGCTCTGTAGTCACGGCATCCCTCAGTCAGTTCTGCCCAAGAGGCATATTCCATGGACACGGTAAACTTCTGCTGGTAAAACCGATCAAATGCAGCGTATCTTTTACCGAGGTTTTCACGGAGTCCACCATTAAGCCTCTGCCGGATCTTCTTGAAAACAATTTGGCTTTTCTCTTTCACAATGGATGGATCAAGGATATTCTGTGCGAAATACCTCATTTTCCTTTTCTTTATGTCTGATGAAAGAGCGTTATTATTTATGGCTTCAGGTTGATATCCCAGATCTCTGATCTTGCGAAAAGAAGCATATGCCTGCAACATCCCGCCATAATCCGGGTAATCATAATTGATAGCCATCCCGACTCGATTATTATTCATCACTTACTTGCTTCCTTAATAGCATTTAAATAATAGTTCTGTAAGCGGAGCGCCTCTGATGCAGAGTCAAATCCTGCATCAGCCACCTCTTTCGCATGGCTACGGCGAATAGGTATATTCTCTCTCATAGCCTTTAGCATTTCATCCGCCCACTCATCTTCCGAGGCAGACAAAGGAATAAAATGCCCAAGTTCACAGGCATTAGCTTCACGGGTCACCTCAGTTGAAAAGAACATCGGGAGCCCACAGCTTTCCGCTTCTAAACCTACGACAGGGAGTCCTTCGTATAAACTCGGGAGCAGGAAGCAATCCATAGCATTATAAAACTGCTGAATGTCTTCCCGGCGGCCAAGATAGTCGACCCGGTTTTCTATTCCCAGTTCTTTTATCTTTGCCATCATTGCTTCTTTCAGTTCGCCATCTCCGATAAGGCAGAGAACTGCTTTAGGCTCTTTCCGCGCGACAGCAGCAAATATTTCAATTAGATGGACAGAATTCTTCTGAGCGGTAAATCTACCAATATGGCCAACAACAATCTTGTCTTTCCATCCAAATTCTTTTCTTGTTTTTTCACGAAGTCCTGAATTATATGCATTAAATTCGGTATTGATAACCGTTTTGAATACATCAACTTTGCCCGCATTAAATAGCTTGTCACCGAACTGCCAGCGACCGCAGTCATCTCCACAAGACATAAAGTGTGTCGCATACCACTTTGACATCGGACGCAGAATCTTCTTCAGGATTGTTTTCCAGTCGCCTTCATGTGCCATGGAGAGTGATTCGGAAATGCGTACAGGAATACCAACGCTTTTTGCAACTTTCATTGGGAACAGGTTCATAGTGCTATTCCAGGCATGCATAACCGGGTATTTATTCTCTTTGCAAATACGTTTTATCTCCCTCATATTCGCAAAGATTTTTTTATAGGGTGGAATTCGATATACTCTTCCGCCAAGGCTTTCAATCTCTTCGTCCGGAATAGCCTGTGAGTCCGAATCACAAATGAAATCAAACTGGACTATATTTCTATCAATATGTCGGTAGTACTCCATTACCAGGTTCTTTTTCCCACCGGAATCCATTTTCCCAATGATGGCTGCAACTCGTATCATTCCACAATCTCCATCTCAATCTATCAATCACATATTTTCAATAAACTCTTTTGTTTTCTCGATTACCTTTTGCAGGTCTGCTGGATCAATGTTGTAATACATGGGAAGGCGAACAAGCCGATCGCTGTCAGCCGTCGTATGGACATCTTCGCCATGGAATCGTCCGAACTTCTCACCAGCAGGAGCAGAATGAAGAGGAACATAATGGAATACACACAAAATGTCGTTGTCTTTCATATACTTTATATATGCTTGCCGGGTTTCCAGATCGCTAAACTTGATATAGAACATATGGGCATTATGAACACTGCCTTCAGGAATCGTAGGCAGAGTAATCAGGCCTCTGTCAGCATATGGCTTGAAAGCATTCCAGTATGTATTCCACGTCGCCAGGCGATTATTATTGATTTCATCTGCAACCTGAAGCTGAGCCCACAGATATGCGGCATTCAAGTCGCTCTGAAGATAACTGTCACCAAAGTCAACCCAGTTATATTTCGCAACCTGTCCACGGAAGAACTGACTTCTATTGGTTCCCTTCTCCCTGAGTATTTCTGCCTTTTCGATATATGCTTCGTTATTGATGATGATTGCGCCGCCCTCGCCCATGGAATAGTTCTTCGTCTCATGGAAGGAGAAGCATCCAAAGTCACCAATAGTGCCAAGAGCTTTACCCTTATAGGTGCTCATCACACCTTGCGCCGCATCTTCAACAACCATGAGATTGTGCCTTCTGGCAATATCCATGATCGTATCCATCTCACAGGCAACACCAGCATAATGAACGGGGACAATGACCTTTGTCTTTTCAGTGATTGCTGCCTCGATCTTCGTCTCATCGATGTTCATCGTGTCCGGGCGAATATCGACAAACACAAGCGTGGCACCAGCCAAAACAAAAGAATTAGCCGTGCTAGAAAAAGTAAAGCTGGGAAGAATTACTTCATCTCCCGGATGTAAGCCACACAATAAGGCTGCCATATCCAGTGCTGTAGATCCACTGGTTGTGAGCATCACTTTTTTTGCGTCAAAGCGTTTTTCCAGCCATTCATTGCATTTTTTTGTGAAAGGCCCATCTCCGCAGATTTTGTGGTTCTCCACAGCCTCTTTCATGTACTGGAATTCTGTGCCAACAAAGGGCGGAACATTAAAGTGAATCATTCCCTTTACTCCTTCTATATGATTTTTCAATTTGCAATATTTACAACAACTATTTCTTTTGGATTACCAAATCTCGGAATCAACTTCGAATTTGATAGTCCTCTACTCACAACCAGTCGGTTTTCATATACCCCACTCGTATATCTGGGAAGGAAACCCTGATGTGGAGCGTATAATCCATGGCCAAGAATCCTTATCTGCCCACCATGAGCATGTCCGGACAAGATGAGGTCAATGTCTTTAGCTCTCGTTACCCGGCCGTAATTCTCTGGATGATGGTCTAACAATATCCTAAAGGCATTTTGTCTTTGAAAATCATCCAACCATTTGTAATAAGGAAGTGCATATTTCAGTCTTGTCTGCTGTGTTTCACGCCATTCCATCACAAATGGGGAGGTCATACCCCCAAAACAGAAGCACTCTTTATACTTTTGCCAAGTGTTATCCAGAATTCTTACTCCAGTAGTCGATATTGCGTTGATATTGTCTTCTGTAATCTTTCTTTCGTGATTTCCCAATGAAAAGAACGTATCCGCTATCTTTACGCACTCTCCAAAAAAGGCAAGTGGGTATGAATCGTCATCTTTATCTATAACATCTCCCACTATGGTAATTACATCAGGACATATCGTTTGTAATTGTTCGATGATTGGGCCTGTTTCTACCCCATGCAAATCCGCAATTAAGGCAATTGATAGAGGAAAAACGACTTTCTTTGTCTTTATGTATATTTCTGAAATCTGCATTCAATCCCTTATCTAGAGCCGTACATCCGCTCGTAGTACTTGGTGTACTCCCCGGAAATGATCTCTTCCCACCAGGGCTTATTGTCCAGATACCACTGAATCGTCTTTTTGATGCCGTCCGCAAACTTGGTCTCCGGAAGCCATCCCAGCTCGTTGTGGATCTTGGTGGGGTCGATGGCATACCGCATGTCATGTCCCTTCCGATCCGTCACGTAGGTGATGAGATCCTCACTCTTGCCCAGTTCATGGACAATCAGCTTCACAATGTCGAGATTGGCCATCTCATTGTGGCCGCCCACATTATAGACCTCGCCGATCCGGCCTTTTCTCACAATCAGGTCGATGGCTTTGCAATGATCCTCTACGTACAGCCAGTCGCGGACGTTCAGGCCTTGCCCATAGACCGGGAGAGGCTTGTCATTCAGGCAGTTGGCGATCATGAGCGGGATCAGCTTCTCCGGGAAGTGATAGGGACCGTAGTTGTTGGAGCACCGGCTGATCGTCACAGGCAGGCCATATGTACGGAGGTAGGCAAGGACAAGCAGATCCGCTCCAGCCTTGGATGAACTGTACGGCGAGCTGGTGTGGATCGGCGTCTCCTCCGTGAAGAACAGGTCCTGGCGGTCCAGCGGAAGATCACCGTAGACCTCGTCCGTGCTTACCTGGTGATACCTCACGTTGCCAAACGCACGGCAGGCATCCATCATGGTCGCCGTTCCGATAATATTGGTCTGCAGGAAGATGCCGGGGTTCTCGATGGATCTATCCACGTGGCTTTCCGCTGCGAAGTTGATGACCACATCGGGCTTTTCCTCTTCAAAGAGGGCAAAAACTCCCTCCCGGTCGCAGATATCCAGCTTACAGAAGCGGAAATTGGGGTTTCCCATCACGGGAGCGAGTGTACTCAGGTTCCCGGCGTAGGTGAGTTTGTCGATACATACAACCCTGTCTTCCGGGTGTTCTTTCAGATGATAGTGGATGAAATTTCCGCCGATGAAGCCGGCGCCGCCAGTAACAAATATCGTCATTTTCCGTTCCTCACAGTTGTATAAACTTTACCCTCTGCTACTGCTTTTAGATGTTGGCCATAGGGGCTTTTCCCATACCTGTCAGCAGATACCATCAACTCATCCTTGCTGATCCAACCATACCTATAAGCGATTTCTTCAGGAGCAGATATTTTTACACCCTGTCTTTTTTCAATCATCTGAACGAAATCTGCCGCTTCAACAAGGCTATCCATTGTACCTGTATCGAGCCAAGCAAACCCACGTCCAAACAATTCAACATTCAATGCTTGTTCTTGGAGATACATTTCATTTAAGGTTGTTATTTCTAATTCTCCACGTGCTGATGGTTTAACTTTCTTAGCTTTCTCGCTTACACCTGCCGGGTAGAAATACAAACCCGTTATTGCATAATTAGACTTAGGATTACTGGGCTTTTCCTCCACTGAGAGCACTTTTCCATTCTCATCAAACTCAACAATCCCAAATCGTTCCGGATCGGAAACATAATAGCCAAAGAAAGTTGCTTTATTATTTCCAGTCTCTTCTACAGCTTTCTTCAAGATATGTGAAAAGCCATTCCCATAAAAAATGTTGTCTCCAAGGATCATGGCACACGGATCGTCTCCAATAAAATCTTCGCCGATAATGAATGCTTGCGCCAAACCATCCGGACTCGGTTGAACTTTATATGAGAGACTCACACCGAACTGATGGCCATCCCCAAGAAGATGCTCAAATCTAGGAGTATCCTCAGGTGTGGAGATTATTAGAATGTCACGAATACCCGCTAACATTAGTGTTGATAACGGATAATAGATCATTGGTTTATCGTATACGGGCAAGAGCTGTTTCGACGTGACCATAGTCAACGGATACAGACGGGTTCCTGCCCCTCCAGCGAGAATAATTCCTTTCATCTCACACCTCACGTTTTTTCAACCGTTTTGCAACAACAGTAATAGAAACGGCAATAAGCACACCGAGACAATTTCTAATCAGGTCATAAATTTCCAATTCCCGTCCCGGCAGCAATACTTTGATCCTTTCATCAATCACGCCGATGCCGCAACCTACAGCTGCACCACCCCATACCTTCCAACCTCGACTCTTAAAGAACCCACACACCGCCAATCCGACGATGAAGTATTCCAGGATGTGGACGTTAGATCGCAATCTTTTATACTCAACATCTATCCCTATGTTTCCAAGCTACATTCTCACACTCTCGCTCAGGATTTTGGACTTCTCCGGGTTCTGAAATGTGAAGAACAGGACCATGAGAAGAGCGAGTATCAAGAAGATTGCTGCTGTTTTCTTTCTCACATCTCTTTTCCTTTAGAGCCTCACACGCGCCTTCGCTGCATTTTTGCACATTAGAAGTAATAGTTTTCTTTTCTCTTGCTCATGTTCGAAAAAGGCATTTACGACGCGATATGAAGTGGTTTTCATTGATCTCGGTACTATATATTGCGTCTTTATTCTCTCTAAACACTATATATAGAACAATTCTATGTAAATTGCACATTAGAAGTAACAGTTAGCTTGTCAGGACATTTTATTTAGCGCCTTTTCTAACAATCACTACCCATACAGTCTTAAGTAGAATCTTAATATCAAGCCACAAACTCCAATTTTCAATATATTCACGATCTAGCCTTACGACTTCATCAAAATCAGTGATCTGGCTTCTTCCACTCACTTGCCACATGCCTGTAAGTCCAGGTTTCATACTGGCACGGATACGATGCTGCAAATCATACTTCTCCCATTCCTGAAGCGTACATGGTCTCCATCCTACAAGACTCATGTTTCCAATCAGGATGTCAAAAAACTGTGGGAATTCATCCAAAGACAAAGATCTCAATATATTGCCAATGCCTATTGGCTTACCATTCTTATTCTTCTTTTCACTGCCTATGATCCTCGGATCATCATCCATTTTGAACATCATACCGCCACTCACACTGTTCTTAGTCATAAGTTCAGCTTTGCGTTCCTCAGCATCCAGATACATAGTACGGAATTTATGCATCTTAAATGGTTTACCATTCTTCCCAATACGCTCTTGTATAAAAAAAGCCGGACCGGGTGATTTAATCTGTATGAGCGGCGCAACAAAGCAATACAATATCGCTGTAAATATACAACCGACTAGCCCGCCAAGGATGTCCAGTCCACGTTTTAAGGCGAGCTGTCCTGCTGATACAAACTTTATACTGCTTGTCAAAACCCTATATTTCCCAAGCTTCCGTATATCTGTTACCGGCCAACGATCATCACTTATCGCTGTCATGGAATAGTCGACAGTAATGCCCATCGTCATAAGGTCATTGACCAGCTGTGTCGGAAAAGGCAGATCCTCAGGTTGAAGTATAAATGCTTCATCCACCCATGAATGGATAAGTTCACTCATTGCCTCTCCCCCTAATGAAGTTACAGGAACATTTGTCCCTTCAAATTCAACAGGGATATCTGAATCAAGAAGGATAACTCCTGAGACCACATAGTCCTTATAAATCTTCGGGTCATTAAGTTTCTCCAGTGCTTCTTCAGCATAGTCTTTTCCTGTAATAAGAACGATCGATCTGTTCCTGCTTATACCACTTCTGAACACCCTATATTTGTTCAGTTGTCTGAAACAGTAACCCAGTATAATAAAGAATACCGCTGTAAATCCAAACTGGAGGCGGGAGACTTCAGCAGAATCCTTCACGAGGAACAGATAAAAAAATGCTATGACCAGTATCCACACGATATATCTGATCACCGCAACCAATTCGTCGAATCTTTTTCTTCGTAAAATGCCGCTGTAATTGTTCGTGAACAGGATCACAGCGAACTGGCTCACTATAAGGATTATTGCCTGGTACTGGTAGCTACTTAAGCCGTATGGATTTCCATAGCCCCGTATAAGCCAGAAACTTAAAATAAAACAGATCTGGAGACAGAGTATATCCAGCAATATGAAATCGCCATGCTTTAACCAGCCTTTGAGCTGTTTTGTATTCATTTACTCTGACCTCCTTTCTAATTGATTTAAGCTCATCTTGAATCTCAGTACTTCGTATAGTAGTTCTTATACTTTTTACCGTAATACTTCCCGTAGTATTTCCCGTAATATCTTCCGTTCCGCTTATGCCCGACCTTATTTAATACGACTCCCAATATCGGACATCCGGTCAGCTTAAGCTTTGTCACTACTTCCTGTGCCAAACGATATTTGACTTCTCCTGACTCTATAAGTATCAGGCTTCCGTCACACACAGGCGCTATGACCGAAGCATCAACTACAAGCCCCACCGGAGGGCAGTCGATTATGACATAGTCATATTCCAGTCTGCATAGGTCGATAAGCTCCTTCATCCTTGGATTTGCCAGCAGCTCCGTAGGATTCGGCGGCACAGCACCGCTGAATACTACAGAGAGATTCTCAGTAGTCGTCCTGCAGATGATCTGATCGACATCGCACTGACCTGAAAGATAATATGAAAGGCCTGTACCCTGAGGAGCTCCTTCGACATTATCCTTAAGAACAGATCTTCTTAAGTCAGCATCGATAAGTATCACGTTTTTACCAAGCTCGGCAAGAGTCTGGCAGAGATCAAGTGTGACCGTGGACTTACCTTCACCTGAAAATGCGCTGGTAATAAGAATGACGCGTTTATCCGTTCCGCAGAAAAGCAGATTCGTCCTTAATAGTTTAAGTTCTTCATTTAATTCATAAGGCGGTTCTTCGAGTTTAAGATCAACTACCGTGAAGCGGCCGATACTCTTCATATAACGTCATTCTCCTTTTAAAAGGCCTAATATCTTAAGGGGATTTATATACATCAGTTCATTTGCTGTCTGTTCCCCATACCTTTTTCTGATCAATTCATAACAGCGGTCAAGCTCTGCTGGACGGTCATACGGATCATGCGCATCAGATGCAACAGCGTGTACAGCTTTTTCGCTGATAAGCTTCCTGCACCTCATGGCTCTCCTCATGCCTTCCCTGCCTAATATGCTCCCCGCATTTATCTGGATATATGCCCCCATATCTGCCAGCTGTCTGACTTTGTCAAGCTGACCTTTAAAGACCGGATAGCGCTCTATGTGCGCTATAACGGGAGCATAGCCATGATCCATGACAAGCTTTATATACTTCTCTATATCCTCTATGGAATGTGACTGTGAAAACTCTATTAAGAGAGCTTTACTATTTCCAAGAGGCAGTATCTTTCCCTGCCTGAGCTTCTCAATAAAAAGCTCATCGCAGTGGTATTCCCTTGAAAGAAACATCCGAATATCATTCCCGGATGCCTTCGTTCTTTCTTCAAGTTTTTCAAACTGCTTTAGTATATCCTCGTCAGACGTCTCAAACATGCCCTTTCTTAAATGGGGCGTGGCACAGCTTATGCGTACCCCCTGTGAATAAAGCATGCCTATGAGCATGTCAGACTCTTCTTTTCTTAACGCCCCGTCATCGACATAGGGCAGGATGTGTGAATGTAAATCGACGATCCCGATCATAGTCACTAAACATAAAGCTCCTTTGGGGGATCATCTCCCCCAAAAGAGTTGTCCTGTCAGTCTTTCTTTCTGAAAGAGATGCCCGCAACGGCTCCGCCCATAACTATAGCAAAGCTTGCAAGGGACAGAAGCAGTCCGCTGTCTCCGGTCTTGGGAGAAGTGTCTCCTCCTGAAGAATCGGAAGATACCGTTCTTACAGCAACGCCGACAGGCGAAAGGCTGCTGAAAGTGATAGATGCGTTGACCTTACCGACAAGCTGCCAGTCACCATCGGTATAGTGATATACATATCCTTCCTGGCCCTTATCAAGAGATACCTTGAATGTAAGATCCACAGGGAGAGTCTTGGATGTGATATCCTTCTGCCAGATGACATCCATCTCTTCTTCTTTTGCACCATCGATCTTGCTCGCGGCTATCTTAGCTGTAAGCTCCACTGATGCATCGGCATAAGAGAGCTCAACGTCTGCGCCGTCAGCTTTCGCCTCGACTTCTACGACATCGGATTTGCTTCCTGCAGCAAAAACAGTCCCCGTCACCATGGTGAGAAGAAGAGTCAGAACAGTAAAGATCGTCATGACTTTGAGCATTTTCTTCATATTTAAATATCCTCCTTTTTTGAAAGACTTATCTTAAGAGGTGCTCACCTCATAAAATACGATTCATTCTTCTTCCGGCCTGTAATACAGTCCGGTTATGAGCTTCCTTAAGGCCTCTTCGTCCACATGGAACTCATCGTGGTCCTCACCTTCCACTACAGACCCCGGAAGAGTGTACATCCTCTCCTCAAGAGAGTAGTCTGAAAGCTTCTTTAATGTCTCCGCGTCAAGATCGGTAGCAGCCTCATCACCCGCAAGATCCATCAGCTTTTTTAAATTCTTTCCGCCTATACGGCCTCCAAGTCCGGTGAATACCGAATCTATGAGCTTCAGGTGTCTTTCGACCCTGGACTCATTGCTGCCGGCAACGGTGATGTCCCTGAACCTTAAGAGCCTTTCCGTATCTTCGCCGGAGAGTTTTAGCTTAGCGCCTTTTTCATAGCGCGGGTCTATCTCCGTATAATCGTCAGGCATCGTTATCTCAAGCCCACCCATAAGGTCCACGGCCTTCCTTATGCCTTTTGCAGTAAGAGAAAAGAATCCGTCGATCCTTATCCCGTAAAGGAGCTTCGACACCGTCTTTTTCATCAGATATGCGCTCCTTGTCGGACTGTCGCCGTATGCGTACTGCATGTTTATATGCGTAAGCGACGAATAGGAATAGCTTCCGTCCGTCTTATAGGCGTCGACCTCGGCCATGGTGTCCCTTGATACCGAGAGCACTTTCATGCTTTTTTTGCTGTCGTCAAGTATCAGGAGCAGTATGGTGTCCGCCCTGCCGCCTGAGCCTGCTATGAGCTCTGACTTCTCTCCGCCGTCGTCCACTCCCAGAAACAGCACCGTCTCTATATCAGGGTCAAGCCTATACCTGACTCCGTTCTCGACTATAGTGCTGTCCCACTCCTCATCATCGCTCTCAGAGTCGTAGGAGTCCTCATATCCCGGGAGCGTTTTTGTTTCCTCCTGATCGTCCTTAAAAGCAAACATCGCTCCAACTGCCGCAGCCGCGATCATTATGAGTGCCGCCGCAGCGCTCAGTAAGAATTTATGTGATCTCATCTGTCAGCACCGCCACTATAAGATAACGGGCATCCATCTGCCCTCTGACACAGGTGCTGAGCGTGATTATCCTGTCTTCTTCCGTCACTTCTGTGTCTTTTAAAACATGGCTGTTGATATCCCTGTTCCCGTATATGGAATCGAGGTACCTCGCGCATGCCTCCGGATCGTCATTTTTGTAGTATGACGTTATCAGTCTGTCGTCATATACCACTGCCGCGAACACCTTATATACGAGCTCGCGGTCAGGCAGGTATATCCTTATCGTTCTGTGGGAATCTAGATATTCCTCATCCCTGTATTCCTTGAGCTTCCCGAACATGAGACCGTTCTTCATGTTGTGCCCGTAGATGACGGTATTGAAGTCCGTGAAATCCCTGCTGTCGGCCTTAAGGGTGAATATCGACGCCGGTCTTCCACTCTTTCCCTCGGGCGTATGGTTGAGATAGTATCCGTCGTTCGTCACCGACTGCAGTACCGGATATGATATGTCGGTACCGTCTATCTCTATATAGGCGTATATATCTGTGTTTATATCCCAAAGCGCCTCAAAATCTATCTTTGAGACGTAGGGCTCCTTTTCTTCCTGAACCGGGGCTTCAGACTGCTCTTCTTCCTTATCCGCGTTAACTGCCGCTTCAGGAGCCTTTTCCGTTTCCCTCAGTAATTCAGTCTTCTCTTCCTGCCGTATATCAGGCTCCCTTAAAGCAGCCTCAAGCTCCTTTTCGCGCGCCTTCCTGTCACGGATATAAGAGGCTCCCTCATAGCCCAAAAGCCCGACTCCTGCCGCCATTATCACGAGACCCGTTATACCTGCTATGAGCCTGGACCTTTTCATTTCCTGTTCTTACCGTCCCCTGGTCCATAGTATCCGTAGTAGCCGTTCCCGCTCCGCTTCTTAGCCTTACCCTTCTCACGGATATACGGGAGCTCCGCTAAAGTATCGAGTCCCAGGTATTTCTCAACGTCGTCGCTCGACTTCACGGTATCGTCCATCAGGTACCTTATTATTATGAATCCGGCTACCAGCACTGCTCCCGCAAGGGCGCCTATGACGGTGTTCCTCTTTACGTTCGGACTGCTCTGCTTTTTCGGTATGACCGCGCGCTCGACGACCGACGGTCTGTCGGTATTCATTATGTCCGCTATCTGGTCTCTCAGCTTGTCGGAGATCGCGTTGCTCACGGCAGCAGCCTTTCCGGGATCGGTGTCGGTCACCGTTATCGATAGCATATGCGACGCGTTGGGGTTGTTGACGCTAATTTTCTTTGAAAGGGTCTCATAGGTCTCGTCAAGGCTGTGCTCTGCTATCACAGACTCGACAACCTCCCTCGTGGTCGCTATTATCTGGAAGTCCTCGGTAAGCTGGCTCCCTATCTGAAGGTCCGCAAGAGACGTGATGCTCGTCGTCTTTGAGAATATATATATGGTAGAAGTCGCCTCATATTCGGGCGTTATAAGAAATTTCATGACCGCAAAAACTGCAGCAGCTCCGACTATCATCCCCAATATGATAAATAAGGCTCTTCCCCACAGGACGCGCGCAAGCTCAAGAAGATCTATGCTGTCTTCATCAGTGCCCTGCGGCATGACGGTCTTTTCCCTTTCGTTCATCCGGTATCTCCCCCAGGTCTCACATCGGCTTTGCCTTTCTTACCGCCATCAGCAGCTCTTATAGTACGTAACAGCTCGTACGTTATATAAGGAGGCCCTGTATCAGGCAGTTCCGCGAGACAAGTGTATTATCGCTCAAGGTATATGATACAATGTCTCTTTGATTTCTTTGACTACTATAGTATTCAAAGAAAAAATTTTATAAAAAACACGAACGTTCGTTTTTTTTTTTTGGTCAATGTTAATATTTTAAGTTTTCAAACGTTATTAAGTCCCTGATTATCGTTTTTTTATTGGCAGAGTTATAAAAATTTTTGAAAAATGAATACTTTTGTATTCAAGAATCTCAAAAATCACATGTAAAATAAAAATGTCATTCTTTTACATCTTGGACAATTATGAATGTCACTATTTTACATTTCAGACAGCATGGGTGTGTTTTCGTAAGGTAAGGGGGATTGATTTTTTGAAAGAAGGGAAAAGCAAGAGATGGAACTGCTGCAAAGTACTCAATGTGGATGCGCTGACAGCGGGAAGAGTTATAGCCGATTACAGAAAGAAAAAAAGGATAACTCAGGAGATCTTAAGCGGTCTGTGCGGCATCAACCGCACTCATTTAAGCGCGATAGAAAGAGGTCTTCGTTCGCCTACTCTCACAACTTTCATAAGGCTTTGCTATGCCATGGAGGTCGATCCGTCAGAGGTCGTGGTGACGATAGAGAAAAAGCTCCTCTTACGCTCATGACGCAGGTTTTAAGATATATGACTTTCATGATATAATGCTGTCGATGGCTTCTGCCTGACATTTACCGTAATTACACAGCTTTATTCCGACCGCGGGCAATATAAATGACTTACCCGTTTGCCCGCAGTCCGGTCCTTTGATGGTCTGCGGATTTTACCCTTTTTCCACAGACCGGTACCATTTTCCCGGTCCGGGGCTTCGGCCCCGGGCTTTTTTATATCAGCCTTATGTTGATCTGGGCCCCTTTTAACATTTCCGTATTCAAACAGGCTCCCTTTTGTCGTATAATGTATTCAAAGGCAGTACAATTAAATAACAGGAGTACGACATGGATAAACACATAAAGCTGAACGCTCATACAAGAAACACGGGCGTACTTGATTTCTCCGACCTGCTTGAAGCGCCGGCCGGTATACACGGGCATACCGTGATAAAGGATGGGAGCCTCTACTTCGAGGACGGCAAAAGAGCCAGGTTCGTGGGCTTCAATATCCCGGGCGCCGGCATAATGCCCGATAAGAAGACCGCGGAGGTCTATGCCGACAGACTGGCTTCAATAGGATGCAACGTCATCCGCCTTCACGCTGAGGATTCCTACAACCCGAACGGACGCTCTATAATAGACTATTCCGAAAAGGGAAAGGGCCGCGAGCTCGACCCTGAGAATCTTGACAGGCTGCAGTATTTCGTATATCAGCTGAAAAAAAGAGGCATCTACGTACAGGTAGACCTTCACTGCTACAGGACATTCACGAATACCGGCGACCTTAAAGTAACTCCCCCGTATTCGCGCATGAAGGCCGTCACGGTATTCAACGAGGAGATGATAGAGCTCCAGAAGGATTACGCTACGAAATACCTGTCAGCAGTTAACCCCTATACCGGGATGTCATTCCTCGAGGACCCGGTCGTGATGGCTATCCAGATAACGAACGAGAACAGCGCGTTCTTCGTGAATATAGCGGAGCTTAATGACAAGGCAAGAGAGCCCTATGAGACCGAGCGCCGCCTCAGGTTCAACTCCTTCCTGCTATCAAAATACGGAGA
The DNA here is from genome assembly GCA_017523755.1 of Christensenellaceae bacterium. Classification (GTDB taxonomy): domain Bacteria; phylum Bacillota; class Clostridia; order Christensenellales; family Christensenellaceae; genus SIG371. The sequence goes on along the minus strand of JAFWWA010000030.1, from coordinate 51,273 downwards.
CCGTGAGGGACTTAAGAAAGCCTGGACGAGGAACGGCGAATGCGCGCTCCTTGACTTTGAGGATCCGGCTGAAGGAACGGTCATGCCGATAGAATACGGCGACTACATACAGCCCTACCGCGACCCGAGAAAGTACTGGGTCGGCCAGGATTCGCCCGCCAGGTTCGCCGACTACATGGAATACGGCATGCTTCTAAACGAGCATTACTATCACGAGATGATAAGCCATGTTAAGAGCCTCGGAGCCAAAGCCCCCGTAAACGGCTGCAACCTGCTCCACGGCATAGCCGATATCTATTCATCTACAAGGGAGATAGACCTGGGCGAGAACAACGCCTACTACAACCACCCGATGGGCGGGGCAAGGAACGGTATGGGCGTACGCTTCTGTTGGCATGAGAATGTGAAGCAGGATCCGAGAAAGGCCACCTATCCCGTATTTGACATCAGGGACGGGCATCTTCTCATGCAGCTGGCAGGCGCGGCAATAAAAGGCAAGCCCTACGTCATAAGCGAATGGAACGAATACGGCGGGATGCCCTTCCACTCCACCGCTTATCTCATGCAGGCGGCATACGCATGCCTGCAGAACTGGGACGGCCTCATGCTCTACTGCTTCACGCACTCAGACGACTATACGACGCTTAAGGACGACTATATCGACCACGTATACAACGTGTTCAACGATCCTTCCCTCATCGGCCAGTTCGGAGCCATGGCTTCGATATTCCTTAAGGGCTGTGTGAAAGAGGCTGAAAAGACGATCGACATGGTATATACGAAGGAAGACATGAAGATGCTCCCCGAGAACTACAAGATGCCTTACGGCTTCCTTCCCTTCGTCTCGAAGTCGAGGACCGTATTCGTGGAAGACAGCTATGACGGGGACGCCGACCTAATGGTGAACGCCGGATTCTCCTCGAACGGAGACTTCACAAAGGCTTCACATTCCATAATCTACGCAAGGACCCCGTACGAGGACGCGCTCGAGCACAGATACGTTGGGACCTCCTTCCTCGATAAGCACAGGGGAGAAAAGGCTGAGCCGCTCCTGAATCTTGGCACGGTATCGGACAGGAGCGCCGTCATAGACCTCGACAAGATAGACGGCATCGAGAGGAACGCCGACTATACCGGATTCTCGAGGTTCGCCGACGCGGCCATGAAGAAATGGGGGCTCTGGGACAGTGATTCAGGCCTGCAGGGGCTTGACTGCTTCGTATCCGACACGAAGGAGATAAGGTTCGATTTCGGAAACGGGCAGTTCACTATAGATTCCCCGTACGTGAAGGTGTTCTCGGGCTATCCTAAGGGCAGTGAGATATGCCTTGGCCCCGTAAAGGCTCAAATAAAGAACGAGAAGATGACCCTTTCACTGCTCCCGAGGGACGGAAAAGCCGTTGATGAGTCGAAGCACATGGTCATCATGGCTACGGGCAACACCGGCAACGACGGAAACAAGTGGGCGGGAGACATCTCGCTCGGCTTCGGCGGCAAGCTCTACTGCGACGATCCGGACGGAGAGCTCATAATAGAGAACTGCAGCGCGATATACGCCCTTGACGTTTACGGAAACAGGCTTTATGAGCTTCCCCGTAACGGCAAAAAATTCCTCATGGGAGGCGCGGACAGGCCCGCGGCTCTGGCGTTCGAGATCATAATGGATTAAACGTCCTATGCCGGCAGCTTCTGCCGGCATTTTATTATGTAAAAAAGGAGAAAGGCAGCTATGTTAAGAGATCTTAGACAGCAGGCCGACCTCGGGAACGGCATGTATAAGAATCCCGTCATCTTTACCGGCGGAGACAACTCCACCCTTAAGGACGGCGACGATTACTACATGACCTTCGGAATGGGTGGCCCATGCGGATGCGCGATCTATCACTCAAGAGATCTTGTGAACTGGGAATTCCTCTACTATGCCGTGACGAACTTCACGGGAAGGCTCTGGGCCCCCGACCTCATAAAATACGGGGACACCTACTATATCTACGCCTTCCTCGCCACCGAGGATCCCCACTGGAACTACGGGGACGTTTATGTCACCACGACGAAGGACATAAAGCACGGCCCATGGACCGAGCCAACGGTAGTATACAAGAACATACCTTCTATAGACCCGGGCCATGTCGTGGGAGAGGACGGCAAGCGCTATATATTCATGTCACAGAACATGTACTTCCCGCTCTCTGACGACGGCCTTAAGGCGACCGGCCACTATAAGATAATATATCCCGACTGGCCGATACCGGACGAGTGGGACGTGGAAGGCATGTGCACTGAGGGGCCGAAGCTTCTGTGGAAGGACGGATGGCTCTATCTCACGACCGCCCAGGGCGGGACACTGGGACCGCCGACGAGCCATATGGTGGTATCCCTCCGGTCAAGGAGCGTGCACGGTCCCTGGGAGTTCTCCCCCTATAACGCCATAAAGCATACCGACTCAAGGGACGAATACTGGTGGTCTAAGGGCCACGGCACCCTTGTCCTTGGGCCCGATAACGAGCAGTGGTATCTGCTCTACGGAGGCTTCCCGAGAGGCCATAGGGCCACCTGCGGCAAGGCTACCCTTCTCGAGCCCGTTATATGGGATGAGGACGGCTGGTGGAGGGTGGATCCCAGATATAAGGAGGATGAGCCGATACCGATGCCCAAAGGCGGGGAAAAGGTAAACTCCGAATACCATCTGTCTGACGACTTCACGAAGGAGACCGAATTAAGACCCCACTGGATGCCTTCCGACACCACGACCGTTAAGGAAAGGGTCTCATTTGATAAGGACGGTCTCACTCTCATAGGCACGGGCAGCCACCTCATGGATTCGCATCCCATCATGATGCAGCGCCAGCATATCTCGCAGGAGATAACGGTCGAGCTGTTCTCCGAGTATCACGCGATCTCGGGCATCTGCTTCGGCACACCGTTCGGCAACTACATGAATCCCGATCTCGGCACCCTCTGCGGCATAGCCGTCGAGCAGGATATCATAAAGGTATACAACAACAACGCCAGATGGATGCAGGTGCGCGAGCATTACGTGAAGAACGAGAAGGCCGACTGGAGCGGCAACCATATATGGCTTAAGCTGAAGAATGATAAGGATATCATCTCACCGTGGTATTCCTATGACGGCGTGAACTGGAAGAAGATAAACATGTGCTTCTATGTGAACGACTGGTTCGGGCTTAAGTGCGGATTCTTCTGCGCCGGCCACGGAAGCGCTACGTTTAAGTCTTTCACCTACAACGCTCTTGACTGAGATAACGGAATAACTGACCGGGCCTCTAATCGGGGGCCCGGCAAAGGAGATAACATAATGTCAAAAACAGCTTTGGTCCCCGACGGACCGGGGCTCGGTATCGAGGTCAACGAAAAGGAGCTAAGGAAGCACCCGGCTAAGACCTATACGACCAGATAGTAAAGTCTTACGCAAACAAAAAGGACACGGCCTTGGCTGTGTCCTTTTCCTGTTATCCGTCTTTCTTTTAAAGCGTATAGAACCTGTACGCCGTCACGTGGTGGTACTCCTCGCCCTTCCTTAAGACAGGGCTGCCGAGATGCGAGCACTGCATACCGTTAGGCACGTACTGAGTCTCGAGGCAGAGCGCTCCCCTGTAGCAGTATGTCGCTCCGTACTTCCCCTTTCCGCCGTCAACGATGAAGTTGCCGCTGTAGAACTGGATGGCAGGCTTCGTGGTGAAGCAGTCCATCCCCCTTCCTGTCCTGTCGTCGTGCACGCTTGCCGCGAACTCGAAGGCGCCGGGCTCGGTCTTCTTTAGTATCCAGCAGTGGTCGAAGCCGCCTGCCAGCTTTATCTGCTCGTCGTCGGCTCCTATATCGTCCCCTATCCTCTTGTATTCCATGAAGTCGAAGGGAGTTCCCTTTACGCTCTTCACCTCGCCTATGGGCAGTATCTCGCCGTTTATTGGCGTCATGAAGGGAGCGTTGAGCTTCAGATACTCATCGGTTATGGGGCCGGACTCCTGTCCTCCAAGGTTGAAGAACGAATGGTTAGTCATTGCCACCAGAGTATCATCGTCAGCCACTGCCTTATATTCGAACTTAAGCACGTTGTCATCGTCGAAGGTCACGGCCACACCCACTACCAGGTTGCCCGGGAATCCGCCCTCTCCCGCAAGGCTCACCCTCTTCATGAGGACTCCGTCCTCTATCTCCGTCCCTTTAAAGGGCAGATATCCGAAGTTCGCCTCAGCACTGTGCAGGTTGTTGTTCCCGTTGTTCTTGGTAAGGCTGTAGGTCTTCCCGTTGAGGGTGAACTCGGCACCGCCTATGCGGTTGGCCACTCTTCCTACCGTCACGCCGAAATAGCTCGAAGACATGCAGTCGCTCTGATCCTCGTATTCCTTTAAGGTATCGTAGCCTAAGACGACATCCCCCAGCTTCCCGTCCCTGTCGGGCACGACGACGTTCACTATGTTGCAGCCGTACTCCGATACCGTGACGTACGCGCCGTTCTTATTCTCGATCTTAAATATATTTATCTTCCTGCCGTCCTTAAGCTTTCCGAAAAGAGTCTTTGTAACTGATGACATATCCCGATTTCCTTTCAAGATGGATTTTTATCTATACTGATTATACTCTTTAAAAGCCTTCCATTTCAATCTCATAAGCGCGTCCCGGCCACAAAAAGCCTTGACACGAAAGGCGGCCTTATGATAGATTATTGCGTGAACGGGAGAAAGCCTCCCCTTCACGATAAGTCAAACGCTGTAAAGAGGATAAAGATCCTGCGATGTCTTTTAAGAGAGCTGCCGGAAGGTGCGAGGCAGCAGGACTGCACGGATGCATGACTCGCCTCAGAGCGGAGATCCGAAACGAGATTAGGATCCTACGGAGCCCCCTCCGTTATCAAAGGAAGCATTGACACTGTCGATGTACCAAAGCCGGATACATCTGTATCAAGAAGAGTGGTACCGCGGAAACACATCCGTCTCTTTATGAAGAGACGGTTTTTTTATTTTAAAAAAGGCCTGTGCGCCTTATAGGGGAGAAAAGATGAAGCTTTCTTTTTCAACACTGGGATGTCCCGATTTTTCATGGGCAGACATTTACTCCATCGCAAAGGACTTCGGTTTCTCGGGAGTCGAGCTAAGAGGTCTCGGAAACGATATCTTTTCCGTGCACGCCCAGCCGTTCAAGCCCGAGAACATAGGGGCCACGGTAGAACACCTGCGTAAGATAAGGCTCGAGATACCCTGCCTTTCATCAGGCTCAAGCCTGTCGTTTGAGGACAGGGCCGATAAGACCTTTGACGAGCTCCTGGAATATATAGATCTTGCCCGGAAGCTCGGAACGCCGTATATAAGGATCTTAGGAGACGATACGGCCGAGCCCGACGACGAGGTAGACGACGAGGTCGTTTTAAAAGGACTTAAGCGCCTCATACCCTACGCGGAGAAAGCCGGTGTCACGCTCCTTGTCGAGACGAACGGCGTATATTCGCATACGGACAGGCTGGCGGCGCTCCTTGCCGCGGCAGGTAGCGACAGCGTAGGTGCTCTCTGGGACATGCACCACCCCTACAGGTTTGCCTCGGAATCACCCGAGGAGACCGTGCAGAATCTCGGCGCTTTCATAAAATATACCCATATAAAGGACTCGGTATATAAGGACGGAAAGGTCAGCTACAGGATCATGGGAGAGGGCGACATGCCGTTCCCGCAGTTCATGCAGTCCTTAAGATCGATAAACTACGAGGGATACATCTCACTCGAGTGGCTCAAGTCCTACGACCCGGATCTTTCGAACGCCGGCATAGTCTTCCCGCATTTTGCAAACTTCATGCAGCAGTTCATGGACGGGGATTCCCTTCCGGGAAGGCTGTATGACAACGCGAGGAAGACCGGAAAGTACGTATGGCCTAAAGAGACGATAATAGACTATACCTTCCCGCAGGTGCTCGACCGCATGGTCCAGGAGTTCCCGGACCAGTACGCGTTCAGGTATACCACCTGCGATTATACGAGGACCTACAGCGAGTTCAGGGACGATGTCGATGAGTTCGCCCGCGCCCTCATAGCCTTAGGAGTGAGGCCCGGCGACCATGTGGCCATCTGGGCCACGAACATACCCCAGTGGTACCTCACCTTCTGGGCCACGACCAAGATCGGCGCCGTGCTCGTAACGGTGAACACCGCATACAAGATACACGAGACAGAGTACCTCTTAAGGCAGTCCGACACGCATACGCTCGTCATGATAGACGGCTACAAGGATTCGGACTATATCGGCATAATAAAGGAGCTCTGCCCCGAGCTTGAAAACCATGAACCCGGAAAGCCGCTCCATACGAGAAGGCTCCCGTTCTTAAGGAACATAATCACCTGCGAGAGCAGGGTCAACGGATGCCTCACCTGGGAGGAAGCGCTCTCCTACGCTGACACGGTGCCTCAGGAAGAGGTCTTAAGGCGCGCGGCGGCCATAAACAAGCACGATGTCTGCAACATGCAGTACACTTCGGGTACGACAGGCTTCCCGAAGGGCGTAATGCTCACCCACTATAACGTGGTCAACAACGGCAAGGCCATAGGCGACTGCATGGACCTCTCTACCGCGGACCGCATGATGATACAGGTCCCGATGTTCCACTGCTTCGGCATGGTGCTCGCCATGACGGCTTCGATGACCCACGGCGTCACGATGTCGCCGATACCGGCATTCTCGCCAAGGATAAGCCTCGACTGCATAAACAGGGAAAAGATAACCTGCTTCCACGGCGTGCCCACCATGTTCATAGCCATGCTCTCCCATCCCGATTTCGAGAAGACCGACTTCTCGCATATGAGGACAGGCATAATGGCAGGCAGCCCCTGCCCCATAAAGGTCATGGAGGACGTCGTGAACAGGATGAACATGACCGAGATCTGCATCACCTACGGGCAGACCGAAGCCTCCCCCGCCACCACGATGTCGAAGACCACCGACTCTCTTGAGACCAGGATCAACACCGTTGGCGGAAAGATATTCGGTGTCGAGTGCAAGATAGTAGATCCCGAGACCGGCATCGAGTGCCCGGACAACGTCGACGGAGAGTTCTGCGCAAGGGGATACAACATAATGAAGGGCTACTACAAGATGCCCGCGGCTACGGCAGCTGCCATCGACGAGGACGGCTGGCTCCACAGCGGAGACCTGGCAAGACGCCTCCCCGACGGCAACTTCAAGATAACCGGCCGCATCAAGGACATGATCATAAGGGGCGGCGAGAACATCTACCCCAAGGAGATCGAGGACTTCATCTACACGCACGAGAAGGTCTCCGATGTCCAGGTAATAGGAGTTCCCGACAAGGCCTACGGGGAAGAGATAATGGCCTGCGTCATCTTAAAGGAAGGCGTCACCTCGACCGAGGAGGAGATAAAGGCCTACGTGAGAGATCACATGGCCAAGCACAAGACCCCGAGATACGTTGTGTTCGTGGACAGCTTCCCGATGAACGCTGCGGGAAAGATCTTAAAATACAAGATGCGCGAGGACGCTATAAAGCTTCTGGGCCTCGAGGATGCCAGCAGGATAGTGACGGCCTGACACACAGGATAAACGAAGGGGCGGTATTGTAAAAATACTGCCTTTTTTATATATTGTGGCAGGGCTTTCCTGATGTTAAAATATATGTATATTTTATACCAGTATGGTAAATACTTTTTATTCATGGGGTGAAAGATATGCTTGATAAGGAGATCTACTGTAGTTACGTCGATATTCTTAAGGAGGAGCTCCTCCCCGCGATGGGATGCACGGAGCCTATAGCGCTGGCCTTCGCAGCGGCAAAAGCAAAGGATACCCTTGGCGTGATGCCGGATTCCTGCCATCTGTACGTATGCGGCAACATAATAAAGAACGTAAAGGCCGTCGTAGTCCCCAATACCGGCGGGCTCAAGGGCATAAGCGCGGCGATAGTAGCAGGCTTCATATCGGGAGATCCCTCGCTCGAGCTGGAAGTGCTCTCAAAGATAACCGAGGAGGAAAAGAAGACACTTGCCTCTGAACTTGAGAGGATACCCATAAAGATAGATACGGCTTCAAACAGCAAGATGCTTTACATAGACCTTCTTGCCCAGACCCATGACGGGCATTCGGTCGAGGTCGTGATCGAAGATGAGCATACTAACATCACCCTTATAAAGAAGGACGGTATAAAGATATTCTCCAAAGCCTCCGGCGAAGCTGCCTCAGGCGAGACCGACAGGAGCTGCCTCTCGGTGGAAAGGATATACGACTTCGCTCACTCCGTTAAGATAGAGGACGTATACGACATAATAAAGCGTCAGATCGACTACAACACCGCGATCTCCAAGGAAGGCCTTAAAGGCAACTGGGGCGCCAGGATCGGTCAGACGATCTTAAAGACAGGCGGCGACAACATCTTCACGAAGGTAAAGGCTGCGGCTGCGGCAGGCTCGGACGCCAGGATGAGCGGATGCGAGCTCCCGGTCGTGATAGTATCCGGAAGCGGGAACCAGGGCTTAACAGCCAGCCTCCCCGTCATAACCTTCGCGAGAGAGAACGGTATGAGCGAGGAAGAGATGATAAGGGGCGTCGTATTCTCTGACCTCATAACCATACACCAGAAGACCAGCATCGGCAGGCTCTCTGCTTTCTGCGGAGCTGTGAGCGCGGGCTGCGGTTCTGCCGCCGGCATAGCATTCTTAAACGGAGCGGATCTTAAGACGGTGAGCCATACGATAGTGAACGCGCTCGCCATAGCTTCGGGAATGATCTGCGACGGGGCAAAGCCGTCATGCGCGGCAAAGATAGCCGTAGCCATAGAGGCCGGTCTCCTCGGATACCAGATGTACCTTAACGGCAATCAGTTCAGGGACGGCGAAGGCATAATAAAGAAGGGCGTCGAGAATACGATAAACAACATCGGTAGGCTCGCCTCGAAGGGCATGAAGGAGACCGACAAGGAGATCCTCGACATAATGACCAAGTGACCGTCATATAAAGGATAAATGACATGACCGCAGTTGTTTAAAAAGCTGCGGTCTTTTAAAGGCAGATATGATAAAAAGAAACAGGATACTTTTCGCGGTACTGATACTGCTGCTCATACTTGCCGGGGCCTTCCTCTTTTACTGGCTAAGGAATGCCGCCCCGTTCGAGCCCGGTGAAGACGAGACGGCCTTAAGGATAAATATGGATACCGATGAGGATGTGGGTCTCATCGTATTCGATTACGAGGCGGACGGGCATTCCTTTTCGGGAGGTATATCGAACGCGGACAAGAGCCTTATAAAGCATAATGACAGCATAATAAACGTCTGGAACAGGGAAGACCTCGGGTGCGAAGGCGACAGCATCAGCGTGACCTTTGAATTCAGGATCATAACAGACTATATCGATCCCAATTTTGAGAACATCTATCCGGAAGAGATCACAAGGCGCATAGATCCGCTCACAGTGGATATGGAGTTCGGGAAGATATACGATATAACGATAAGGGGCAGCCGGGACAAAGGCTACAGGGCAGTCATCGGCAAAGAGTAAAGGCATATGAAAAAAGCAGAGTCTGCGCTCTGCTTTTTTTCATATCCGTGATCAGGCTCCTAAATGCCACGGAATCCCCTTCCAAGGATCTCTGACGTGTTCGTGACTACTATGAATGCTCCGGGGTCTATCTCCCTTATCGCGCTTCTTAACCTCACGGCCTCCATCCTTCTTACCACCGTTAAGAGCATGGTCCTGTCCTCCTTCGTGAAGGCGCCCGTAGCCTTTATCTCGGTGGCGCTCCTTTTGAGCTCGGTCAGTATGTAATCGTTTATCTCTTTCGGCTTCGAGGTTATTATCGTGAAGTATTTGCAGAGGTCCACAGACTCGAGGACCCCGTCAACGACGAAGGCCTTCAGGAACAGCCCCATGACGGAATAGAGCCCTGTCTTCATGCCCGACACGAAGAAAGCCGAACCGGCTATGAGAGCGTCCGTTATGAAGAGCGCTGTCCCTATCGGCACATGGGTGTATTTCTTGAGTATAAGGGCAACTATGTCCGTGCCTCCAGAAGATGCGTCCGAATGGAAAAGAAGGGCGCTGCCTGAAGCTGTGAGGAGCATGGCGTATATGAGCTCCATGAACGGCTGGTCGGTAAGCGGCTGCTCCATCGGGAACACACGTTCGAGCATGAAGGTCACGCCTGAATACATGAGCGAACAGTATGCCGTCTTCCAGGCTATCTCCCTGCCAAGTATCAGATACCCTATAACGAGCAGCAGTATGTTGAGTATCAGGATCATGGTGCCGGGAGTCACTCTTCCGTCCGTGAGCCTTCCCACCATTATCGATACGCCCGTGACGCCGCCTGTAGAGAAGCCGTTCGGCATCTTGAAGAAATATATGCCTATGGTAAACGGTATGAGCCCGAGATTCATCATGAGAAAATCGACGAGCTTTCTTTTCCCTGTCCTGTCCATATCTGTTTCCTTTTCAAATGATCTCTATATACTGATTATAACTTCATATGCATCGGTATAACAAGGATATAAAAATATCCGGCAGGGCTTTTCCTGCCGGATATCTGTTTTCCTTTAAGATCGTTTCGTCTTATTTCACGGTGATGCTGGTGATGTGCGGATTCACGCCCTCATACCAGTAAAGGAAGCCGGTCATATCGACTGTGTCGCCGACCTTGAGGTTCTGGGCAGCCTTGTAGACGTCGGTATCCTTGCCGCAGAGATAGGACTCTACGAGGAACTGGAAGGTGTTTCCGTTGTAGGAAACGTTGAAGTATACGTCATCGCCTTCCTGGCCGGAACCGTCCCATTTGTAGAGGAACGGGACTTCGTTTCCGTCAGCGTCCTTGCTGGGAGCGATCGTGAGGCCCTTGAACTCTACGAACATGTTCTGCTTCTTTACGAGCTCATCGGTGCCGAGGAGCGCGGTAACATCGGTAGCGGGCGCGATCCAGGTGCCTTTCTCGATCTCGAACTTGGCATCTGTTATCTCGACTTCGCCGGACCACTCGGATTTGTATCCTGTGACCTTGATCTTTGTTCCGGGCTCGAGCTTCTTGAAGTCTTCCTCAGAGATGGGGAGCTCGTAGATGAAGTATGCGCCGTCGCCGTCCTGCGTATAGATGGTAGCCTTGTTCTCCCACCATGACTGCTTGGCCTGAACATAGGTCTCTACCACTACTTCGGTATCGATAGCAGCAGCGTCGTACTCAGCATAGGTCATGACGCCCTTCGATTTCTTTTTCGGATCCTCTTTTGCGGAGCATGCTGCAAAAGAGAGGACCATCATAACGACCAGTGCTACAGCTAAAAATTTTTTCATAATGAATTCCTCCATTGATTATTCGATTTAATAACCATACATATTATACATAAAAATGCTGTAAAATCAAGTTTTTCGGGCGGAGTGGCTGTACTTTATGTCAGCCGTTCCCGTTCCTGTTTTTCACCCTGTCATAGACGAAATACGCTATAAGAAGGACCCAAATAGCTATGAGAGCTGTTATGAGGATGACAGAACCCTCCGGGAGTTTCCCGAGCTCGCTCTTCTCCCCCATTTTTGCGGTGTTCCTCTGGTCCAGCCTGTAAAGGGAGTTGACGTCCTTAAAGAGCTTTTCCATATAGGCCTCGTCGACCTTCTCCTTGCGTCTCTCCGACTTGGTCACGTTCTCTATCATCTGGCCTGCGGCGTCCCTTAACGAAGCAGAGCCGTTGAATACCGGGGTCACGAAGGTGCGGTCGGTATTCTCCCTTAAGAGGTTCGACGCCTTTATCTTTACGTCATAGTGGAGAGCGTCATCTGTGCCCGCTGCTTCTATATATTCCCTGTATTCGGGAGATTCCTGTGCCTTGAGCGTCACGGGGATATAGCCTTCCGTCTCGGCATAGGCTGTCTGGACTTCATTCGTTAAAAGGAACTGCATGAAGAGCCATGACGCCAGTACCTCCTGGTCGTCGTCCTTGTTGAATATGCATACGGAAGGACCCTGCGATATCATCTTGGGATCCGAAGGATCGAACTGCGGTATGAGCCTGACTTCCGTCTCGAATTCACGGAACTTGTCCGGGCTTATGTCCGAGTTCGGGGCGTGCGTCCCTATCCATGTGGCTCCTGCTGTCGAGTCAACGGCGAATATGCACTGCCCGGCGTTCAGGAAGTTTCCGGGGTAGCTGGATATCTTGAAGGTCGAGAAGGCTCCTGTCCTCGCGTGCTCGGACACGGTGTACAGGAGTTCCTTCGTCGTGTCGTTGAATATCTCTATCTGCCCGTCCTCCGTAGAGTAGCCAGATTCCTTCTGCTTTATCATCTGGATCATCATGTTGTCCGTGGACTTGTATATGAACGGGATCATTATATTCTGCCCGTTCACCTTATAAAGCCCGTCCTCACCCTTTTCCAGGGCTTTTTCGGACACCTCCCATACGAAGTCCCATGTCACTATATCGGGGATCTCATAGCCCATCTTCTCGACATAGGTCTTATTTATGTAAAGACATTCCGTCGAGCGCATGTACGGAAGGGCGTAGTAATGGCCCTCAAAGGAGCATTCGTTTAAAAACTTCTGGACTATCTCGTCCTTCCTGGGCGAGTCGAACCTCAGGGCGCTCCCGCCAAGGCCGTACCTCTCGTCTGTCATTATATCGTCGAGCGGCACCACGACGTTGGCACCCGTAAGATATGTCGCTATATGGTCCGGATACGTTATGCAGACGTTCGGGGTGGTCTTTGTGGCTATGTTCGTTATTACGTCGTTATAGATCCTGCCGTAGTCGGTATAGAGCCTGAGGTTCACCTTTATGTTCGGATAAAGGGCCTCGAAGTCGGATATTGCCTTCTCATATATCCTGGTCTGGGTCTTGTTCGTATCGTTCTTGGCCCAGAAGCTGATCTCTATCTTCTTATCAAGATCCTGCTCCTCCGGCATGACGAAGGGCTCCGAGCCCTTGCTCCCGTGGCAGCCCGCAAGCGCAAGGACGAATATAAGGACAAGGAACAGTGAAAACGCTTTTCTCATCCCTTCGTGCCTCCTCTCGATACGCCCTCCATTATCTTCTTGTGGAAGATGAGGAACAGGATTATGAGGGGGATCGATATCACGACCACCGCGGCCATCATGGCGGGTATGTTCTCGCGCCCGAAGCCGTTCTCCCTTATCTCCTGTATACCGTTGGACACAAGGAAATACAGCTGGTCGTCGGTTATGAGCCTCGGCCAGACATATGAGTTCCAGCACTCTATGATCTTGAGTATCGTGATCGTCACTATCGTGGGCCTGCTTATCGGAAGCATGACCTTTATGAGATACATGAAGTCCGAAGTGCCGTCCACCTTCGCGGCCTTGTACAGCTCGTCCGGTATCTGCTCGAAATTCTCCTTTAAGAGATAGATGTAGAATACCGATGTGACGCTTGGGAGTATGAGCCCCGTGAAGGTGTTGCGGAGGTCCATGTTCGTTATGGTCTGGAAATTCGTTATTATCACGAGCTCATTGGGTATCATCATGAGAGCCAGGAATCCCGTGAACACGAGGTCCCTGCCCTTAAACTGAAGCCTCGAGAATGCGAAGGCCGCGAGCACCGCGACTATAAGCATGAGCGCCGTCGTTATGAGCGTGAAAATGATCGTATTCGAGAAATATCTCGCAAGAGGCACCGTTGTAAAGGCGTCCTTATAGTTGTCGAAGGTCGGCTGCTCGGCATAGAACTTCGGCACGTATTCCGAGTTGTAGGAGCTGTAGCTTTTGATGGAGGTCAGCAGCATCCAGTAGAACGGGAACAGCACCATTAACGCCCATACCGCAAGGAAGGTATATACGAATATGTTCTTCAAGAGCTTTTTCCTTCTGGCTCTTTTTTCTATCTTTTCAAAATCCATACCGTCCCTCCTTCCTAGTAATGAACGTTCTTCCTGCTTATCATGAGGTTTATGCAGGTGATCGTGAGCACTATAACGAACAGTATGAGGGCCGCTGCCGAGGCATAGGACGGGAACCCGCCGCTGTTGCCGTACAGCATGTCATATATATATCCCACTATCGTGTTCATGCCTGCCGCGTTGAGGTCGGTCCCGAAAAGGGCGACCGAGTCGCTGTAGGCCTTGAACGCGCCTATGAATCCCGTTATGACGAGATAGAATATCATAGGCGATATCATGGGAAGGGTTATCTTCCTGAAGATCGTGAAGCCGGACGCGCCGTCTATCTTGGCTGCCTTGTAGAGATCCTCGTTGACCGATGCCAGCGCCGAGGTGAGTATGAGGATCTTGAACGGCAGAACGATCCATATAGTATAGAAGCAGAGCACGAACATCTTTGCCCAGTAGGGCCCGTCTATGAAGTCGACCGAGCTCCCTCCGAACCAGTTTATGAGAAGGTTCACCATGCCCTCGGTATATGCCGTCTTCTTGAAAAGGATCATGAACACCAGACCTACCGCCAGGGTGTTGGTGACATAGGGAAGGAAATACACCGTCTGGAAAAGGTTCTTGAGCTTCCTTACGGAGTTGAGCGCCAGCGATATCAGGAGCGCGAAGCCCGTCGAAAGAGGCACTGTTATTATGACGAGTATGATCGTGTTCTTTAATGCCGCAAGGAAATACGGATCCCTTAGGACATATGAATAGTTGTATGTTCCGACTCCGAAGAACGTCTGCGACGCCGAGTTATATCCCTCCTCGAAGGAGTATATGAGAACGTCTATGAGGGGGTATACCATGAAGGCCCCTAAGAACAGCAGCGCAGGCAGAAGGTAGAGCCAGCCCTTTGCTTTGTTTCCGGATATCATTATCCCTCTCTCCTCATGAGCCCGCATGTGATCCTCTCCTCGGTCTCTATATCGAAGAGGTCCACCTTATGCGGTTTAAGATCGAACCTTACTTTCTTAGCGTTCCTGTCTATGCCAGAATCCGAAGGGATTATGGACCTTATGCTGACGCCCGTCATAGCGTCATGCCTTGACACCACGCTCGTATCCCTTCCCATGACCTCGACCCGGATCATGTCCACGGTGAAAGCGCCGGTATCTGAGAGCTCGAAGCCCTCAGGCCTTATGCCTATATATACCTTCTGATCCCTGACGTCTCCCGATACCCGGAGGACTTCCTCGTCCCCTATCATGAGCCCGCCGTTCCTTATCTCTCCCGTGAAGACGTTTATTGGAGGCGTTCCTAAGAACTTGGCTACGAAGAGATCCCTTGGATCGTCGTACACGTCCTGCGGATGGCCTATCTGATGTACCGCCCCCTCCTTCATGACGACTATGAGGTCGGAGATGCTCATGGCCTCCTCCTGGTCGTGCGTTACGAAAACGGTAGTGATGCCTGTCTCGGTCTGTATCCTTTTCAACTCCTCGCGGGTCTGCAGGCGCAGCCTTGCGTCAAGGTTCGACAGGGGCTCGTCAAGCAGCAGCACCGGGGGCCCCTTCACAAGAGCTCTCGCGATCGCGACCCTCTGCTGCTGTCCGCCGGACATCTGCGAGGGCTTCCTTTCCATGAGCTGCTCTATCTGCACGAGCCTTGCGGCCTCAAGCACCCTTTCCTCCATCTCCTCCTCAGACGGTCTCTCGCTCCTCTTTATGTTCCTGAGCGGGAACATGATGTTCTCCTTGACCGTAAGATGCGGATATAGGGCGTAGTTCTGGAACACCATGCCTACTCCCCTGTTCTCGGGCGGCAGGTCGGTCACGTCATCGTCGTCGAAGTAGATCCTTCCCTTCGTCGGTCTCTCGAGCCCGCATATGATGTTTAAAGCCGTGCTCTTGCCGCATCCCGAAGGTCCAAGAAGCCCTATCAGCTTTCCGTCCGGGATCTCAAAATCGAAGTCGTTGACAGCAACGACATCAGGCAGCTTTTTGTTCATGTTGGGGAAGATCTTCGTCAAATGTTCAAATCTTATCTTCATATCAGCTTCCGTATAATAAGAGATTTTTTGTGTAAGACCACATCAATTGTAAACCTCAGGGCTATTTAAAGTCAACGAAGAGGGCCGCATTTGGATGTTGACAAACACATGACGGTATTGTATATTTAAGAAGTCGTTTAGGGGAGTAGCTCAATTGGCAGAGTCGCGGTCTCCAAAACCGTCGGTTGCGTGTTCGAGTCGCGTCTCCCCTGCCACAGACAGGACCTGCCGGATATCCGGCAGGTCTTTTGTTTATCCCGGCATATGAAAAAGGCTCTCCCTTAAGGAAGAGCCTTTGCTTATAATCCCTTACTGCACTTCATCGGGCTTGGCGCTGAAGTAGACCTCGCCTTTCTTCATATTCACGCCCCTTGCGGCCATGAGCTCGGATACCGATACCACCTGATATCCCTGATCGTAGAGCCAGGGGAGTATCTCCTCGACGGCATCCGCAGTCGATTCATAGAGGTCATGCATGAGCACTATCGCTCCGTCGAAGGTCTCGCTCTTAAGATGAGCCAGCACCTGATCCTTGTCCCTCGACTCCCAGTCTCTCGTGTCTACTGCCCACTTGATGAGCGGGTATCCCGCATTGTCCCTCACGAACTGGTTCGTGCTGCCTCCCGGAGGCCTTAAGAGGGATGTCCTCTTTCCCACAGCTTCCTCAACGGCGTCGTTGCAGTCTTCTATCGCTTTTCTGAGCTCAGACTCCGAAAGCGCCGTGAGCTTCGTATGCGCGTATGTATGGTTCCCTATCTCACAGCCGGCCTCGATGCACGCATTCATAGCGTCTCTCTGCTTCTCAGTCTTCGTCCTGTTTCCTACCACGAAGAACGTCGCATGCGCGTTATAGCGCTTAAGTGCCGCCACTATCCTCTTCGTCGTGTCGCCGTTGGGGCCGTCGTCGAACGAGAATGCCACGAGCTTCTTGCTTGAGTCTATGCCCTCCATGACGGGCATGTAATCCTCTATGGGCTCAGGATCGACATCATAGATGCCGGTCTTATATGCGTCAGCTATGAAGGTGACTATCTGCGGTATCGTGAAGGTGACCCTTACAGTGCCCTCTCCTATACCGAACTGCCTCTTGTCGAATACGGCGTCTATACCGCTGTTGTTGAGTATGAACTCAGGTGAGGGATCCATCTCGTTGAGCTCATCCAGATCCCCGCCCAGCTCATCGCCTATCTTGTCAAACAGCGCGTTGTTTATATATTTTCTGTATTCTCCCGTGAAGAATTCGTCATACGGGATCTCTTCATCCGTCCTTGCGTCGAACAGGAATCCCTTCACGTCGACGAGCTCCTGATAAAGCGGAGTACGGCTCTCTCTTTTTGTAAGGAGAACTGAAATGACGGAATCGTTCGCTGTGAAGGTCTCGTACGTGATCTTTATCTCGGAGCGCTTTTCCTGCTCCACGTCGCAGTCGCCCGCGAAATGGTCGACCGTCCTTCTCACGTACTTCTCCAGCTTCTTGTCTATCTTTATGGAAAGGGTCTTGGGATACGTCGCGTAGATCTTGCAGTTCTCGTTCGTCTCGATTATGGAATATGAAGATACTCCCTGGCTGATATTCGAAAGTATGAGGCTGGAGCTCTCCTTCACCTCATCGATATCCGACACAGGTGAAGCCGACACATCGGGCGTCTCTGCCGTCTCTTTCTTGTCCTTAAGTATCCCCGAGATCATGATGATGCTGCCCGTAAGTATCACTACGGCGCACAGCGCTATGAGGGCAGCCCTCAGCATCTTGTTCCTGTTCACTCTGTATCTAACTCTTTTCCTGTCCACAAAGTGCTCCGTCCCCGGCACCTACACAATATATTGTGTATGCCCGAATTCCATGTTCAAAGTCTATGAATATATTATACTGCCGCGGGAGGAGATTACAATACCGTCGAAGCCATAAAAACAAGATTTTTTTGGACATGCGCAGGCCTGATCCTCACTGCCCCGAAGACATCTTCCTTTCAGCCTCGGAGACCTTTTTCTTGAGTTCCCTCATCCTGTCCCTGCCGGTGTCGCTGTCACCCTCGAGATTGATCGTGAGGCGGTCTATCATGGAGACTAAAAGGTCTATCTCATCGTCGGAAAAGCCCGAAAACTGCTTCGCGTCGAGGGCCTTCATCGCCTCTCTCCATTCCTCTACCAGCTTTTTTCCCTTGTCGGTTATGGTCACGATATTCTCTCTTAAGTTGCTTTCCCTTACCTGCTTGTCTATGAGCCCGCTCTTCTGCATCCTCTTGGTCGATATGGCTATCGAGGCCGGCGTGACCATGAGCTCCTCCGCAATATCCTTCTGCGTGCAGCCGTTGTGGTCCAGGAGGTAGAACAGTATGGGCATCTGCCCGTGGTATACACCGAGGTCCCTCGCGGTCTCGTAGAACCTCATCCTTCTTACAAGGTTCATCTTGTCAAGATGCAGAACAGCATCGAAATACCTGCTTCCCACTTAAGATCACCGTTCCTTTCAACAGTTTTATCCTGTAATTATTAATAGCACAAACTGTTTCATGTTACAACAGTTAACCGTAAAACATTATTCCCCGGGCAGCGGGGACGGCATGTTGAATAAAGCAGCTTCTTTGTGTATAATCAAGAAAAAACCGGGATTTTGTGAAAAGGATCATGGATAAGAAGAAAGTCACAGCCCTTCTCATAGCGGTATTCGTCACCGCGTCAGCCGTATCGGCGCTCGTGACCTACAAGCTCACGAAGGGCAGAACGAAAAACGACATATATATAAGCGAGGAGGAATACTCCGACATAATGTCCTATTTCGAGCTCGATGAGATAGATCATGCATTAAAGACCTACTCCGTTAACGGAGCGGACCACGGGGCAGTCCTCGAAGGCGCGAAGTCAGGCATGGTGACCTCCCTTAAGGACGGCTACAGCGCCTACTACCCGGGCAGCCTCTTCAGACTTCTGGGGAGCGGGGCCGACGGGAGCTCGATCTCACAGGGCATGATGCTCATGAAGAACCAGAATACGGGATATCTCGAGGTCATAAAGCTCTTTGCGGACAGTCCTGCCGCCAACGCGGGGATAAACGAGAAAGACTCGATATCGAAGATCGACGGGATGAGGACAGAGCTCATGACCGTGGAGGAGGGCGTCCTCCGCCTCATGGGACAGGACGGCACGAAAGTCACCGTGACGGTCAATAACGGTGAGGAGCATGACATCGCCATCACCCGTAAGACAGAGCAGTATCAGGTGGTCTTCACCGACATGGTGTCAGACAAGACCGGTATGATAAAGGTCTTCGAGTTCTCACAGAACAGCGCTTCCCAGCTGAGGACCGCGGTCGAAGCTTTAAAAAAGGAAGACGTGAAGGATATAGTCATAGACTTAAGGAACTGCAGCGGAGGCTTCGTCAGCCAGGCCTGTGATGCCGCGGATCTTTTCATAGACGCAGGGCTCATGGCCCAGGCGAAGGGAAAGGACGAGAAGACATGGAACGCGATGACAGGCGTGCTTTTTGACGGTGATATAGTCATCATAACCGACGGAGGGACGTCGGGAGTCGCCGAGGTCTTCACCGCGGCTCTCCATGACAACGGGGCGGCAAGGACGGTTGGCACGAAGACCGCCGGAAAAGCCCCCTACTTCTCCTATGTCGATCTTCAGAATTCAAGCGACGGATTAAAGCTCGTGTCAGCCTGGTTCTATACACCTAAAGGAGAGCTCATAGAGGGGAAGGGCCTGCAGCCCGACTTTTTAAAGTCATCCCCGACAAGATCCGGCACGATAGAGGACGATGAGCAGCTCCAGGCTGCCCTGCAGATCCTCGACTGACGATACAAAGGTATTTAGTATAAAACGGCCGCAGGAGCACCTGCGGCTGTTTTTCATATGGAGGATAACTTAAAGTTTTATATGTAGGACAGAGAGCTCGATCATCCGAGAGCCACGTCGAGCGCCATCATCAGGCTGAACCCGCATGCAAAAGCGATGACTCCGATATCCGAATGCTCGCCTGCAGACATCTCGGGTATGAGCTCCTCCACTACCACGTAGAGCATTGCTCCTGCCGCGAACGACAGCAGATAAGGCATTGCAGGGACGATGAGTCCGGTCAGGATCACGGTCAGTGCCCCGAATACCGGTTCCACCGCTCCCGAAAGGACTCCAAGAAGGAACGACGACGTCCTGCTCCTGCCCTCAGCGTAAAGAGGCATGGATATTATTGCCCCTTCGGGGAAATTCTGTATCGCTATGCCCAGCGCAAGCGCCAATGCGCCTCCAGCGGTTATATTCCCGGTCCCGGAAACGAGACCGGCATAGACCACACCTACGGCCATACCCTCCGGGATATTGTGGAGAGTGACGGCGAGAACCAGCATGGCTGTCCTTGTAAGACGGCTCTTAGGTCCCTCGGCCTTTTCTATGCCTCTGTGGAGATGCGGGATCACATGGTCCAGGAGGAGAAGAAACAATATGCCCGCCCAGAAACCTAGAAAGGCCGGTAAAAAGGCCCATCTCCCTTTGTCATAAGACTGCTCGACAGCAGGCAAAATGAGGCTCCATATCGATGCAGCCACCATGACTCCTGAGGCGAAGCCCGTAAGGGCGCGCTCTATACCGGTCTTAAGATCCTTTTTTAAAAAGAAGACGCAGGCCGATCCTGCCGCGGTCCCTAGGA
Organism: Christensenellaceae bacterium; assembly: GCA_017523755.1. GTDB lineage: Bacteria > Bacillota > Clostridia > Christensenellales > Christensenellaceae > SIG371. Next base: position 30,757 of record JAFWWA010000030.1, on the reverse strand, counting down.
ACGGGATCAGCAGTCCTGCCGTGACGGCCCTCATAACAGACCGAAAAGACCCTTTTTAACGTAAGGTCCCGATCCGATGTCAAGACATGTATAGCCTGTCTCATCTATGGCGTCCTTTAGGGCTTTAAGATCAGGCTCAGTCTCAGTTATAAGCGAGGCCTCCTTTTTCTTCCTGTCCGCCGTTACCTTCCTGGCGGAAGGGACTGCCTTTCTTATCGTGTCGCATATATGCGCCTCGCACATAGAACACATCATACCGTCTATCTTAAGTACTGTTTTTATCATATGATCATCTCCGTTTCCCGTTACGATCCCTCTATGAACGGAAAGGATAAGGGATCAGGCATGGCTGACTGCCGGAAGGAGTAAGGAGGTATCTCACCGGCAAAGGCGATATTCACCGGCAGTTAGCCGCTGCTAACTACATTATACACATATACGGAAAAAAATCAACAGGGGCGAAGAAAAAACTTAAAAAGGCAGAAAAAAGATACCCGCTCCCTGAAGGGGAACGGATATCTTAGGTATTTCCGTCTCATCTACATGAATCTTGAGATGATGAATATTATGACTGCACCGGGGATCCCCAGTATGCCCGTTATAAGGCAGGTGATAAGGTCTATCCTTACCCTTACGCCCAGCGCGGCCAGACATATGAGGAGCACGAAACCGACGAGCGAGTTTATGAGCATCTTGAAAACGAAACGCACCGATGAGAAAAGCAGCTTCGCCGCAAGGACCAGTGCAAGTATGATCACCGCATATATAAGTATATCCATACCGCGGTCTAGAACGCCGTCCTTCCTTCAAGAGCTTTTCCAAGAGTCACTGAGTCAGTGTATTCGAGCTCTCCGCCTACGGGCACTCCGTGGGCTATCCTCGTGAGCCTTACTCCCATCGGAGATATCAGCTTCGAGATATATACCGCCGTGGCCTCACCCTCGACGTCGGGGTTCGTTGCGAGTATGATCTCCTTTATACCGCCTTCCCTGACCCTCTCAATGAGCTCGGCTATCCTTATGTCATCGGGACCTATCCCTCTTAAGGGAGAGATCGTTCCGCCCAGCACATGATATACGCCCCTGTATTCCTGTGTCTTCTCTATTGCCCAGATGTCCCTTACGTCCTTTACGACGCATACGGTGCTCCTGTCCCTCGTCTCATCCTCGCAGATGGAGCACTTCTCGCCGTCCGTAAGATTTCCGCACACGGTGCAGTACCTTATGGCGAGCCTCGCCCTGTACATATCCTGCGCGAATTCCTTCACTTCATCCTGAGGCATGTTTATGACATGATACGCGAGCCTCATGGCGCTTTTGGGACCGATACCCGGAAGAGACGCGAACCTCTCCTGGAGCCTGATGAGCGGATCAAGTCCTGCCATCAGATGAGTCCTCCGAGATTCATCCCGCCGGTCACTTTGCTCATTTCCCTGTTCATCGATTCCTCTGCCGTGTTAAGAGCTTCGTTAACGGCCGCAACGATGAGGTCCTCGAGCATCTCGATATCATCGGGATCTACAGCTTCGGGCTTTATCTCGACCTTTACCACCTGCTTCTTTCCGTTGGCGATGGCTCTTACCATACCGCCTCCGGAAGTAGCCTCATATTCCTTCTCGCCTGCTTCTTCCTGTATCTTCTGAAGCTGCTGCTGCATCCTCTGAGCCTGCTGCATCATGCTCTGCATGTTCCCGCCGCCTGGGAATCCAAAGCCACCTCTTTTTGCCATTTCCTTTATCCTTTCATTGACCTAAGTAGTTCTGATCGTCTTCAAGCGGGAGATCCGAGAACGGGAGCTCGCTGTCGTCGTCCGCCGGCGTTCCCTGCTCCTCCTCGTCATCCCCTATATCTATTATGAGCTTGCGTCCCGCAGCCGATGCCGCTATGGACATAAGCGCGTCCCACTGTTCCTTTCCTGACCTTAAGCCCTTTAAGAGCGCCCTGTGCGTGGAACCGAGCGTCAGCACCGAACCTGCAAGGCCTTCTGCATATACGGTCTTTATGAGGGCGTAGAGCATCGGGTCCTCTTTCCTTACCGCGTTCTTTATGGTGTTCCACAGGTCCTCGGCGTTTTCATTTAATGCCCCCTTATCCTCATCAGGCTTCTCCTGCCTGATCTCACGGGGCTTTTCTTCCTTTTTTGAAGCCTCTTTTGCGGGCGCTTTCAGGGCTCCGCTCCTCATAAGCTTTTCAGCTTCATCCATGCGGCGCTCGAGCTTGAGTATCCTCGACTCCTCGCTCAGATACGAGTCTCCCCTTTCGGGAAGCGTGAGCTTCATCATCGCTATCTCTGTTATGAGCGAAGGCCTGACAGCCGTCCTCATCTGAGTCTCGGCATCCTGAAGGATATCGAGCTTCCTTATGGCTTCCTTCGTCTCCTCATCCGAGGCCGTTCCCTTTACGTATGAACCGAAGAGCCTGTCCCTTATCACCTGTATGAGCTGAGACACCACCTGGCCCGGCTGAGCTCCGTCGTCCTCCGCTTCTCTCAGCACCGATATCGCCTGTCCTCCGTCAAAGCTGTCAAGAGCCGATATGAGGGCTTTGATCCTTTCCTTTCCGGCGAGCCCGAGCGAATCAGACACGCTTGAAAGGGTCACGCTGTTCTTATCGTCTATGCAGGTCTCGAGTATGGAGAGGGCGTCTCTCATGGCTCCGCCCGCAGCCCTTGCTATCTCCCTTAAAGCCTCTTCCTCATACGTGAGCCCCATAAGCCCCGCCACCTCTTCGAGCCTTCCCTCGATCTCGGCATCCGTAAGGGACTTGAAATCGAATCTCTGGCATCTTGAAAGCACGGTCCTGGGCACCTTTTGCAGCTCCGTCGTAGCCAGTATGAAAACGGCATATTCCGGGGGCTCCTCGAGCGTCTTTAAAAGAGCGTTGAAGGCGGCAGGCGAAAGCATGTGGACCTCGTCTATGATATATATCTTGTATCTGCCTGCCACCGGGACCAGGTTCACCTTTTCCCTTATGTCCCTCGCGTTGTCAACGCCGTTGTTCGACGCGGCATCGATCTCTATGATGTCTATCATGCTGTCCTGAAGGGCATCCCGGCAGTTGGCGCATTCAAGGCAGGGCTCACCGTCGTGAGGATCGAGACAGTTGAGAGCCATCGCGAGTATCCTCGCCGCGCTCGTCTTTCCGGTCCCTCTCTGGCCCGCAAAAAGATAGGCATGGGCAGGGCTCCCTGTCCTTACCTGATTCCTTAAGACCTTTACCACGGTCTTCTGGCCTGTTATCTCGCTGAACCTTCTCGGGCGGAACTGTCTGTATATCGCTCTGTATGAAGCCATGTCTTTCCTTTTATCTTCTGTATCTGAGGCCTATCTTCTTGAAGGCGGCTATCCTGTCCTCCATGACCGGGTATTCCTTCTTCGTCTTGTCGGAGTAGATACCGTTCTCCTTGCACTCTGTAGCCGCGTATTCGTGTCCCACGAGCGCCCATGTAGCGTCCTCAAGATGCTTGAATCCGGGCTCGCGGAGCTTCATGCACACGAACTTCTGTCTCGGCTGGTTGATATCCTCTCCGCTTATCTGGAGGAAATCGTACTTCCTGCAGAGGGCGTCTATGCGCTTTATCTGCTCGTCCGTGTTCCTCGAGGGCATATAAGCCAGAGCCTCGAAGCCTATCTCCTTTATGACGGGGATATAGTCATCGAGTATCTCGTCCTCGAACTTCTGAGCCTTCTTGTCCCCTGTCACCGATTCACCGACGTCTCCCAGGTAGCATATCGAGGGTATGGCTCCTATCTCCTTTGCGAACCTCACGGCTTCCTTAACGTCCACCAGCTCGTCCGTAGCCGGGACGAACATCTTTGAAACGAATTCGCTCTTTAAGAGGTTTAACACATCGTAGTCGTATATCGGGCATGCCCTGTCAAGGATGAGCTTCCTGGCCGATTCCTTGACCTTTATCCCCATATCGTTCTCGAAGAAGGAGAGCATCTCCTCACCCGTCGTGTATTTTTCCATGAGCTTGTGCGTGAGAGCGAAAAGGATATGCCTTTCGGTCACTCCGCCGCCATCATGGGCCATCGATATCGGGAGCACGTCTCTGTCATAGTCGAGGGATACCCCGAGCCTGTTGACGAGGCCGTTTATATTCTCCACCATCTTCCTGTTACGTATATGGCGGTACTTCCTCACGTTCTCCGCGAGCCAGGCGTCGAGCTTCTTTATGCTGTCGTGGGGCACGCCCTGGAAGGTGATGTATGCCGTTCCAGGCTGATCGGGGTTGTTGAGGTTTATCCCCTTATATCCCACGCTCTCGAAATTGACGCGGATCTCCATGCCTATCGTGGTCGTTATGCCGAATATCTCGCCGGCCCTTATGAACTCCTCAGCTCCGTTTATGGCGTCGTGGTCGACGATGCCTACGGTCCTGAGCCCGCTCATATATGCCATGTATACGCCCTTAGCGGGGGAATACGGAGAGAAGGAATATGTCGTATGGACGTGGTTGTTCGTGTCCTCGTTCCTCTCGGGGGCAGGGATCTCTCCCCTCTTTATCATCCCCGCGATCTCTTCGGCGGCTCTTAACCTGTCTTCCTTTTCAGGGGCATTCAGCTGTTCGATAAAAGTATTGAGTTTATCCATTGTCTACCTCGCAATCATTATATAGGACTGTATATCAGTGTCTGTCCAGTTTCATCACGTATTCGCGCACGTACTCGTGCACCGAAAGGAGCTTCTTTTTCATATGGCAGAGCGTCCCCTCACGGTAGACCTCCTCGAAGTCATACCTCTTCAGGAATCCGATCTTCTCCTCGTCGTATTCGTTTATGACCATGCGCACCATGCCCTTTTCCATGGCGTAGTGCATGACCACGTCGAACACCAGCGCTCCGCTCGCAATGTCGTCATACACGAAATCTTCTATCTCCAGGGTATCTCCGAACATCCTGGCGTTGATGGCCGCCGCGATCTTCCCGTTCTCGTCCTTGAGATCGTATGAAAGGTCCCCGTCTCCGCGCCTTATGGCTGCTCTTTCCTCATCTGTGCTCTGTACTATCTGGATCATCATGCCGCTCCTAAAATATTTCTCATCCTATAATAACATTTTCTCGTGAAAACTTAAACACATATATATGCCCGGGGTAAAGGAAAAGGGCTTTCCGTTCAATGAGGAAAGCCCTTCATGTCACTTTATGCGCATGCCCTATCTCTGGTTTATATGCACAGCGAAGCCGCATATGTCCTTATCGAGATATATGAAGGTCATCCTGCCCGAAGCGTCGTATCTTGCCGTCTCGAGATTGGGCGAATATCCCTTCTCCTCGAGCCAGGTGAGCGCTCTCTTGAGGCAGTTCGTGCCTATGCCGATATGTCCCTTCTCTCCCCTTCCGCCGCCGCTCATTATCTCTATGTCAGTGCTGGCGAAGTACGATATCGCCGTCTCGTTCGCCGGGAAATCGAACAGCGCGTTCATGAGCATAGCCCATTCGCGTGCCTGGTCCTTATCCTTGGCATTTATGCCCATATGTATCAGCTTGAAGCCGAACATCTCCTTAACGGCGGTCTTCGTAAGAGCGGTTATGCCTTCGAAATCGCCGGCGGAAATGAGGGCGGAAGGAGCCATGAAGCTCCCGCCTACGGCAAGGACGTTTTTCTGCCTCGTATACTCTCCCAGATTCTCGAGGCTCATCCCGCCCGTCGTTATGAATCTGATGCTCTGGAACGGCCCCGCCAGGTCCTTCAGGGTCCTGGTCCCGCCTATGGACTCTGCCGGGAAAAGCTTTAGGACTTTTAGCCCTGCCTTCATCGCCGTCGTTACCTCCGACGGTGTCGAAACGCCGGGGACTACGTCCACTCCCTTTTTCAGGCAGAACTCTACCAGATCGGGATCGTAGCCGGGAGCTACTATGAACCTCGCGCCTGCGTCTACAGCCATCCTGGCCTGCTCAAGTGTAAGCACCGTGCCCGCTCCTACAGCGACCTTAGGCAGCTCTTTTGCGACGTTCTCTATAGCCTTCTCCGCACCTTCCCTCCTGAAGGTTATCTCCAGTATCGGCACTCCGCCCGCCTCGAGTGCGCGTCCAAGATCGACCGCTTTTTCGGGGGCTACCGACACTACGGGTATAAGGCCTGTATCTTCTATCAATCTCATAACACTCATGATCTTTTATTCTCCTTGGTATTCGTGTACATATATTTTATCCCAAAATACTATCGTTGTCTAACTCCCTCATACCGATATTATGGTATAATTTATACAAATGTTTTTTTAGGAGCGGATTATGGCTGAGATCAGATACAACCCAATGCTCGGAGACTGGATAATGGTGGCCTCGAACAGGGCCAAAAGGCCCACGATGCCCAAGGACTTCTGTCCCTTCTGTCCGGGATCAGGGCTCGTCCCCGACGAGGGATACGACGTTTACGAATACGACAACGATTTTCCTGTCATGAGGCAGGAGCTTTCGACGACTGACGGATACGAGGGAGGCTTCTTTAAGGCAAAGCCGGTATACGGCAAATGCGAGGTCATCCTTTATCACCCGGGGCACACGATAACACTGCCCGAGCTGCCTCTGCCGCACATAAGGAAGCTCGTAGACCTCTGGTGCAGCCGTTTTAAGGAGCTGTCAGAGGACGAGAAGATAAAGTACATATTCATATTCGAGAACAGGGGCGCCGAGTCCGGCACCACGATGCCCCATCCTCACGGGCAGCTCTACGCCTTCGACAGGATCCCGGAGACCCCGAAGAAGGAGCTTGCCAATTCGAAGAAATACTTTGAGGAGACCGGACACTGCCTCATCTGCGACGCCAGGGACGCCGAAGTCGAAGCGAAGATAAGGGTCATAGACGAGAACGACAGCTTCGTCGCCTATCTCCCCTACTACACCGCTTTCCCCTACGGGGTCAACATCTCAGCCAAAGAGCATATATGCAACATGAACCAGTTCACGGACAAGATGAAGGATGATTTTGCCGAGATACTGCTCCATGTTACCGGCGCCTTCGACAACGTATTCGACAGGCTGTTCCCCTACATGATGGGATTCCATCAGACCCCCGTGAACATGGACGGCGAGGGCGAGGACTGCTACCACTTCCACGTGGAGTTCTATCCGCCGCTCCGTGCAGCCAACGTGCAGTATTTCAGGGCTTCGGTGGAGACGAGCCTCGGAGCGTACTGCAACGTCACTTCTCCCGAAGCCAAGGCTCAGGAATTAAGGGAAGCCCTTGAAAGATTTTTGGCAAAACGTCCCGATTCATCCTGGTCCTCCCTTAAGTAAGACGGTATAAGAAAACGACGCCCTCGTGACGGAAGTCCGGTATACAGACCTTCATAAGAGAGGGCGTTTTTTTGCGTCATTTGATTTTTGGGCGTCCTTGGTATAGTATAATCCCGTAGAATACTTTAAAGCTCGATGGCGGAAGTAAGAGATGCAGAAAGAGATGTTGCTGTTCGGGTTCAGGACAGGTGCCCGCCCGTATAACTACCAGCTGTATTTTGCCGAAAAGGATACCGTAGGTACGGCCGATCCCCTTATCCACTGCTGCTGCATGAAAAAGAGGAAGGATTTCCTGTCGCTCGAGATAGGAGGTATATACCTTCTCGATCTTCAGGGCGTCTTCATACGCGACATAATGTATCTCGACAGGTATCATCTTACCGAGCGCGAATACTTCTCCCTCTGCCACAGAAGGGACGAGATGTTCATGACCGATAAGGAGAAGGAGCACATAGGCTTTGACCGTGACAACTACAGGGAGGAGAACAGATACTACTCCTTAAAGACCTCCGAGGCTCTCTATCATTATGAGCCCGCGACCCGGATGGAGATCGTCTACACTCTTTTAAAGGGCCTCGAATACGCCGCCTGCATACTGATCCCGATAGGGCTCTTCCTTCTATACATCTTTACCATAGGCAGCATCAAGCAGGATTCGATGAGCAGGTTCGCCCCCTTTGCCGTGCCCTTCGCGGCCGTCACCTCGATGCCGCTCATGTTCTACCTGATGTCATTCATATACAAGCTCGGCGAATGCCTCCTTTTAAACATACCGGAGATCAAATACCTGGCGTTAAGAAAATACTTCTTCATGTGGGGCGGGATAAGGAAGAGCGTCACCTTCGACGAGATAAACAACACCAGGACCAGAGTGTCCGCAGCGGTCACTTTTGCAATATTCGTCGTCGGCATTCTCATAATCTCTCTAATAAAATAGCTATAAAGAAAATACGATGTGGTTTAAAAAAATGCCGTTGTCACGGCTTTTTTTATTCCAGAAACGCAGGTCCGGCTTTCTGCCTAATGACTCGTAAAATGCAATTTTGATTTTTAAAAATTGTAAAATCTATTGATATATCACGCCGGGCGGTATATAATGTACGTACAGAGTACGATCAAAGGAGAATATGACATGCGTTACAAACATTTCAGATCACAGAACGTAGACGTTTCAGCTCTCGCCGTTGGGACCTGGGCAATAGGCGCTGCAGGATACGGTGAAGTGAACGAGAAGGATTCCATAGACGCCATCCGCGCTATGCTTGAAGGCGGCGTCAATCTCATAGATACCGCTCCCGACTACGGCAACGGTTATTCGGAAAAGGTCGTCGGGAAAGCGATAGCCGGACTCGACAGATCAAAGATACTCATCTCGACAAAGACAGGCGCTTCAGCCCTCACCCTTAAGGCGGTAAGGACGGGAGCCGGATATCAGCGCGACGGAAGATACGAAGATCTCCTGTACGAATGCGAGCAATCCTTAAGAAGGCTCAATACTGACTATATCGACTTCTATTTCGTACACTGGCCGGACCTCGACACCCCGTTCTCGGAGACCATGGAAGCCATGAACACCCTAAAGAGACAGGGCAAGATCCGTTTCGTTGGTCTTTCGAACTTCAATAAGGAGCAGATCCTCACCTGCGAGAAGGTATGCAAGATCGACGCCATTCAGCCTCCGTATTCGATGGTAGCAAGAAGAGACGAGGAGCTGATGAAGTGGTGCGTCAACAAGGGCATCAACACCTTCACATACGGTTCGCTCGGTGCCGGGATCCTAACCGGTGCTTTCAGGGAGCCCCCGACATTCGGTCCCAGAGACCCGAGGAACGGATTCTATCCCTTCTTCCAGGAGCCGAGATTCAGCAAGGTCATGAAGGTCCTTGCCGTTATGGACGGGATCTCACAAGCTACCGGAAAGCCTCTTGCACAGATCGCCATCAACTGGTCGACCCAGAAGGATTACGTCTCGACCGCTCTTGTAGGAGTAAGGAATCCCGCTGAGGCAAAAGAGAACTGCGCTACCTTCGACTGGGAGCTCACAGAGGAGCAGATAAAGGCCATCGACGATGCCATCGCCGAGAACCTCGACTTCGACGGCACCAGAAGATAAACAGCATTACGATAAAAGGAAAAGGACTTCCCGTGAGGGGAGTCCTTATTTTGTTGTCCTTACAGTATCTCGACAGTGCAGTAGTCGAAACTGACGGGCTCCATGAAGTCGGAGGGATAAAGCTTCGTCCTCCTGAAGACCGACAGATCACGGCTGTGCTTGGATACCCAGACGGGCTCCGCAAGGTCCAGCTTCTTGCATATCTCCTCCATGCAGCGGAGGAGCGCTAAGCCCTGGTCCTGCTCCAGGCTCTCAGCCGTATGGCTGCCCACTATCTTATTGTTCCTGTATATCTTTGTCCAGACTCTCATCTTAAGAAGATCACTCGTTGCCTTTCACATAAGTGTTCGTCTCATTGGGTATGCCTACGTTCCAGAGGGAAGCGTCCTTGAGGTTCGTGCGGAATTTATAGTCGTAGAGATACTTTCCGTCCTCGTACTTGTAGAACGCGCCGTAGTCCATATTGAGCTCATATCCGAATCCCGGTCTGTCGGGAACGTCTATGAAGCCGTTCTCGATCTGGGGCTCTCCCGTGAACAGTCTCGGTACGTTGGGATCGAGCAGCGTCTCGGCGAAGGGAGAGTTCTTGCTGGAGATCGAGAAGTGATATGTCGGCAGATTGTGGCTGTGGGGTATCAGCTTGACCCCGTTTGCCTCAGCGTAGGCGTTTATCTTTCTCAGCTCGGATATACCGCCCGCATAGCAGACATCGCACTGGAGTATGTCGACGCACTTGAGATCGATGAGCTTCCTTGCTCCCCATCTTGTGAACTCGTGCTCTCCTCCGGCTACCAGGATGCCGTGCCCGTTCAGTATCTCCTTGCAGCGCTTATAGCCGTCATAGTCGTCGGGCATGGTGGGCTCTTCCACCCATCTCACGTTATATTTCTCGAGCTCCTTGGCGATCCTCACCGTATAGTCGGTGTCCCAGCTCATCCAGCAGTCGAGCATGATCTCCGCGTCGTCGCCCATTATCTCCTTCACGCCGGCGATGGCTTCGATGTTCTTCTTCATGCCTTCTTTTCCGTGCATCGCTCCGTAGGGCATAGGGATCTTGGCAGCCTTGTATCCGAGAGACTTATAGAGCTTGAAATCGGGGCCCGTTGCATAGGCCTTGATCTTATCCCTCACCTTGCCGCCTAAAAGCTGGTATACGGGCTGGCCTACGGCTTTTCCGTAAAGGTCCCATAAAGCCATGTCGATGGCCGAGACGGCGTGTATGAGAAGGCCCGTCCTGCCGTAAGCGCAGCAGGACTTGTACATGATGTCCCACGCGTACTCTATCTCGAAGGCGTCCATTCCCATAAGATGGGGCTTTAAGCACTCCTCGAGGAAGCTTGCGCTCTCCCTGTAGAGACCTGTGTAGCCGAGACCGTAGGTCCCGTCCTCAGCCGTGATCTTTACCACGCATGCGCCTGCGACGAGGTCAAGGATATCGAAATCCTTCTCCTTCATGAAATCCTCATAAAGAGACAGGGGCTTAGCTATGGGCCACTTTCCCCAGGCATCGTCGGTCTTCCTCTTGGGCGAAAAGAATTTATATACTTCAACATTCGTTATCTTCATATCTTGTTACGCTCCTAAAAAGTTTCTCTTCCGTCTCAGCTGTACGGGAGCATCCTGCCCCAGTCGTAGTTCAGCTCGTAGCCAAGGCCCGGTCTGTCGGGAACGTCGAGGAATCCGTCGACCACCTGAGGCTCTCCGAGGAACAGCCTGTTGGCATCGTTCGCCGCCGACTGGAGGACCAGCGTTTCAGCAAAGGGAGACTGCAGGCTCGAGATCGATACGTGATAAACGGGCATGCCGTTGCAGTGAGGCACGACATAGACGTTGTGGGCCTTCGCGTATGCCAGCATCTTCCTCATTTCGGAAATGCCGCCGCTGTACCATATATCGCACTGCATTATGTCGATGGCTTTCTTTTCTATGAGCTCCCTTGCTCCCCATCTCGTATACTCGTGCTCGCCTGTGGCTACGAGTATGCCCATCGGGTTAAGGAGATCCTTGAGCCTTGCGTGTCCGTCTATATCGTCAGCCATGAGGGGCTCCTCTATCCATCTGACGTTCAGGTTCTGCTTCTTTAATTCCTTGCAGACCTTGACCGTGAACTCAATGTCCCAGCCCTGCCAGCAGTCGTACATTATCTCGGCGTCCTCGCCCATTATCCTGGCCACCCTCTGGGCCGCGGCTATATTGGCCTTGAAGCCCTCGAGTCCCTGTCCGGGGCCGCCCGGAGCGGGTATCTTGTTGGCCTTGTATCCCATGGCCTTGAAGCGCTCAAGATCGTTTCCGGTAGCGTAGACCTTTATCTTGTCCCTGACCTTGCCGCCCAGGAGCTGGTATACCGGTATCCCCATGGTCTTTCCCATGAGGTCCCAGAGAGCTATGTCGACGGCGGAGATGGCCTGTATCACGGCACCCTTCCTTCCGAAAGCCACCGTAGCCTTGAACATGATATCCCAGAGCTTCTCTATCTCCATCGCGTCAGCGCCTAAGAGCAGGGGTTTGAGCACTTCCTGTACTATCACCGTGCAGTTCCTGTAAAGACCGCTGCTCCCGAGCCCGTAGATGCCGTCCTCGGTAGTGATCTTTACTACCACGGCGCCTTCCTGGAGCACGACGCCGCTTATGTCGCCGTTCCTCCTGGGCATGGATTTGCAGGTGATATAGGGAAGCCGCTTGTCGTCAGCCTTCATGAAGGCTCCCATACTGCCGTCAAATGTTTTCGGTGCCTGCACCTTGAACACTTCAACATCCACTATTTTTGCCATAATCATTCTCTCCAAAAAAAGATTCTTTGATTGTATTGCCTGTAGTCTAAATTCTATATGACGGACATGGTTTTGTCAACAGGAAAGGAGGCCGCGCGGACTCTCCTGACGCATAATTATCCGTTTTTACGGCAGCGGGCCAGGCCCGTGATTTTGCCGTTTTAATGGCGTTTTCAGGAAACGAAAGAGCGCCATTCCGAATAAAACGGAGCGGGCGCTCACCAAAAAACGTATAAAACTCAAATGCTGTCTTTCCGTTATCTTGCGAGGAAGAACTTGAGTATCTCAGAGGCTATTATCTCATGCCCGAGGCGGCTCGGATGGTTCACGTGCGAGAGAAGGTTCACCGCGTCGAGATCCTCCTTTATATACCTTTCGAAAGCAAGGAAAACATCCGCCAGGCCTACGCCGTACTCGTCGGCGAGCCTTCTTACCTGCCAGCAGTGCCTTTCGAGCGCCTTCCACTCCTCGTTCTTTTTAAAGAAGTTGTTGTCCCAGCTGGGCGTTAAGAGGATGACCTTTATGTCCTTCCTGAGCGCCTGCTCTATCATGGACCTCCAGGCCTTCTCGGCCCTCACATATCCTATCATCCTGTCGTTTAAACAGTAGTCTATGGTGAGGATCTCGGGCTTATGGCATAGCACATCGTCCTTAAATCTCTTCTCGCCGCCCTCGGAGGTCTCCCCTCCTATGGCAGTCACTATGACGTTCGTGACCGAGAACGGGAAGCGGCTCGTGAGCTCCCTGTGGAGCAGGGCGGGATACGCCTCCATCATGTTGACCCTCGGGGTCGCGTTGTATCCTGCCGGCACGCTGTGCCCGTGGCAGACTATGTTGTGTATCGCTGTCGCCGGCCACTGGTCGGGAAGCCTGTCGAGTATGTCCGAAAGATAAGTCAGTGTGTCCGCTCTCATGTCATGACCTCTTAATGATTATTTTAATGCCGCCTGTTTCTGCCTTCCTGTATCTAAAAGTATAAGACAGACGGTCCTTCATGTAAACATATGTTTTCACGGATAGCTCTCAAATAAGGCCGCGATATATGGTATAATCTGGATGTAAAAAACATAAGGAAACCTATCATGTTGAAAGAGAAACTTGAAGCTATAAACAGGCTCATAAGCCTTTCGGGAAACGGGGAACGCATGAGCGAGATCCTGATGAACAGCGGATTCACCACGGACCAGGTGGATACCATAAGGAAGAAGTACATGGACGAGTTCGTTGACAGCGTACTTACGGAGTTCAGCCAGCCGATAGTTGACGTGGCCTTCGACGTGCTGCTGTCCGAGCAGTGACCGGCACTGTTTTGCCCTCTTTCCTGCATCATATGAAGAAATATTTGCATTTTGGGGCACCTTATGATAATATTAGCTAACAGCATCAGAAAAAACGATTTCTATATTGATTACATTTCTTTTTGTTAAATCAGGAGGTAATTACCATGAAACTTATGATAGTGATAGTACAGGACGAAGACGCAGGAAAGCTTCTTGGCGCTCTCAATAAAAAGCAGATCCGTGTGACCAGGCTCTCGACCACAGGCGGATTCTTAAGAAGAGGCAACACGACCCTTCTTATCGGCGTAGAGGAAGAGCTCGTCGACGACGTGAAGGAGACTGTAAAGGAATACTGCAAGCGCCGTATCACCAACGTCGTTCCGATCGTTCCCACAGCCAGCATGGACTTCATCCCGACTCCCGTACAGGTAGAGATCGGCGGAGCTACGATATTCATGTTCGACTGCGAACAGGAAAGAATGTAAAAAGCTGTAAACGAACTTTAAAAGGCCGCTTCCATGCGGCCTTTTTTGTATGCTCTTATCTGGTTATTAAAGGATCCTTACGTTGTCGGGGTTCAGAAGGCGCATCTTCCTTGCTATGAATTCCGAGACATCCTTCTCTGCCGCTTCCATGACCTTAGGAGCGGTATCGAGCTCCTTATCGGTCAGAATGAGCCCCTTTACCACGTCTACCGTCTTCATGAGGTATTCGGTGGCGATATTGGTCTTTGTTATGCCGTTCCTCACGGCCTCCATGAGCTGGTCGTCCGGTATCCCCGATGTCCCGTGGAGCACGAGCGGTACGGTCGATATCCTGTTCAGTTCCTTTAGGAGCTCCTGCTCTATCCTGGGCTCCTCGAAATAAACGCCGTGGCTGTTGCCTATAGACACCGCAAGAGCGTCTACCTCTGTGAGCTCAAGAAATTCCTTTGCTTCCTCGGGCCTCGTGAAGAGGGACCTGTCGACATCGTGGAAGCCCACGTGTCCTATCTCGCCTTCGACATCTATCCCGCAGGCACGGGCGGCTCTTACGACGTCCCGGGTCATCCTGACATTCTCATCAAAGGGATGAGGCGAACCGTCTATCATAAGGGATGTGAACCCCGCCTTTATAGCTCGTATGCATTCCTCATATGTCGGGCTATGGTCGAGATGAATCGAGAAAGGCACCTTTGCCTTTTTCCCCAGAGCCTTTGCTATGGCGGCAAAGGTGTCAAGATCTATGCCGTAGCTGAAATGATGCATGAGTATGACGGGAGTTCCCGCCAGCTCCGCTGCCCTTAAAATCGCTCTTATGCTGTAATAATCGTACGCGTTGTATGCGGGCACAGCGTATCCCCGTTTTCTTCCGTCGTTTAAAAGATCTATGCTCCTTACCAGTTCACCCATAGGATAACCTCCAAAACGCCGTTTTCCGGCCTCATTTTCCCGTATGGATTTTATCATACAGGGGGCTGTGAGTCAAAAGCAGCGGGGAACATGTTTATCGGAAAGGCGCTTCAGTGTATAATATGTGTATCAGACATGAAAGGAATTTTGATCAATGGACAACCAGGTACTTGACGCTATAAGGGAAAGATCGAGCATAAGGGCATATAAGGACGAGGCTCTCAGCGATGAGGAGATACTTGTCTTAAAGGAGGCTGCCCTCCAGTCTCCGACAGCCAGGAACCTTCAGGCACAGCGCTTCTTCTTCATAACGAACAAAGACGTGATAGACGACGTCGACCGCTGCGTGGCACGAGCCATAAACGGAGGAGTCCTTCCTGAGAACTACAGGAAGACCTGCTACGGGGCTCCCCTTCTCATAGTGATAGGGATAGCAAGAGGCTCGCATTACGGGCTCGTGGACTGCGGGATAGCCTCACAGTCGATAGCCCTGGCCGCGAAGTCGATAGGGCTCGATACCGTGATACTCGGCATGCCGGAGCACGCTTTCGAGCTGGGGCCCGAAGCTCCGAGGATGAGGAAGATAATAGGCATGGGCGATGAGCTCGAGTACGGAGTGGCTGTCGCCGTGGGCAGGAAAGCCGCCGACAAGGCTCCCCACAGCTACGATATGAGCCACTGCATAGATATAAAATAAGGTCATAATAAAAAAGATATCCCGGAGCTGAAGAGGCTTCGGGATATTTCTTTTTCATGATCTTTTTCTTTATTCGACCGTCACCGATTTTGCGAGGTTTCTCGGCTTATCTACATCGAAGCCCTTGTTCAAGGTGATGTAGTAAGCGAGCATCTGCATGGGTATGACCGTTATGATCGGAGCCTCTATGTCAGCTATCTCGGGAAGGATAAGGAACTCGTCCACTCCCTGGTCGAACTTCGCCCTGTATTTCTCAGTCGTCACGCACACGACGTAGGCGCCTCTCGCCTTCACTTCCTTTATGTTAGAGAGCGTCTTGTCGATGAGGTCCTCCTGCGTGGCTATCGCCACTACGAGCGTATTGGGCTCTATGAGGGCTATCGTGCCGTGCTTGAGCTCTCCTGCGGCATAAGCTTCAGAATGGATATACGATATCTCCTTCAGCTTCAGCGAGGCTTCCATAGAGAGCGCATAATCGACTCCCCTTCCTATGAAGAACACGTCCTCGTCCATGAATCTCTCATATGCGATCCTCTGGACGGCTTCCTTGAGCTTCAGCGTCTCCTCAGCCTTTTCGGGAAGGAGGCTCAGGTCTCTTACGGCCCTGTCATATTCCTCTTCCGATATCGTCCCCCTGGTCCTTGCCATCGCGTAGGCGAGCATGTACATGGAAAGGAGCTGGGTATCGTAGGCCTTTGTCGTAGCCACCGCGATCTCCATGCCGGCATAGGTATAGAAGGCCGCGTCGGCTTCCCTTGCTATGGTGCTGCCTATGACGTTGACTACCGCAGCCACCTTTACTCCCTGGGACTTTGCCTCCCTTAAGGCCGCTATGGTATCTGCCGTCTCACCTGATTGGCTTATGACTATCACGAGCTGGTCCTTTATAAGGAGCGGATGCCTGTATCTGAACTCGGACGCTATGTCAACCTCCACCGGCACCTTAGCTATGCGCTCGATGACGTACTTGCCGACATGGGCTACGTGCGAAGCCGATCCGCATGCCACTATCGTGATCTTTTTAAGGTCCTTTATGAAATCATCGTCTATTCCCATCTCGGAGATATCTATGATACCGTTCTTGAGCCTGGGTGAGAATGTGTCCCTTAAGGCTCTGGGCTGCTCGTAGATCTCCTTTAGCATGAAGTGGTCGTAGCCGCCTTTTTCAGCCTGCGTCACGTCCCACTCTATCTTTGTCGTCTGTTTCTTGATCCTTGTCCCGTAAATATCGAAGAAGTCTATGCTGTCCTTCTTCATCTCGACTATCTCGTTGTCATTAAGGAAATATACGTCCCTCGTATACTCGAGGAGAGCCGGTATGTCGGACGCGAGTATGTTTTCGCCGTCGGCCTTTCCTATGATGAGCGGGCTGTCCTTCCTTACCGCAACTATCCTGTCGGGCTCATTGCTCGATATGACCGCGAACGCGTAGGAGCCTTCGAGCATCTCTATCGCCTGCCTCACTGCCGATACGAGATCCCCGAAATAGAAGTGGTCTATAAGATGGACGGCGACTTCGGTATCCGTATCGGATACGAACTTCACGCCTTTCTTTATGAGCCATTCCTTAAGAGCCACATAGTTCTCTATGATACCGTTATGGACGAGGGCGATGGTCCCCGATCCGTTAAGGTGCGGATGGGAATTGATCTTTGAGGGGGCTCCGTGCGTCGCCCATCTCGTATGCCCTATACCGAGCGTATTGTCAGTCTCTATCCCGCTGCATTTCTCTCTTAGGTTATCGAGCTTTCCCTGCTCCTTTATGACTTCGATCTTGCCGTTATCAAGGTATGCGACACCTGCGCTGTCATATCCCCTGTACTCGAGTTTCGTAAGTCCGCCGAGAAGCACCGGGATCACTTTCCTGGGTCCTATGTATCCTACTATTCCACACATATTCCTACGGGTCTCTCCTTACTTCAGTCTTATAAATAAACCGCTTTTCAGCATTTTTTCGTCTTTTCTATGAATTCGTACGCTTCCGTGGCGGCTACCGCTCCGTCAGCCGCGGCAGTGACCACCTGTCTTAATGACTTTGTCCTGATGTCGCCTGCTGCGAATACGCCTTCTATGCTCGTACGGGTGTCTTCTCCCGCCGCTATATAGCCGTTACTGTCGAGCTCGATCCCCTCAAGATAGGCTGTGTCCGGTATGTTGCCCACCGCCTCAAAACAGCCCTGGACCGCGAGCTCCTCGGTCTTTCCCGTCTTTACGTCCCTTAGGACTATCCCTTCGAAATCGAAACCTCCGAAGAACTTTTCGGGGACCTTCGAGAGCAGGAATACTATGTTGTCCTTTGCCCTTGCCTGCTCGGCTATGAGCTTCCCGGCTCTTAACTCGTCTCGTCTGTGTATGACGTATACGGTCCTGCAGAGGTTCGAAAGGTAGATGGCGTCCCCTATGGCAGTATCTCCTCCGCCTATCACGGCAACGTCCATGCCCTTAAAGAACATTCCGTCGCATGTTGCGCAGAAAGAAATTCCCTGCCCCAGGAAATCGCTCTCTCCCTCTATGCCGAGCTTTCTCGGTACCGCGCCTCCGGCAATAATGACGGTCTTTCCCTTATACTCGCCGCCGAAGGCCTTTATGGTAAACGGCCTTTTTGAAAGATCGCATGAAATGATCTCATCGCTCACTATCTCCGCGCCGAAACGGACCGCCTGCTTCCTTAAGGCCTCTGCGAAGTCAGCCCCGCTTATGCCCTCCGGAAATCCGGGATAGTTCTCGAGAAGATGAGTGTTGGCTATCTGCCCGCCCGGAGCCAGCTTTTCAAATACCACGGTATCGAGGCCGGCTCTCTTCGCATATACCGCGGCCGTGAGCCCTGCCGGTCCCGCGCCTATTATCATAAGATCATATACTTTTACGTCCATACCCAGGTTCCTTTATATTAATAGTTTGATTTTAACACCAAAGCGGTATTTTTTCAACGAGACACGAATCTTCGGGCGGTACATAAAACAGCCGGCATGAGCCGGCTGTCGTAAATCGTCCTATATCTCTCTTGCGAGCCACTTGCCGCAGTTACTGAGGAACTTTCTTAACATCGGATGCCTGTAGTCATCGGCATTGTGTCCGGGGCACGCGTAAACTATCCTGCCCTTGCCGAATTCGTTGCACCATGCCAGCTCCACGTTATTCCTGCTGTTCTTTCCGTAGATATCCTGATGCGCCACGGGGCCTGTCTCGTGAGGCCTTCCGTTGTCATTCTTGACAGTCAGGAGTATCGTCCTGTTGAGGACCTCCTCGGTATAGACCTGATGCATCTCGTCATCGAGCTCGAAGGGCTCTATCCCCTCGAGTATCGGATGGCCGTTGTTCTCCGGCTCGAATCTGAACCTGTTGAACGGGGGATGCATCCTGAAGCCTCCTCCTACCACCTGGGCGGTCTCGGGTATCGCACCTGTGGATATTATATGCATTATGAGGAAGCTGCCGCCCGTCGCAATGTACTCGAGCAGGTTGGCTATGAAATCGCTGTCCCCTTTAAGTCCCCAGAACGGAGCTGAGTAGAACATGAGGCAGTCATACTGTCTCATATCCTCGAGCGTCATGTCCCTAAACTCATCGGTTATCTTTACGAAATCATAGGTATCGCCGAGGATCGAGGTTATCTCCTTGTCAGTCCCCGTAAGGAACGGGTGGAATCCCGGTCCGAAGCTGCTGCATAAAAAAGCTTTTTTCTTCATGGTCCCTCTCCTTTCAGCTGTTGAAATATGCTGCCGCCGCCTTTAAAACGGGAGCGAGCGCGCATATGCTCTCCGATGTGAGATCAAGAGCCATGCAGGCTACCTTTCCCCTGCTCCACTTCTGCGCGAAGAGGGCGGGATATGAAACGCTGCCGTATCTGAAGCTGTAGAGCAGGTCGGACGTCTTGAAAACGTCAGGCTTTACGAAATGCGGTATGTCGCGGACAGTAACGGTCTCATCGCATCCCGACAGTTTCTTTCCCAAATCGGTAGGCTCTATGTCGAGCTCCGTATAGTATGAGCTTCCCTTATATACCGACGCGGAGATGACTTTGAGTTCCTGGCGGTCTCCGACATCGAGGCCGTTGCCGACTATCAGCATATTCCCTCCGTGAAGGATGTATCTGAACAGCTCGACTGAAGCATCGAGGTTGTCCCTGTCCTTCCAGTCGCAGGGCATGAAGACTATGAGATCGTAGTCCTTTATGTCTTCATATGCGATGGAGGAGAAACCGTCTTCGCATACGGTATCAAGTGCGTATCCAAGGATCTCAGGAAGGGCTTTTTCAGCGGCGGCTATACTCATATATCCGGCGCAGTCCCTGTTTCCGATCAAAAGTGCTTTTTTCATTATAGGGTCTCCTTCCTTTTGGTCACAGCTCGCCTGCCGTCCAGAGCGCGGCGTTCCTTAGGAGCTTCCTGTATTCAGGATCCTTAAAAGCGCTGACGTCGTGTCCGGGAGCGATGTATACGACTCTTCCCATACCGAACTCTATCGCCCACGCCATGGGGACCTCGATGTCCTCTTCGATCTTCGCATTCAGGAGCACGGTCTTCTCTGTCAGGCGGTCGTGATGGATGTCGAAAAGATCATCCTCGAGAGAGAACGGACCTACGCCCTTCATGATGGGATGGTCTGTCCCCGAAGGCACATAGTCGATATGCCTGTGGTTCTGCGGGACCAGAGTCTTCTTTAAGGCTCCGCCAAGCATCTGGGCCATCTCATAGTCGACTCCGGGCTCGAAGTTGTGTACTACCAGAAGTCCTCCGCCGTTCACCACATAGTGTATGAGCGACTGTACCTGCTGATGCACCGTAGGCGATTTGTCTATCCAGTGGTCGTTGTATAAAAGGACCGTATCGAACTTCTCATACTCATAGTCCTCGAGAGATTCGAAGTGCTCTGTATTGAGGGCGAACTCAAAATCATTTCCGAGTATGTCGAATATCTCGGTATCGACATTCTTTAAAGGATGGAACAGCGGGAAAGTATAATCTCCCGAAAGGAACAGTTTCTTCTTCATTCTGATGCCCTCCTATATCCTGTCGATGAACCATAGCCCGGCTTTGTAAAGTATCTTCTTTACAGGGCCGTGGAACGATTCCGTCTGATGCCCCGGCACCACGCATACGACCTTGCCCCAGCCGTACTTATGACACCATACCGCGGGTATCGTGCTTTTGGCGTATCTCGACTCGACGAGCACCTGCTTCTTCGTGAAATCGTCGAAGTCGAACATATATGATTCCTCTGTGGTCTTGAAATCCTCGAACCTCTCAGAGATCTGATGGTCGACATCAGTCTTGCTGTAGTCTATGAGGACCTGTGACGGATGCCCCAGGAATCTTGCTCCCAGAAGGAGCGCCAGCTCATAGGAGCTGCTTCCCATCACGAGACCGTTATGGAGCGCAAGGAGATTGCCTCCGTCGGCTACATACGAAACGAGAGCGGCCGCAGCTGTCTTCGTTCCCTTCTCTCTCCACCTGTCGCAGTACGAGATGACCATGTCATACTGTTTTAGACGCTCGAGCGTGAGCTTTCCGTAATCCTCTTCTAGGGTGATATCGAAGACACCGTCATAGATGCCTCTTAAGACCTCGTCTACACCCGTAACGGGATGGTACAGAGCAACTCTGTCGCCGAGCAGCAATGCTTTTTTCATGTTGCTAACCTCTTGAATGTATTATTTGCAGTATATCATGTAACGGGCAGGGACCGCCCCCCCGCCCGTAAGATATCTTTTTTACCATGGTATCTGGTTTCCGCCGTACTGCAGGAATGCAGGATGGTCGGATTTGAAGTGCTCCTGCTCGAGCAGCAGCCTTACTATGCCCTCCGCGGAAGTCTTCGCGTCGGTGAAGCCCTCTCTCATAGGCCTCAGGTTCATGGCGTCGTCGCGGCCCTTCGTGTCTCCCAGATATGACGGCATCCCGCCCGGGTTGAAGAGCATGACCTGGCCGTTGAACTCCCTGTGGAGCCTGTTGTGGACGATGGAGCCCGCCATATTGAGGGCAGCCTTGCTCATGCAGTATCCGAATCCGCCGTATCTCCAGCATGTGCCGATCGAGCCGGCTTCCGAGGAGACTATGCCTATGAGCTTGTGGAAGCTGGGGATGATCATATCTATGAAGGCGTTCATGACCCTTAATGTCCCTATGGCATTGACGTTTATGACTCTTAACATATCCTCGAAATCGAGCTCATGGTCAAATATGTCGCCGGGGCCGGGTCCCCATTTTCCACCGATGCCTGCATTATTGACCAGTATGTCGAGGGTGTCCGTATACTTCTTTACTTCCTCTACGGCAGCGCTGATGCTTTCAGGGTCGGTGATATCGAGCGATACGCTTATGAGATCGTCGGGATATTCCTTCTTAAGATCATCAAGAAGAGTCCAGTTATAGAAATAGCGGCCTGCGAAAACGAAGAAGCCGCGGGAAAGGAACTGCCTGCAGATCTCAAGGCCGAGCCCTCTGTCGGCACCTGTGACAAAAACTGTTCTTTTATCCATAAAAATACCCGCTGAAAGAGATCACGGCAAAAAGTCTCATAAAAACCATTTCTCTTCTGCTTGTCCTTATTTGATTTGAATTCTGAAAAAAGACTTTTTAAAATGCGATGCGGCTCTTAATATAAGAGCCTGTCACCATGAAAAATTATATCACGGGGCATGCCCCTGTTCAATATGGGCAGAAAAAAACCTGCCTCATATGGCAGGTTTATGATGGTGACCCCAAGGAGAATCGAACTCCTGTTACCGCCGTGAAAGGGCGATGTCTTGACCGCTTGACCATGGGGCCCTATGTAGCATAAGTATGATACACTAACAAAAAGCCATTGTCAACCTTTCTTATAAATATTGCAAGCGCTTATCTCCGCAAATATAATTGATATTAAGATATCATTTTCTGAAGGTGCATCATGGAGATAAGGAAGGCTGT
Organism: Christensenellaceae bacterium; assembly: GCA_017523755.1. Lineage (GTDB taxonomy): Bacteria > Bacillota > Clostridia > Christensenellales > Christensenellaceae > SIG371. Next base: position 8,354 of record JAFWWA010000030.1, on the reverse strand, counting down.
CATCACGGGCGGACCCGGAGGCGGGAAATCCACCTCGCTTAAATACATAAAAGATCATTTCCGTAAGAAAGGTATCCACGTCATAACCGTGGGAGAGACCGCGACCGAGCTCATCGGAGGAGGAGTGGCTCCCTGGACCTGCGGGACCCCGTTCGAATACCAGAAAGCTCAGATCATGCTCCAGATAAAGAAGGAAGAGATCATAGAGCAGGCTGCTCTCACGATGAAGTTCGACAGGACACTCATCGTTTTTGACAGGGGTCTCATGGACAACAAGGCATATATGACGGATGAGGAATTCGATTCGATAATCGGCATGTACGGGCTTACGGAGGAGGATGTCTTAAAAAGATACGACGGGATCTTCCACCTCGAGACTGCCGCAAAAGGGATACCTGATATGTATACTCTTATGAACAATGACGCGAGGACCGAGGGCATAGAGGACGCCGTGAGGCTCGACACGAGGACGAAACGAGCCTGGGAAGGCCATCCTTTCCATAAAGTCATAAAGGGAAAGACGGATCTTGAGGAAAAAATAAAAGAGCTCCTTTCACTTATGGATGAGCTCTATAGATAGGATATAAAACAAAAAGCGGCGATGTCGCTTTTTTTATTTCAGATCATAGCCGCAGGCCCTTATGGCTTCCTCTGCAAGCACTTCCGTCGAATCGACGTAAGGAAGATCTATCCCGAACCTGTCAAACGCTATCGGGAGCTCGGTGCAGCCCAATATGAAGGCCTCGGCACCCTCCTTACGCAGTTTTTCAAGCATTTTTATAAACCGTGCGCTGTCATATTCCCTTCCGGCTTTTACTGCGGTATATATGACATCCGTGACTTCCTTCCTGCCTTCCTCACCAGGAAGCATCATCCTTATACCGGTCTTTTCGCATTCCCGTTCGTAGATCCCGCTCTTTATCGTTCCTTCTGTGGCAAGAAGGGCTGCCGTCCTTATCCCCCTCCTGGCCATCTCCCTTACGGTGAGCTTCACCATATCGAGGAACACCGTGCCGGGAACAGAGTCCCTTATCTCCTTTAAAAAGGCATGAGCTGTGTTGCACGGCATGGCTATTACTTCGGCTCCTGCAGCATGAAGGCGCTTTGCGCTCCTTATTATCGCTTCAAGACATCCGTTGTCGCCTTTAAGGATGCATTCGGTCCTATCGGGGATCCCTGCGTCGGAATCCACTATGACATGTATATGCCCGCTGTCGCCCTGAGCGTCGGTCCTGTCTACCACCCTGTAGAAGAAATCGACAGTTGAAAGAGGGCCCATGCCTCCTAATATCCCGAGGACTTTTTTATCCGTTCTTTGCCAAGCTGTATGCATAAACGATCTCCGAGACCTTTCCTTCCTTCACACCGATCTGAAGGCGCGTGGTCCCATGCGTATATATGTACATCCCGGGAGCGGTCTCGTGTTCGGCCCCCAGAGCCTCTTCTATCTTGGACTCCGGATTTCCTATCGAGAGCCCCTGAGGTATCTTTATCGTATCGTCTGCGACCGTTATCGCCGTGATCCTGTCAGTTCCCTCAACGTCGTTTATCTGGAACTGCACGCCGTCGAAATAATGGAAGATGTCCTTGCCCTGGAAAGCGCAGCTGTCCGCTTCGAAAACGCTTATAGGATCGCCCAGCTGGCTCTCGACCGCTTCAGCCTCATCCATTATCCATATCTTAACGCCCTTGTATTCGAAATAAAGGGGATTATCCTCCTTGTTTTCGGTCTCGGGCTCTTTTTCCTCTTCTTTGTTCTCTTCCTTATTTTCGGAAGTCTCTGCAGAAGCAGTGCTGTCTGCGGGCGTTCCCTCAGGCTCCGCTTTCTTATCATTGCTGCTGCAGGCAGCAAGCACGAAAACCATTACCAAAGCCATGAGCAGCGCAAGTATCCTTCTTCTCATATCATTTACCCAATGTCCAGCTCTTAAGATAGCCGAACTCCTCAAGTTCCTTTTTCTGTCTTTCTATCATATCATAATAGAAATCCGACTTTTCCTTCCAGCACCTGTCATATGCCGGTTCTCCCCTTCTGTCGGGGATATCACAGTTATCTATGAGCATCGCGCCTATCTGTTTCGCAAACTTTTCCGCTCCGGAGAGATTCAGATGCAGCCCCCCGTCATACGTATCCGTGCTCATGTCTATCCCTGCTTCATCAAGTTTATCAGCATAGTTGATATATATCAACCCCTTTTCCTCCGCATACTCCCGCACCTGTTCGTCCCATTCGGGATACCAGTGGGGATAGAGGCTGGGCGATTTTATAAGGATAAGCTCAGCTCCGTTCTCCTGACACAGTTCCCTCATCTTCTCAAGATAATCGAAGCACACTTCACCGAACGAATAGTCCGGGAGCGACGGAGCCATGGGAAGCTTAGTCATCGGCTTTACATCTATGCGCATGAGATATCCGGCATGCGTGATCCTGTCTCTTCTGAACATGTACCTTATGTCTTCATCTGTAAGCTCAGCCATCCTTGAATGGTATCTTAAGATCGGGAAGAAGTAGCTCAGGATATCCTCGTCTTCCATCGCGGAAGCCTTTACAGCCTCATATTTAAGATACGAAGGCTTCATGCCGTCGAAAGTCATCCTGTTGTAGGCCTCGCTCTGGGGCTCGTCATATTTCATCGAAAGCACATTGAAGACTACCGCCTTCGGGGATTCATATCTGAAGGTCTCCTTAAGGAGGTAATAGGACTGCCATATGAGCTGCTGCGCGCTGCCCCTTATATATGACGCCATGCCGTATTCCTCCCAGAGCGTTATGGGAGATATGTTCTCATATACCTCGCAGTCGCCAATGAATATGACGTCATGCGGGAGCTCTTCCTCGTAATACTCGCGGGTCATTCCGCCCTCGAGGACGCCTGACATGTATTTGGGCACGACAAGACACTGTGCCAGATAAAGCACGAGCAAAGAGACCGCGATCACTATTATCACTGATGCGCACTTTCTCATTTTGTCCACAGTACCACCGCCTAAAACTGATTATATATGAACTGGCTGGCGTCGTAGCCCGTTCCGTATGCTCCGAATATGATGACCGCTACGATAAGGAGCGCGAAAGCTATCACGGGATATATGAACCCGCGCTTTCTCAGCTTTTCATAAACGCTCATGTCCCTGTTCATGAAGGATACGGCAAACATCACCGCGATCCCTGCCGCAATGATCACAAGATCGTATACCGAAAGGCCCAGGGCTGAAAATCCTCCGCCCAGCACCTCGCCGGCATTGGATACCGTAAATATCGATATGAACCGTTTCACGGTCGTCATGGGGTCCGGGGCCAGATCGAACAGCCTTAATGCTGCCGTAAGCGCAACTGTCCTTGAAGCCTGAAGGAATCTGAATGCCGTGTTATCCCTTAGTCCTTCATGCCTTTCATGGAGCTTTCTTGAGAGCGGATCTATCTCGGTCCCTATTATTATGAATATGCCGTTAAGGAGCCCCCAGACAAGGAAGTTGACCGTAGTTCCGTGCCATATGCCCGTAAGAGCCCATGTAAGCAGAGTCGAGATGTATACCGGCAGCCTCCTGCCGAACCCGTCTCCCAGTCTTTTCCTCGAAGCCTTTGCGACTTTCAGAAGAGCTTTCGAAGCGGATACCGGATAGAACACATAGTCCCTGAACCATGATCCCATGGACATATGCCATCTTCTCCAGTATTCATCGAGCGTCCTTGAGAAGAAGGGATGATCGAAGTTCTCGGCGAGTCTTACCCCCAGTGCCTTCGCCGTTCCTATCGTTATGTCTATCCCGCCCGTGAAATCAGCGTATATCTGTACTGTATAGAATACGATGAGCAGGAACGAATACATTCCCGTATAGGTCCCGGGATCCTTCTGGAGCACCGCGACCGCCGCGGCTATCCTGTCCGCAACTATGATCTTCTTGAAATACCCCCAGGCTATCCTTAACGCCGCTTCCATCACTTTTCCGCCGTCGAACGGAGCGGGCTCAAAAAGAGTATCCTTAAGCTCCCCGAACCTTGCTATCGGCCCCTGGACGAGAGCCGGGAAAAACGACAGATATAAAGCGAGCTTAAGAGGATTCTTCTCCGCACCGTACTTGTTGTTTGAGACGTCCGCGAGATACCCTATAGCCGAAAGCGTATAGAAGGATATCCCCATCGGCACCGCAAACCTTAAAAAGCCATCCCCGCTTCCTTCATCAAAAAGTGAAGGGAAAAGGCTCTTTGAATACTTGAATACGAAAAGGAGGGCAACGAGCATGAGGATGCCCGCAAAGCGCACGACTCCTATGCTCTTTTTTATCTTCTGCCTGTACGCTTTCTTCTCGTCTGAAGATGCATCCGCAAGGACCGTTTTAAGCTCATCCCTGCCTTTGTTCCTCCTGTCCTCGATAACAAGGGCAAGCACCCAGATGATGAGCGCTGCAGCAGAAAGATAGATGAGCCCTGCCACGCCCGAAAGGGCATAGAAAAACAGGCTGGATATAAGAAACAGTATCCAGCGGTATCTGACAGGCAGGATATAGTTAACACATGTAAGCAGTATTATGAAAAATATGAAAGACCACGAGGTAAAGAGCATGTTTTAGAACTCTTCCGATATCCTCTCCACAAGATCTGACAGAGCCCTGACTGAGTTGAAATTCTCAGGCACTATCTCGCTTGCGGGTATCTTGACATCGAACATGTCGTCGACTTCGGCTATAATGGTCACTATGTCGAACGAGTTGAGTATCCCGTTGTCGATAAGGCCGTCTTCGTTCTCTATATCAGCTTCGGGATGCAGTCCTTTTAACAGTTCTGTCAGTTTCTCTAACATCATTCTTCTTCCTTGGCTTTATTTCTAAGAGATGACCTGTCTATCTTCCCGTTGTTAGTGACAGGCATCACCTTGAGTTTCTCTAACTTCGAAGGGAGCATATATGAGGGAAGCTTCGACTTAAGCGACATCATGATGTCTTTCGGCTCAGCCTCGCCCGTGTAATACAGCACTATGCGGTTCCTTATATCGTCATACACGCAGCACTGTGAAGAGATCCCCTCGAGCATACCGGCATTCTGCTCTATCTCACCGAGCTCGATCCTGTGTCCCATGTGCTTTATCTGACTGTCCTTCCTTGATACGAATACAAGATCTCCGTTCTCATCATAGCGTCCTATGTCGCCGGTCCTGTAGATGAGCTCATGGCAGTCATGGTTCAGCGGGTTCTGGGTGAAGGCTTTTGCCGTCCTCTCCTCATCCCTGAAGTACCCTAATGTAAGGCATCTTCCCGTGATGCAGATCTCGCCCTCAATGGCTTCCTTGTCATCATCATCAAGAAGGAATATCCTTGTATTCTTAAACGGCTTTCCGACAGGTATCCTGTCATCAGGTCCGAATATCCTGTCCTTTGGCAGCTCATAATATGAAGACATACCCGTGGCTTCAGTAGGTCCGTAAAGGTTTATAAACCTGCATTCCGGCAGTACTTCCCTCCACAGCGCCAGCTGTCTTACCGGGAACACCTCGCTCCCGAAGCATACCGTGCTCAGATGAGAAGGCCTTATCGTTTCAAAAGTACCGAGACCTGATATGATCGTAAGCGCTGATACGACCCAGCACAGAGTATTGATCTCATGCCTGTTGAGATACTCGACGAGCCTTACCGGGAACATGAACATGCTTCTTGGTATGAGCCACGTGTGCGAGCCGCACTTTATCGTTGAAAGTATCTCCTTTAAGCAGGCGTCCACATATAGAGGCACCTGCATGCCGAACACGGATGAGACCGAAGGCTTAAGCATGCCGGTAAATGCTTCGGCATAGTCTATCACCGAAGAATGGCAGGCAAGCACTCCCTTGGGTATCCCTGTCGAGCCGGAAGTGAACACGACATAGATCGGATCTGTATCAATTGATGTATCCCTTACAGCCCTGAGTCCTTCTTCCATTAAAGGCGCTGACTCCGCTTCGTCAGGTTCGAAAACAGGACATGTGAGCCCGTATTTTTCAGGATCAAAGTTCTTTTTGTCTGTGAATACACACTGAGGGTCAAGTTTCGCAGTTATCAGCTTTACCCTGTCAGGCGGCATATCGGGATCTATCGGAACATAAAAGCATCCTGCGTAGACCACACCGAAAAATACCGCTATGGTATCGGGCTTCTTATTCATGATGACCATGACGGGGGATCTTCTTTTTACCCCTTTCCCTATAAGGAACGAGCCCACGGCTCTCGATCTCTTAAGGAACTCAAGGAAGGAAAGCGTGAGCTTTTCATCTGAAAAAGCAGGGCTGTCAGGTATCCTCTCGGCTGTTGCCTCAAGGTACTCAAGTATATTCGTCGTCATGGTCTAATAATCTTTCTTATATGGTGTCGTGGGTGATGCCGGATACAGGCTGCTGTCGAACATCCAGAACGTGGGAGCCCTGTCGGTGAACTCCTTATCCGTCCTCATGAACGCGTTGAAGTTCCTGGGGCCCAGATTGCACGTATCGACATGATACCATCCTGTCCCGAGATTCACCTTCAGCCAGTAATGGGCGGTGGGTCTCGTGGTATTGTATTTCCTGTGTACCTGTATGGTATCGGCCCCGATGGCTCTCATAAGAGCATCAGTCGCCGCATAGAACGTATAGCAGTCGCCTCTCAGCTTCGTAAGTCCTCTGTAGGCTTCACCTATATAGTCTTTCTTGTTGGAGTCATTGACGTAGACCATCTTGTCCCTTATGAAATTATACACGGCAAAGGCCTTCTGCCCGATGGTCATATCGTCGGTCGTTATCTCGGAAAGGATCTTATCGATGACCTGATCCAGTTCCTCCTGCGAGACCGTCTTTTCCACGAGTTCTATCGTGACGGTCTTTGATGTGCTGTTGCCGGACTTGTCTGTTGCGGTATACTTAACGTCATACTTGCCTGCTGTATATATGTCAACATTCGCTTTGTCTATGTCGAACTGTATCTCATCTCCCGATGTGCAGTTGTCAAAAGCATATACTGTGGACAGGTATGAGATAGGCTCTCCCTTGTAGAAATACATATGATCCTGGAGCCCGTATATGACGGGCGCTTCATTGTCAGCCTTAAGAGTCATCGACGAGGCCACTTCTATCGAATTCCCGCCGGCATCAGTAAGGATCACCGTAACATCCTGGGAGCCTTCCTTCTCAAAATCAGGCTCTTCCTTATAGCTGTATGTTATCTCTGTAGCGTCGAACGCATCGCTCACCATCTTGGAGGGGTCTATGGGATCCTTCGTGAACCAGTCCATGTGCTTTGAGGACGCCACAGGCGCTTTCGTATCGATGATATTCACTAGCGCTATGTTGTCCTGGCCGTTTACGGTCACATGCAGCTCATGTTCTCCAGGAACATTAGGTACGAAGGAATCTTCGACAAGGACAGCTCCGGCTATATCTGTTAGGTCTCCTGCCGTAAGGAACTCCCTCCTTGCCTCTATCGTTACCGGGTCTATGGCGGAGATCAGCAGATCGGCGGTATAGTCAGAGGTGTTCCCGGCTTCGTCAAGCAGCTTTATCCCTACAGTATATCTTCCAGGTACACTGCTGCCGGGAGCATCGGTGAATTCGGCCGTTACATGCGTCTTGTCCGAAACCGATTCGAAGAAAGCCATCGCATGCAGCTCATCCCCGGGCCTGATCGTAAGAGGTCTTACGACGCCTGTCGGTGCGACGGTATCATTTATAGTAAGAGTACATTTATACTCCTTGCCTTTTATGATCACAGGTACGTCATATGTGCCAACTTTATATGTATCAATCTGATCATATCCTTCCCCGAAAGAAGCGTCATCATGTTCTCCGGTGAGATATTCGGCTATGCCCGGAAGCTCCTCGCCTATTTCTATCGACAGGTCATTAAGATTCGGGGCAGATTCGAAATCGATACTGTTCCCGTTGCAGGATACAAGAGTAAGTATAATAAGAAGGAATACGGATATTAATATATATGATCTCTTCATGAAACTACCTTCGAGTTTTCGCATTTTAGCGCTGTAAAGCCTAAATAATAGTAACATAGGGGAAAGACAGTTTCAAGGTAAGGGAAGAGCTGAGATGTAAGCAAGAAGTAAAAGAAATGTAAAAAGGAAAAACAAAAAAGAGAGGATAAGACCTCTCTTTTCTGGCGCCTCTTGTAGGACTCGAACCTACGACACTTCGGTTAACAGCCGAATGCTCTACCAGCTGAGCTAAAGAGGCATATGCGAGCTCTTTTGCAAGAGCTCCTTTAAAAATAGAATCCGGCAGCTACCTATCCTCCCGGGCCGTCCCCAGCCAAGTACTTTCGGCGTTTGAGAGCTTAACTTCTGTGTTCGGGATGGGAACAGGTGTTTCTTCTCAGCCATCGCCACCGGAAACTTGTATTCT
>JAFWWA010000002.1 GCA_017523755.1 Christensenellaceae bacterium | reverse complement strand
ATGTCTGAATCCTCGCCGACATACATACCCTCATAGATGCACCTTCCAAGATGCTCGGAAAAATGACCGTAGATCTCTTTATTGATCTTGCTGATCTTTTCCTGTGCGTTAACAGTCATGTTTAGCTTTTTCATCATCATTCTCCTTTTTAGTGTCAACCGTAAATACTGGAAATGTTGCTTAATCTGTTCACTATTAGAATTATAAAGGAATTGAACAGCCTTAACAATACAGATATTCTGTCTTTCAGTGTTTTTACTTATTTCAGACAGGGACTTGAAATGACACATTCTTTCTGATTGAAAAAATACATGCTCGGGTGATATATTCTAATTAACAAAAGATAAAGGGAGTCGGTCTTATGAAAGTATTGCTCGCAGGAGGAGCCGGGTATATCGGATCCCACACCTGTATAGAACTAGTGAATGCAGGCTTTGAGCCAGTGATAGTCGATGACTTCGCAAACAGCAGTCCGATAGCCGTTAAAAGGATAGAAGAGATAACCGGCAGAAAGATCAGGCTGTATACCATCGATGTATGCAATGAGGAAGAACTTGAAAAGGTCTTTAAGGAAAACGAGATAGGCAGTATCGTCCATTTTGCCGGATACAAGGCTGTTGGTGAATCCGTGAAACTGCCTCTCAAATACTACAGGAACAATCTTGACTCAACTTTTGCTCTTCTGTCCCTGTGTGAAAAGTATGACGTCAACAGCTTCATATTCAGTTCATCCGCGACCGTATACGGCATGTCTGAAGATGTTCCGTATCACGAAGACCTTCCGACAGGATGCCTTAATCCTTACGGATGGACAAAGTATATGAATGAGCAGATCCTGCGGGACTATGCCAAGGTACATCCTTCCTTCTCTACTGTACTGTTAAGATACTTCAATCCCATCGGCGCCCATGAGAGCGGTCTTATCGGTGACAATCCGGAAGGCATACCGAACAACCTTATGCCGTATGTATGTCAGGTCGCTTCAGGCAAGCTTGAAAAGCTCCATATATTCGGGAATGACTATCCGACGCCCGACGGGACCGGCGTCAGGGACTACCTGCATGTCGTAGACCTGGCAAAAGGCCACGTCAAGGCGATAGATTACTCTATAGAGAACAAGGGATCTATCGAGATAAATCTCGGTACCGGGATCGGATACAGTGTGCTTGACGTCGTAAATTCATTTGAAAAAGCCAACGGGATAAAGATCCCCTATGTCATAGACGGAAGAAGGCCCGGAGACAACGCCACCTCATACGCGGATCCCTCAAGAGCAAACAAACTTCTCGGATGGAAGGCCGAAAAGACTATAGTCGACATGTGCAAGGATGCATGGAACTGGCAGAAAAACAACCCGAGAGGCTATAAAGAATAATTTTAAAAATATATTACGGAGGATTGATGATGGAAAAGATAATCATGAACGATGTGGTCAAGGCTATCCTTGAAAGAAGAAGCATAAGAAAATACGAAGACAGACAGATAACCGAAGAAGAGCTCAATACCATACTTACCTGTGCTTTCAACTCACCGAGCGGCGGAAACGGACAGCAGTGGTTCCTGAGTGTAGTTCAGGACAAGGCTGTGCTCGATACGATAAGCAAGGCTTTCGGAGAGATGATGCTGAGCAATCCTGATACCCCCGAAAGGATCAGGAAATCAGTTTCATCCGGAGACTGGAAGGTATACTTCGGCGCACCCACTGTCATCTGGGTATGCTATCCCAAAAACAACAATGAGACAAACGCTGCTCTCCTGGGCGAGAACATAGTGATAGCAGCACAGTCTCTGGGTCTTGGCACCTGCTACCTCGGCGGTGTTATAAACTATCTGAGGAAACCTGAAGCAAAGGAACTCGTTGACCTTCTCAAGGTACCTGAAGATTTCGAGCTTCTTTTCGGTATCGCGATCGGATATCCTCTTGAGTCTCCTGACGCCAAGCCGAGGGATTTCTCAAAGATGGTAAGGATCTGATCCTTTATACAAGACAGCCAATACAGGTCCGCTGTACATATTTCCCTGTGTACAGCGGATTATTTGTAAAAAGTATTGAAATCGCGATATTTCTGTGATAGAATTCAAAAGTCGGTTTATCCGATACAATTATTTTGATGGGGGTGAACAGTTTGGCAAATATTAAATCCGCGAAGAAACGTATCAAGGTAATCGAGAAGAAAACAGCTAGGAACAGAATGCTGAAATCAGCTTTAAGGACTTCCCTCAAGAAGTTCAACGATGCTGTTGATTCCAATGATGCTGCAAAAGCTCAGGAACTCTATCCCTTGACGGTAAAGCGTGTTGATATGGCTTGCTCAAAGGGTCTTATTCACAAGAATAAGGCTAACCGCACCAAATCACAGCTCGCTGGAAAGCTGAACACTTTGAAAGCAGAGTGATCAATCGGGCAAACCCCGGCCTGAAAAGATCGATCACTTGAACTTAGAATAATTAAGCAGGCAATAACCTGCTTTTTTATTTTGTCCGCGACCGATAATGTCACAATCCGCTCCCTTTATGATATATTTTAATTATAACCGCAAAGAGGTCAAAACCTATGAACATACTGATCTGCAACGTAGGGAGCACATCCCTAAAATACAAACTGTTTGAGATAGAATCGGCCCGTTTCGACTACCCAGCCTCAGAAAAGGTCCTTTCCTTCGGAAAAGCTGAGCGGATCTTTTCTGACAGAAGCGTTTTCACACACAGGAACAATGCACCACTCTGCTGTGCGTTTCCCACACATAAAGAAGCCATCTCCATGATGATAAAAAACATCGGGGACGACGGAATAGATTTCAGAAATGACATCTCATGCGTGGCTTTTAAGGTAGTACATGCCAAAGGAGTCACCGGCGTCCAGTACCTGACAGAGGATGTCCTTAAGAAAATGGCTGATTTCAACACGGTGGCCCCCGCGCATAATCCTCCTTACATCGCAGCTATAAAACAGTTCAGAGAGCTCCTGCCGGGTATCCCCCTCATAGGGTCCTTCGAGACCGGCTTCCATTCCGGCATGCCGGAGGAAGCTTTCCTGTATTCTGTTCCGATCTCTTACTATAAGGAACATGCCATAAGACGGTACGGCTTCCACGGAGCTTCACACGAGTATATGACCGGCTATGTTTTAAATAACGATCCCGATCACAGCAGGCGAATAATAACATGCCATCTTGGCGGCAGCTCATCTATAACCGCGGTCAGGAACGGAAGGTCCGTAGATACTTCTCTCGGTCTTTCCCTTCAGTGCGGTATAATGCACAATAACCGTATCGGGGACATAGACCCGTACATTTTGTTCTATATGATGGATGACCTCGGACTCAGTACCAAGGAAATAAGGGTGATCCTTGAGAAGAAAAGCGGTTTTTACGGCATGTCAGGCGTTTCAGGAGATCTGAGAGATGTCGAGAAAGCCGCCGACAGCGGCAATGACGACGCTTTGAACGCAATAAGATCATATGCCTACAGCATCAAGAAATACATCGGCCAGTATGCTGCGGTCCTTAACGGCGTTGACGCTATCTGCTTTGCCGGAGGTATCGGTGAGAACAGCCCTTTGATAAGGGAGATGTCGCTCAATGGTCTTGATTATCTCGGCGTAAAGCTCGACCATGATAAAAACATTCTTTCATCTCCCAACAGCGTCATCTCAAGCGATGACTCAAAAGTAATGATACATCTCATTAGAACAGACGAAGAGATAGTAGTAGCCAGAAAAGCTTATATGCTTTTATCCGAAAACATGCAGTAATTCAGCCTTTTATGTTATAATCTAATCACTGCTAAAGCAAAAGAGGATACGGACAGATCTATGAAAATGCCACAGCTAAACATGGACGAGGTCATCCTTCTCGTAGATACCTACTACAACATGAGAAGGACCAGAAACAAGAATACAAAGGCCTCATTCTACAGGGATCTGAGCAATACGCTAAGACAGCTCCCGTTTTATAAGGATCTGCAGGATGAAACCCAGTTCAGATCGGAAAGCGCTGTTGAGATCATGCTCAACAACATCCTGTATAAGGAAATAAATAAGGACAGTGTCTGGGCAAGGATCACCTCAAGACAGCAGCAGGTCATGGACTACTATCAGGATGACCGTTATCTTCTCCATGATGTTGCGAACACTATAAGAGCCATTGTAAAAAGCGGGCTCAAACTAAATATCGAGGAGACTCCCGACAGCTTTATGGGAGGCAGCATGCTCATGTCCTACCATAAATACATAGAGACAAAAGGTGAACAGGCACTTGAGTTCCTTAAGGATTACAGAGGCGAGACCATATGTGCCGTATGCGGACAGGATATATCGAAGATATACGGGGAAGCCGCAAAGGATCTTATGACCGTGCACTATTCAGCCCCGATCTCGTGGTATCCGTCGGCGCTTCAGCTCATGAGCGCTGAATATCTGCTGCTGTGTCCCAACTGCCATAAGCTTGCCCACACCGAAGTCAGGCTTCTTGAAGAAAACAGTTTAAGAAGCAGGCTCGGCAAATAAAGGAGGATCAAATGGTAAATACAGAGAAACTGTTTTCACTGAAAGGCAAGACCGCTGTCATTACAGGCGGAACATCTGGCATCGGAAGGACAGTAGCCGAATATCTTGCAGCTTCAGGTGCTAATATAGTCATTGTCTCAAGACACCTGGACAAATCAGAAGAAACGGCTCGGCTGATATCATCAGAATACGATGTAAAAGGCTTAGGCCTTGCATTCGATGTAACCGACGAGGATTCAGTCATTAAAGCGTTTGACATGATAGATGAAAAGATCGGTACCGCCGACGTGCTGTTCAATAATGCCGGGATCAACATAAACGGAGGCGCGCTCGAGCTGAAATACAGAGACTGGAAACGTGTGCTCGACGTGAATGTCAACGGCGTATTCCTGATGGCAAGATCATTTGCGGAACATCTTATAAAAGCAGGGAAAAAAGGATCTGTTATCAACACAGCTTCCATATCCGCTTCGATCGTCAATCTTCCCCAGTGGCAGACAGCCTATAACACGAGCAAGGCTGCGGTCGTGCACCTTACGAAAACTCTCGCCGTCGAATGGGTGAAATACGGTATCAGGGTCAACGCGGTGAGCCCTGGATATGTATGGACTGAGATGAATCAGATAGTGCCTGAAGATATAACGAAGGTATGGATGGAGGCTACACCGTTCCACAGGTTCGCTCAGCCTGACGAGATCGCCGGTGCAGTAATCTATTTTGCTTCAGACGCTTCGACATATACTTCCGGGAGCGAACTGATCGTTGACGGATGTTTCACATCTATCTGACGACACAGTTAAAAAGAGGAGACCGTTACTTCTATATAACGATCTCCTCTTTTTTCATAATAACGAATTTTATGGGTATGCCCTCATCGGAAAACATCTTTTCATGCTCTGTGACATAATCCTTCTCAAAGCCGCTTCTGTGCAGATCCATCGTTATAAACGTCTGTACAAAACCGCATTCAAGGAAATATGCAAGTGAATCCTGAAACAGCTCGTCGTTGTCCGTCTTGAACCAGATCTCCCCTCCGTCCTTAAGGAAGGTCCTGTACTGCAACAGCTGACGCGGATGTGTCAGTCTTCGTTTTTTATGCTTTTTCTTCTGTGTCCACGGATTTGGGAAATAGATATGTATCCTCGAGACAGAATCCTCTTCTGAAAAGATCTTCTCTATTCCCATAATATCGTAAGCTGTTAGAAGTATATTGTCAGGCTCCCTGTCGCCGTATATCTCAGATATGTTTCTCCTCGCACTTCCGAGCACATTGCTTATCATGTCGACAGCTATGAAATTGGTACCGGGATTGCTGAAGGCCATTACCGAGGTCGAGACCCCTTTCCCGCATCCAAGCTCAAGTTCGAGATCATTCTCAGGGTATCTGAATCTGCTTCTCCACTCGCCTCTCAGCTGCTCGGGGGATTTGACGAAAAACGCTGAACTGTCCAGCTCAGGCTGAGCCCACTTCTTTTTTCGCATCCTCATATCACTTGACCACTATGATATCCTTTGAAGCATGAACGAGCTGCTCGTAACCGTACTCGGTCACGAGGATCACATCCTCTACTCTTACTCCGAATCTCCCATGGAGATATATGCCGGGTTCAACTGAGAAACATGTGCCGGGACGAATCACCGCATCGTTATTAAGAGCAACAGAAGGCTCTTCATGATCATCCCTTCCGATGCAGTGCCCGAGCCTGTGCGTGAAAAATTCGCCATATCCCTGGCTTGCTATATAATCCCTGGCTGCCCTGTCTATATCGCAGAAACGGGCACCGGGTCTTATCGCCTCGCGGGCGAGTCTGTTCGCTTCCCTTACGATCCTGTATACTTTTTCCTGTTCTTCAGTTATCGATCTGAAGAAGAACGTCCTCGTAGTATCGGAAAAATATCCGAAAGTCCTCTGACCTGAATCGACAAGCACTACATCTCCGCTTCTAAGCTTTCTGTTGCTGTTGGTGTGGTGCGGTTCCGCGGAGCCCTCGCCAAAACATACAAGAGGTTCGGGCGGATTGTCGGGATCACCGAGCCTGACATATTCCCTGGCAAGTTTATCGGCCAGTTCGGTCTCGGTCATACCTTCTTCAAGCATACCGGGTATCAGCGCAAATACCATGTCATTGACTCTTGAAGCATATCTCATTGCTTCTATCTCGTCTTTGTCCTTAATCATCCTGGCTTCATCGATAATGAAAGATCCGATGCTGAATTCTACGTCTTTCCTCTCATCCATAAGAGCAAGAAGGAATTTCGCCATCATGAACTTATCTACACCGACTTTTGTACCGCTTATATATCCTGCAAGGCCCGATGTCGGGATATCGTCGTCCGAATGGTATTCGACATCGTAGTTTTCCGATTCAGGTATCCTGTAAAGGGAATTCACGAAGAGCTTCGGCTTTCCGGACCTTGGGACGGCAAGCGCAAAAAGCCTTTCCATCATATGTGAAGGCGCCACATCGATCAGATATGAGATAGAAGACATATCAGTGCATATGATGACGTCATAACCGTTATCAGCTATAAGTTTCTGAACTTTTTTGATTCTTTCAGGGTTCATAATACTCTCCTTATGATCTTCCCGGGATCATTCCTTATTATTTTTGAAGATAAACTTTTTCTGGATGAAATAATTTACGAAATAAAGCGCCGTGTCAACGATGGGTTTGGCGACCGCAAGATTCATGCCGAGTTTTATATCAAGCACATAAAGTATCCCAGAACCTACAAGTATGACGGCGACAGCGAGCATGAAATACTTGAAGGCTGTTGTCATGACGCTGTCATTATTTCTGAAAACGAGCTTTTTGTTAAGGATGTAATTGAGCACGGAGCTCACTGCCCTGGCGGAATATGTCGATATAAACAGAGACGCTGATCTGGAAATGCTTTTAGAAAGGATCATATCCAGCACGATCGCCATAATATAATCTACCGCGTATGAGATGAATGAAGAGCCGGCAAATTTCAGAAAGGAAAAGATCCTTACGAAAGCAAATTTAAGAAGGACCTTATATATCCTGAACGAATCCCTTAGAACATTGAAATGTGAAGAGGAATTATTGTCGATATATACTGTCTCTATGCCGATCTCTTTTATATCTATCTTCTGCTTTACAGCGTACAGGAGCATATTCATCTCGTATTCATATCTGTCGCCGGGTATGTCGATCATGAATGAGAGCGAATCGGAGGGGATCCCCCTTAGTCCCGTCTGCGTATCCGATATCTTTTTCCCGGAGACAAGCCTGAACATAAGGATCGTCATCTTGTTCCCGAATCTGCTCCTGAACGGGATGTCATTCGTGAATTCCCTGCATCCGATGACGAGGCTGTGAGGATTCTCCTCAAGCACGCCTGCTATCCTGGTTATGTCGCTGAAGGTATGCTGCCCGTCACAGTCAGCGATGACAACGCCTTCGCCCGGATAGTTTTCAAGGATATACGCGAATCCTGTTTTCATAGCGCGTCCCTTCCCCATGTTCACTTCATGGGTAAGAACGGTACAGTAATCAGGGACCGCAGAAAAAATCCGGTCGAAATCACTTCCGCTGCCGTCATTTACGACCAGTATCCTTAAGTCTGTCTTGCTGTGGAGCTCCTCTATAAGTGTGAGCATCCTTTCATCCGGTTTATATGCTGGAATCAGTACGAACAAATCAGTATCCTCTCAGTCCGCAAAATATATAATGTCGCTTATCTCCCTTACAGCACTTCTGCCGCAAAGGTTGTTCTTTACTTCACCGCCGAATATGAAAATGCATTCGGAACCGCTTTCGATGATATACGCATTCCTTATACCCTTTTTAGTAAGTATATCGGCCAGATCTGATTTAGTCATCCCCATGGAGTGGGATGAATTCGAATTAGAAACTAGGATGAAGAAATGTCCGTCTTCGGCAGTTCCGAGACAGGTATATGCTTCCTTTATATGCCAGGTATCATCCCTCTCAACAGGATAGCCGTCAACGAGCAACGCTTCACCGCAGGAAAAGCTGCACATCACGCCCTCTCTTACAAGTCTGTCAGCGTCGTCCTCATCGCTTATGCTGCTTCCGTTTATGATGTCTGTCGTTCCGTCATGATAGACAAGAAGGATATCGCCTTTAGTTTCCTTAAGATCGATGAAATGGCTGTCCCTTATGACAAGTCCCTCGGTATCATAGCAGCAGTTGTCTCCGTTTACAGCAAGTACGGCGCTTTTTTCTTCAGCTGTTCTTACCGGATCACCTATCCTGTAGGGATCATATCCGCCGCCGCAGAATGATGTCTTTATGCAGTTCATGTCCTTGAGGTAAATATCAGCAGTATAGTAATTGCCGCCGTCTCTGAAGATCTCGTCGTAGACGATCCTCATCTTTGCGCTCTCATACTCTTCATGCTCAGGCTGCACTACCCCGCTCCTGTAGCCCTCTACGGCGTCCTGAAGCCTCGGCAAGGAAACGAATATAAAGAAAACGACTATGCCCGCAAAAGCTGCCAAAGCCAGAAATATAGTCAGCAATCTGTTTTTCGTGCCAGGTCTGATCCTGTATTTTGCCATCAAAAACCCCGTTCAAGGATCATAAACAATAATAAAACCCTCTGATCCTATTCCAATTATATTTATATGGCATTGAATTGGCAAACTAAAAATCCAGTTGATATGAATGTTCATAAAAAGTATACTGTTTCCATAAATATCCTAAGGAGATTCTTATGGACTGGAAAAAGATCTCGATATATATAAAAGACGGGTCGCAGGAAGCTTTTCAGACGGAGCTTATAGACCTCGGCATAGATGATTATTCAGTCACCGACCCTGATGACTTCAGGGAATTTCTCGGAGAGACTTTCTATTACGATTATATAGACGATAAGGTGATGGGGATCCTTGACGGACCGTGCATAATCACGGTCTACGCCCCTCTTAACAGCCAGGGCGATACTACGCTGTCCCTTATCAGATCCCTTGCCGATTCACACGGCTACGGCATCGAAATCGAAGACATAAAGGATGAGGACTGGGCAGACAACTGGAAGCGCTTCTTCAAGCCCTTAAAGGTAGGAAGAAGGTTCTATATCAAACCGTCATGGGAACAGCTTGATGACCTTGAAGGAAGAACGATACTTGAGATCGACCCTTCCTCGAGCTTCGGCTCCGGCACGCATGAGACTACGCAGCTCTGTCTTGAGATGCTGTCGGATATAGTTCACGGCGGTGAAACTGTCCTCGACGTCGGCTGCGGCAGCGGTATACTAGGCATAGGTGCTCTTCTCCTCGGGGCATCATCCTGCAAGGCAGTCGATATCGACGAGAATTCGATGGAGGTCACCCGCGAGAACGCCGGTATCAACGGAGTCAGCAGCAAACTTGACGCCGAGTGCGGTAATGTGCTTGAAGACACTTCTTTCTTTGACAGGATCTGCTATAACAAATATGACATAATCACAGCAAATATCGTCGCAGATGTGATCATCAAAATGCGTCCTCTTTTCAGTAATTGTCTTAATGATAACGGCAGGCTCATAGTTTCAGGCATAATTGCGGAAAGGCTCGACGATGTGATAGATGCTTTCTCATCATCGGGATTCAGGATACTTATGACCAATTTCAAGAATGACTGGTGCTCAGTCATGATGGAGCTCAGATGAAACGTTTTTTCGCTGAAAGGAATGACGGTACAAAAGTCTACTTCTCAAAGGAAGAGTCTAACCATATAGTGAAGGTCTCGAGGCTCAGGAAGGGAGACTTGATATCTGTGCCTGATCTTGATCACGATCTTATCTGCGAGATATCTTACGACGATCCCGAAAGAGCCGAAGCAATAATAAGAGACAGATCTGTCAATCTTGCAAATCCCAAAGCTGACATCACTCTTTTTATGGCTGTTTCAAAGTCTGACAAGATGGAGCTCATCGCACAGAAGGCCTGCGAGCTCGGGATAAACCGATTCATACCTTTCATAAGCAGGAGATGCGTCAAGATCCCTGACGAGAGATCTTCGGTAAAGATGCACGACAGGATAGTCAGGATAACAGAGGAATCGCTGAAGCAATGCGGAAGGAACAGACGCATGGAGATAGGAAACGTTATGACTTTCGACAGTCTCATTGCTTCTGTTGAAAAAGAGCATGACATAATATTTGCCTATGAAAAGGCAGAAGTTCCGCTTAAAAGCTTTTTCGATCCGGCAAGACCGATCTCAGAGCTCTCTCTCATCGTAGGTTGTGAGGGAGGATTTGATCAGGACGAAGCGGAAAGGCTAAAAAAGGCGGGAGCTTTCCCTGTCAGTCTCGGCGGCAGGATATTAAGAGCAGAAACGGCAGCCATCGCGCTCATGTCCGTTTCCTCATACCTGCTTGACAACTGATATCCAGGAGGCAGTAGCACCGAAATGAAAGTCGCTTTTCTGACACTGGGCTGCAAAGTCAATCAATATGAGACCCAGGCTATGCGGGAGATCCTCGAAAAGGACGGCTTTTTAAGTGTGCCTTTTGAAGACATTGCCGACCTGTATATCATCAACACCTGTACAGTCACCAATATAGCCGACAGAAAAAGCAGGCAGATGATAAATCAGGCCCACAGAAGGAATCCGGACGCGAAGATCTGTGTCTGCGGATGTCTGGCCCAGAGAGACGCCGTCTCTTTAAAGGCTGTCCCCTATATCGATGCCGTGATTGGAGTAAACGAAAAGCAGAACATATCAGGGATCGTCAAAAGCATCTTCAGTAATAAAACGCAGGTCCTTGACGTTTCCGATATAATGAGCCAGCGTGAATATGACTCACTTAAGATATCAAGACAGGACGAGCGTGTCCGGGCAAATCTTAAGATCTCTGACGGCTGCACCAATTTCTGCAGTTACTGCATAATACCCTATGCCCGCGGACCTGTCCGCTCAAAGTCTTTGGATGACATAAAGAAGGAAGCTTCAGTACTTGCGGAAAGCGGTATAAAGGAGATAGTGCTCACAGGCATACAGGTAGCATCATATGGGAAAGATCTCGAAAGCAGCACGGATCTCTGTGATGCGATCAATGCCGCAAGAGCTGAAGGGATAAAAAGGATCAGGCTCAGTTCCATGGAGCCAAGGATACTGACAGACGAGTTCTGTTCAAGACTTTCGGAGATCCCCGAGCTCTGCAGGCACTTCCATATCTCTCTTCAGAGCGGTTCTGACACTGTTCTTAAACGGATGAACAGAAAATATACTTCGGCTGAATACGAGGGATATATAAACAATCTCCGCAGACATTTTGACAGACCTTCGATCACGACCGATGTTATAGTAGGATTCCCCGGGGAAACAGCATCTGAGTTTGAAGAGACGGCTGCTTTTTTAAAAAAGATCGGATTCCTAAGAGTCCATCTGTTCCCGTATTCAAAACGGGAGGGAACGCCGGCCGCAAAAATGGGCGGACAGATACCGAACTCTGAAAAAAAGGAACGCTTGAGTATACTGTCTGATATACAGAAAGATATCACTTATGAGATACTAAAGTCTTTCGTTGGATCAAAAGACAGAGTCCTTATCGAGACCGAAGGAACCGACGGCTTTTCATACGGGCATACCGACAGATATATCGAGGTTAGATGCCAGGGAAAACCAAATGAGTTCAAGGATGTTATAATAATGTCAGTCGACAGGGAGATCCTGACGGCAGATAATGTGTAGATTTATAAACAGGAGGCAAGATCATGAACGACTGTATTTTCTGCAGGATAATCAACAGGGAGATACCTTCAACGATCGTATATGAAAACGACAGTATAATCGCGTTTGAAGACATATCCCACATGGCTCCGGTACATACCCTTATAGTACCCAAGAAGCATATAGCAAATATACTTGAACTTGAAGACCCTGAGCTGCTTGAAGAGATCACGTTTGCAATAAGGAAAGTTGCTGAGATAAAGGGAGTCGACAAAACCGGGTTCCGCATTATTACGAACACAGGTGACGACGGCTGCCAGTCAGTTAAACACCTTCATTTCCATCTGTTGGGAGGCAAAAAGCTTTCCGAAAAACTTGACTGATAAATCAGTTGACTAGGTCGGTACATTGACATATAATAATTACCGAACTTTTATGTGATTTCACTGAAATAAACTCCCGTTGAAACGGTTGTTTCTTTTTCAGATAAGGGAGGGGGGAAAAAAATGTCAGAAGTTAGAGTCGGTGAAAATGAATCTTTGGAAAGCGCTCTTCGCAGATTCAAGAGGAAAACTGCAAGGGACGGCGTGCTTGCCGAGATCAGAAAACGCGAACACTATGAGAAGCCTAGCGTAAAGAGAAAGAAAAAAGCAGAAGCTGCAAGAAAAAGAAAACGCTGAACATTGCGATCTGAGGACGGTTTTTACCGTCCTTTTTGTTTTATATCGTTTTTGTCTAACAGGAACATTTTGCAAAAATATAAGGTTTCTAATAAACCAACAATTGTAATTGACACTTAAATATAACAAATATACAATAATTATATCGATTTAATTTTTTTATATACTTCTTTTTGAAAGGAGAAAGTATGAGAGAAAAGTATTTAATGAATCGTGGCTGGCGTTACTTTTTTGGTATGCCTGAATTCAAAAGGCCCAAATTCACAAGCTCCGACCAGCAGTACAGAGGTTCCAGAGCTGAAAATGCCAGGGGACCGGCAAGAAGAGATTTTGACGATTCCGCATGGGAAACAGTCAATCTTCCCCATGACTTCGTTGCTGTAAACGGACTGTCTGAAACAGATCCCTTCGGCGGCGAGCATTTCGATTTTCCACAGGACCGCGGCGAAGCCTGGTACAGAAGATATTTCAGGCTCGATGAAGCTGACAAGGACAAGCAGATCATTCTTCATTTTGAAGCTGTAGCCACAGTTTCAGAGGTATATGTCAACTCCATGCTCCTCAAGACCAACCGCACAGCCGGTATCGGTTTTGATGTAGATATCACTGACGTTGCACGTTTCGGTTATGAATACAACGTCGTATCAGTACATGCTGACTGCCATGACTTTGAGGCATGGTACTATGAAGGCGGCGGAATCACAAGGAATGTATGGCTCATCAAGACAGACAGGCTCGCTGTCGATCTGTGGGGCACATTCGTGAAATCAAAGAGACTTGAAGGCGACAAATGGCAGCTCGATATCGAGACCGAAGTAGTAAACAATTACTATGAGCCCAAGAAGGCCCAGATCGTCTCGAAGATAGTCGATCCTGACGGAAAAGAAGTCGCATGCGTTTCTTCAGATGCCTGCTATGCATTAAGGAGCAAGGGCATCACCAGGCAGTCTGTGGTTCTTGATGACCCCAGGCTCTGGGATACGAAGAACTGCAACATGTACAAACTCCTGACTGAGGTCGTACTTGACGGAAAGACCGTTGACAATTATGAGACCTCATTCGGTATCCGCGAGATCAAATACGATTCCGAAAAAGGTATGTTCCTCAACGGAAAGAACATCACAATCTACGGATTTGCAAACCATATGTGCTATCTCGGCGTTGGCGACGCAATGAGCGATTCACAGCGCGAATTCCACATGCGTACGATCCATGACATGGGCGGCAACGGTTTCAGAACGGCTCACAGCCCGCACGGAAATGCAACATATGATTACTGCGACAAATACGGGCTCCTCGTTATGGATGAGAACAGAGTCTTCCATTCCTCTGACATCTGCATAGATGAAGTCAAGAGAATGGTAAAGAGAGACAGGAACCATCCCTCGGTCTGCATGTGGTCGCTTTACAATGAGGAAGACACTGTAACCCGTGAGACCGGAAGACGTATCTTCAAGACTCTTGCAGAAGAAGCAAGGAAGCTTGACGACACGCGTCCGATGACCGGTGCAACTTCCTACGGAATGTTCTCAGAACATGCACAGGATGATTATGATATCTTCGGATTCAACCATCAGACGATGAACTTCAACGCTCTCCACAAAGCACATCCCGGAAAGCCCATCTACTGCTCCGAGATGGTCATCCCTGTAGGCCCGCAGCCCACATGGTTCAGCGGAGTTCCCGTAAGATCCGGTGAGGATGCTCATCAGAGCGAAAAGGATTACGTCATAGGCGGATTCCACTTCACGGCCTGGGATTACGGTCCGGACAGAGCAAGGATACTTGACGGAATAGGCGGTAAAGGATACGGATATTACGGATTCAAGGCATATCTGCGTCAGGATGAGCCTGTTGCACATGTATGCCCCGACTGGAACTTCCCCGGAAAAGAAGGTCAGGATGTAAACCTCTTCCTGGCTAATAACGGCGAATACGTTGAAGTATATGTAAACGGAAAATTCATCGACAAGGTCACGACCGACCTCTATGCGGTAACCCCGTTCACGACAAAATACGAGCCGGGCGAGATCAAGATCGTTGCCTATAAGAACGGCAAGGTCTGGGCTGAGCATGTATCAAAGACTGCCGGCGATCCCGTAGCGATCAAACTGGTCATGGAGAACCCGTCACTTAAGGCTGACTGCGATGATCAGGCTATAATCTCCGCTTACCTTGTAGACAAAGACGGCAACGTCTGTGTACAGGAGACCGGACTTGAAGCACACTTTTCATCCAACGAAGCCGGTGAATTCGTCTGCGCTGCAACAGTAAGGGAAGACGGATACCAGGGATACAACGGACCTGATATCAAATTCTTCGACGGAAAAGCCCAGGCTTATTTCAGAAGCATGGATGTTCCAGGAAATCTGATCGTAAAAGTCACGGCAAAAGGTGTCAAAGACGGCGTGATCGAGATCGAGAGGACAGAGCCTTCCGATATAGTAAATGTCCCCGTTATCGACAGCAACTATATCATCGACTGGACCATCTCCAAGCTCTATGTCGGATCTCTTGATGACAAGAAAGTAATGAAAGAGCATCAGATCGAGCGCTGGGAGCACATAGATACACAGGGATCTCCCGATATCCTGTATGGAATGACCGGACCCAACGGAAAGTATCCTGACGGAACATCATTCAACTACGCTCTCCACGCATATGCTACAGTTCCCTGCTTAGGCGACAAGCCCGAAGGAAACAAGCTGGGACTCTACTTCGAAGGACTTGACGGAAAAGCAAATATCTATGTCACCGACGGCGACAAGACCGCATTTGCTCACCATCCGTCCGATTCACCGTGGTTCGGTCACTACAGGCCCGAGATGATGATGACCTGTGACGAATTCAAGCCCGGCGATAAGGTAGAGGTCTGGGTCATGATCCATGACTGCGGAAGAGTCAACGGAATCGGCTGGCCGGTCCGCTGGATCTACACGACCGATGAAGCTGTAAAGGCCCTTGACGAGAAGACTGCACGTGAGTGGCATTCCAGCACGCTCAACGACTGATAATTAAGGTCTTACAGCAAACAACTGATAATAGCCGGCATCTCAGGTTTTATACCTAGGGTGCCGGTCTTTCTTTTATACAGGAATCATATTGTAAGGAGCTTTATTCCTATTGTAAGGAGCTTTATTCCTATGTACTTGATGAGCGGTATTTATACATGATATAATCTCAAGAGACTTTTATAAGAATGCTTTTAAGCATGAATGATGCAAGAAGGGAGAATATTATGTCAGGTCATTCCAAATGGGCTACTATTCATCGTAAAAAAGAAAAAACCGATGCTGGCAGAGGTAAAGTTTTCACTAAGATCGTCAGAGAGATTTCAGTCGCAGTCAAGATAGGCGGGCCTGACCCAGATATGAACCCCAGACTGAGGGATGCCGTTGCAAAGGCAAAGGCTAACAACATGCCTAACGACAACGTCACAAGGACCATCAAAAAGGCATCCGGCGAGCTCGGTAATATTAACTACGAGGAAAACACGTATGAAGGCTACGGCCCCGGCGGTGTTGCTGTCATCGTAAATACGCTTACTGACAACAAGAACAGGACCGCAAGCGACGTAAGACACGCCATGAGCAAATACGGCGGTTCCATGGGAACTACAGGCTGCGTTTCCTGGATGTTCGACAAACTCGGCATTATCGAGATAAGCGGGGATTCCATCGATGAGGACGACCTCTTCATGACGGCTCTCGACGCTGGTGCCGACGACGTATCAGGTGAAGACGGTGAATATGAGATCACCACCTCCCCTGCCGACTTTGCTGCTGTATGCGCTGCGCTTGAAGAAGCCGGATACACATTCGATTCAGCCGAGATATCGATGATACCTCAGAATACCGTCGCTCTCGATCCCGAAAAGAGAGACCAGGTAGAAAAGATGATCGATATGCTCGAAGACAACGACGACGTACAGGACGTATATCACAACGCAGAGCTCGATTATGAGGAATAAAGGTATTGACCTTTATTTCCTGTGATGTTATTATTTTATAGGTTAAATTACCGCTTACTTTGTTATGCGAATGTCTGACGCATTACACAGTTAACGGATTATATTGGAGGATAGACATGAACAACATCGACAAACAGGCTATTATCGCCGAATACGCTACACATGAAGGCGACACAGGCTCACCCGAAGTGCAGATCGCGCTCTTAACGGCAAGGATCAATCACTTAAACGAACACTTCCAGTCACATCCGAAGGACCATCATTCTAGACGCGGACTCCTGATGCTGGTTGGACAGAGAAGAAGCCTTCTTGCATACCTTATGAAGAAGGATATACAGAGATACAGAACAATTATCTCAAAGCTTGGAATAAGAGGTTAATAGGTATCTATACGGCGGCACTGTATGTGGCGCCGTTTTAGGATTTTAAAGGATCCGTACATCCGTGATTACGGCTTTGCAGTGTACGGGTCTAATCATGTTAAGCGGCTGCATTTGTGGCAGTGCAGTGCAAAGCAGCGTTTATCGCATATGCGTGGAATAAGTACGCAAGAACCAAAGGAAGATGAGGTAAAAAAATTTGGTACAGAATCACATCTACAAAATGCAGCTCGGTGGAAGAGAACTGGTTATCGAATCCGGCAAGTATGCCGAGCAGGCAGACGGCAACGTTATAGTACGCTGCGGAGACACGGCAGTTATGGTCAATGCAACTGCATCTAAAGCACCCAGGGACGGTATCGACTTCTTCCCTCTCAGCATCGAGTTCGAAGAAAAACTCTATTCCGTCGGAAAGATCCCGGGAGGATTCATAAAGCGTGAAGGTCGTCCTTCGGAAAAGGCGATACTCGCTTCAAGGCTTATCGACAGGCCCTTAAGGCCGCTGTTCCCCAAGGGATACTATAACGATGTTCAGGTCATAGCCACTGTAATGTCTGTAGATACGGATATCCCTCCGGAAGTTTATGCTATGATCGGTTCTTCAGCCGCCCTCTCGATCTCAGGTCTCCCCTTCATGGGACCCACAGGATCGGTCGTCGTCGGACTTGTTGACGGTGAATACATAATCAACCCCAATTCAGAACAGAGGGAAAAGAGCAGGATGCATCTTACAGTTTCCGGAACGAAGGACGCGATCATGATGGTCGAAGCCGGCGCAAAGGAAGTAACTGAGGAAGAGATGCTCAACGGAATACTCTTCGCACACGAAGAGATCAAGAAGATTTGCGATTTCATTCAGGGCATAAAGGACGAGATCGGAAAGCCCGCAAAAGAGGTCGAGATCTACCACGCTCCCGAAGAGATCGATGCTGCTGTCCGTGAATATGCAAAAGACAAGGTAGTCTGGAGCGTTGACACATTCGACAGAAAAGAAAGAGAACAGCGCCAGAGCGAGATCACAGAGGACATTCAGGCACACTTTGCCGAACAGTTCCCGGAGCACGCGAAAGACATCGACACTGTCATCTATAACATGACAAAAGAGACCGTAAGGGAAAAGATCAAGCACGGTATCCGTCCCGACGGTCGTAAGCTCAATGAAGTCCGCCCAATCTGGTGCGAGACCGGATTATTTGCAAGGACTCACGGAAGTGCTGTTTTCACGAGAGGACAGACTCAGGTCATGACGATAGTCACTCTTGGCGCTATCGGTGACGGGCAGACGCTCGACGGTATCTCCGATCAGGATTTCAAGCGTTACATGCATCACTATAACATGCCTCCCTACTCCACAGGTGAGGCTAAGGCATTAAGAAGTTCCAACAGACGTGAGATCGGTCACGGAGCTCTTGCAGAACGCGCTATAGAGCCAATGCTTCCTTCTGAAGAGGAATTCCCCTACGCTATCCGCGCCGTGTCTGAAGTAATCAGCTCAAACGGTTCGACTTCGCAGGGATCTATCTGTGCAAGCTCGATGGCTCTTATGGATGCAGGCGTTCCCTTGAAAAAAGTAGTCGCAGGCTGCGCTATGGGTCTTATCAAGGATGAAGAGACAGGCGAGATCACTATCCTTACAGATATACAGGGTCTCGAAGACTTCTTCGGCGATATGGACTTCAAAGTAGCCGGAACAAAAGACGGTATCACTGCCATCCAGATGGATATCAAGATCAAAGGTATCGACAGAGAGATTCTTGAGCGTGCCCTTGCTCAGGCAAACGAAGGAAGGATGCATATCATGGGCGAGATGAACAAAGTCATCTCCGAACCCAGAAAAGAGCTTTCTAAGTATGCTCCCAAGATCATACAGTTCACGATCGATCCCGATAAGATCAGAGAGGTCATCGGATCCGGCGGCAAGACCATCAATAAGATCATCGCCGATACAGGCGTCAAGATCGATATCGAGGATGACGGCCGTGTATTCATCAGCACACCTGATGACGAAGCTGCAAAGAAGGCAAAGAACATCATCATGGGCATCGTAAAGGATGTCAAGGTCGGAGAGATCTACAAAGGCAGAGTTACAAGGATAATGCAGTTCGGCGCATTCGTTGAACTCCTTCCCGGAAAAGAGGGTCTTGTACACATCTCCAAGCTCGACAACAAACGTGTCGAAAAAGTCGAAGATGTAGTCAATGTCGGAGATGAGATAATGGTCAAAGTCATCGAGATAGACAAGCAGAACAGGATCAACCTTTCACACAAGGCTATACGTCCCGGCGACAAACCGACCGAATTCTGAGATTCATAACAGAAATGAGCTTCTTCAAAATCATGAAGAAGCTTTTTCTTTTTAAGGAACGCATCAAACCTGGTTATTTATAGTATAATTAAATAAATCAATAAAAGGAGCTCTCATATGATATTTGATTCAATGAAGAATATTCTCAAGTATTCCGGCGTCAGCGCAAATTTTAAAACAGCAGCCGAATTCATCAGTAAGACTGATTTCAGTCAGCTTGACGACGGCCGCTATGAAGTTGACGGCAAAAACGTATACTGTATGGTCCAGACCCCGGCTTTAAAGCCATCAGATAAAATCAAATGGGAAGCTCACAGGAACTATGCCGATATCCAGGTAGGCATCATATCCGGTGAAGCCTGTGAAAGCATTCCCTTAGATGAGTTAAAAGACTGGGAAGAGTACAATCCTGAATGGGACTGTGTTTATGCAAAGGACCAGATCTCCGGGACCTATCTTAAACTCGATAAAGGCATGTTTGCCGTGTTTTTCCCGTGGGACGGACATAAGCCCTGCATAAAGGACGGAGCTCTGGGAAACGGTAAAAAAGCTGTGATCAAAATAAAGATTTGACATATAAGGAGCAGACTATGGATTATGTTTTAAAGGATCTTGAACCAAAAAAAGTATTTCACTTTTTTGAGGAACTGACACGTATACCGCACGGAAGCTATAACGAGAAAGAGCTTTCAGACTGGCTTGTATCTTTTGCCAAGGAAAGAGGCCTCAGATACAAACAGGATGACGCTCTCAACGTCATGATATTCAAGCCCGCCACCCCAGGATATGAGAACAGGAAGACCATCATGTTACAGGCCCATATCGACATGGTCGCGGTGAAGGATGAAGGCGTTGATCATGACTTTTTAAAGGATCCCCTTCCTATATACATCGACGGTGATTATATCAAATCCCGCGGTACGTCCTTAGGAGGAGATGACGGAAACGGCGTTGCCCTCATGCTGGCCATACTTGATTCCGACGATGTCCCGCATCCTGCCCTTCAGTGCATATTTACCACTCAGGAGGAAGTAGGTATGATCGGAGCTTCAAAACTCGATCCCGAGTCATTTGAAGGCGAATATCTGCTTAACCTTGACGGCGGTGACGATTATACCGAGATGTTCCTTTCTTGCGCGGGCAGCCATGACGATATCTACACTTTCAAGAAGGAATCAGAGCCGGTATCAGAGCCCGGGAACAAAAAGGCATATAAGATAAATGTAAGCGGGATCAACAGCGGGCACAGCGCATTTGTGATCACCAATTTCGGCGGGAATGCGATCAAACAGCTGGGTGAAATCCTTGCAAATCTGAATGAGAAATTCAGCTTCGGATTATCCTGTGCAAGCGGCGGAACAAAGCCGAACGTCATAGCAGAAAAAGCGGAAGCCGTTATAGTTATAGATAAGGATAAAGCCAGGGCTTTTGAAGAATACTTCAGTGATCTCGCAGCTAAGATCGAGAACGAGTTTTCTGCATCAGATCCCAATATGGATATATCCCTGAAACCGGCAGATATGCCTTCAAAGATCATGAATGACTGTGTGAAGGACAGATTCATCAGATTTATGGATATCTGTCTTAACGGTGTATTCTATTTCTTCAGTCCCAAAAAAGAAAGTGCAAAAACTTCTTCAAACATGGGAGTTCTCGAGGATGATGGTGAAAAGATCACTCTGACATGCATGTTCAGGAGCAATTCCGATTTCCTTCACGACGAATATATAAGAAAGATCACAAATATTGCAAAAGCTTTCAATGTGGATCTTGAGATCGTAGGAAAGTCACTAGCATGGGAATATCAGCCCGACAATAATCTTGTAAAGCTCTACTCTGCCCTGGTCGAAAAGGAATACGGAGTTAAGCCCCGCCATATACTGGCACATGGAGGCGTAGAACCGGGCACCATAATCGAAAGAGGAAAACTTGCGGGTAAAAAGATACAGGCCGTAGTTTTCGGCGCTTCATCCGAAGACGTCCACAGCACACAGGAAAGAGTCTATATCCCGGGTATCGCAAAAGCATGGAACTGGATAAGAAAAGTCATCATCTCACTTGATTGACCCCAATTAACTATCAAAGGTTCCGGGCTCTTACATGTAGTGCACCCCAAAAGTTGGACACGCATTTAGATTAATTATTTACAAGGACGAACTCCTGAACTGAGAAGGAGTTCGTCCTTTCAGTTTCACCTTGATTCGTTCTGTGTTGTAGTATCTAATATATTCATCAATGGCTGCCATCAACTCATCAATATCTTTGTATCTTGATTCCTGTCCATAGAACATCTCGCATTTCAGTATCCCGAAGAAGTTCTCCATCAGGCCATTGTCCATACTGTTGCCTTTCCTGGACATGCTTTGACGGATCCCATGTTCTTCCAGGCTCTTT
>JAFWWA010000029.1 GCA_017523755.1 Christensenellaceae bacterium | reverse complement strand
GACCTTTCGTGTTTCCTATCTGTGCTGCTGCCAGTACCATCGTGATTGCTGCTGTCAGTGTCGTCTTGCCATGGTCAACATGTCCGATCGTTCCGATGTTGACATGCGGCTTTGTTCTGTTGAATACCTGCTTTGCCATTTGTTTCCTCCTGAAACCTTTTTATTCTATAAAATTATGCTTGTCAGCTATGCTTCGGCGTTCTGGAGCGGGTGAAGGGAATCGAACCCTCGTTATTAGCTTGGGAAGCTAACGCTCTGCCATTGAGCTACGCCCGCATAGACCAAAGCATACGCCCAATTACAGATTCTATAAGAAAACATCGTGTTTGTCAACACTTTCTGCGCTGATAATCGGCATTTTGACGGGCAGTTTTAAGGCCGTCCTGATGATGTTTTTCAGGGCGGCCTGTACGTTCTGATCAGCCGTTATCTTCACCGCCGGGCTCAGCCGGAGGAAGGCTTGGAATCGGAGTGCTTTCCGATGTCGGAGAGGCTTCAGGCTTCTTTGTAGCAGGGGTCTTTGCTGTTGCCGAAGGACCGTAATGGATCTCGCCGACCATGGCACGGTAGGTATCGGTATGAAGCAGCACCGGATCTCCGATCTGCTGATTTGTGTTGAGATCATATTTGTAGATCCAGGCTTCCACTACTATCTTGTTCTTTCTCTGCTTGACGGTTACCTGCTGACCGGGGGAGAGCGAAGGATCAAGCTTCATCACTACGGTTTCCGCAGGAGGTTCGTTTGAAACTTCATTGGTCTTAACATCGACCTTGTAGTCTCTCTTCGGCCCGTATACCGTGACGGTGATCTTCTTGTCATATTTTGCATCGCAGTTGACTATGATGAAGATAGGAACATCGTAGGGATTCGAGAAGACAAGATCGGGATCACCGGTCGAAATTGTGGCGTCCATGCCAACAGGAACGTAGGCGACAGGCCAGCTGTGGTGTGAACGCCTGAGAATGGTCAGTTCCGCCCTGACTATAGCGTTGTAAAGTGTGCTTGAGACCTGACATATCCCACCGCCGAACTGCTCGGTATATGCTCCGTCTATGATGCCCGCGGCTTCTTTCCAGCCGTATTTCTCATATCTGGGGCCGGCATGTTCGTTAATGGACCATTCTTCTCCAGGCGCAAGTCTTATGCCGTTCACAACGGTCGCCATCTTCCAGACGTTATAGCATCTGTTTGCATTGCTGTCCTTGAACTGGGTCGAATATGAAGCCATCTTGGAAAGCGAGTTTTCGATATCGGAGAGCTTTATGTCCGGCTCGAGTATTATTTTCTCTGCCCTGATGACTCTTCCGCTGTCTCCGTTCTCTATCGACTTTAAGACCTGCTCCGAAAGAGCATCGGTATTGATCCTGCAGCCGTTCCTGCTTTCGGTATACTGAACTTTTCCCGAAGTCTGAAGCTTGTCCTCATCTTCGGATTTTTTGACTTCGACTTTTGCGTCTACAGGTGTTTCGTTGAATTTTGAAGTGGTATGACTGACGACTTCACCGACTTTTGTTTTATTCGCTATCAGTTTCAGATCATAGATATAGTCGGTCCCGCCTGCGGAAGAGGAGGTCTTATCTGCGTTTTCAAAAGAGAATGTGCTTAACCTGCTTATTATGTCATCGACATTTGTCGTGAGACCGAGCTCCTCGCCTGTGATCGGATATTCTTTTCCGTCAACGGCATAAAGGACCTTGAAAGAATCCCTTATAAGACCGGCTCTCTCTTTTATGACTTCCTTGGCTTCACCAAGCGTCATGCCCTTAAGCGCGGTCTTATTGAGATATACGTTTTCTTCTATGACGTGGTCGTCGGAAACGACAGTATCGGATGGAACAGGAACATCTTCCTGTTTTTTTGGCTTGCCCGATACGGCGATGATTATGCCGCCTACTACCAGAATGACCAATGCTCCAAGCCCGATCGCCTTCCAGGGTATTCTTTTGTTTTTAAAAAGAGGTATCCATTTAAAGAATGATCTTACTGAAGCTATGCCCTTACCCAGTGAAGAAGCAATTCCTGTAACAAATCTGCCGCCGGTTTTTGAAGCAGAGGCTGCAGCTTTTTTTCCTGAACTGACTGATGATCCTTTTGAAGCAGGCCGGTTTTCTGATGCATCATGCATCCGTTTATAATTGTTTTTTATACGCCGTCTGTTAACGGAAGAGCTTTTATTACTGTTTCTGTTCATAATCAGTCTCCGGATCTATTGATCAAATGATGTCTCTTAAAAAAGACGATGATATCCATATATTGGTTTCACTGACCGGGATGTCGGCAGGTTTTTGGCTCACTGCCCGGAACGTTCCCTTGTGTAGTTCAGCAGTCCGCCGGCAAGTATTATCCCGCGAAGACGGGCAGATATATTAAGTTCGACCTCAAATTCATACCCGGAAGTTTTGTCGAGAACAGTGAAAGGGATATCTCCCTTTACTTTTCTTACGGCATCACAGATCTCGAGATTGTCTCCCTGAGATATCTTTTCATAATCCGACTCATCCTTGAAAGTCAGAGGAAGTATTCCGGAGTTTATAAGATTTGAAGCGTGTATCCTTGCAAAACTCTTTGAAATAACGGCTTTGATACCGAGATAGAGAGGCACGAGAGCCGCATGCTCGCGGGATGATCCCTGACCGTAATTCTGTCCGGCCACAAGGATGCCTCCGCCAAGCTCTTTTGCCCTTGCCGGGAAAGAAGCATCGACAGGTGTAAGACAGTAATCCGACAGATAAGGCACGTTTGACCTGTACGGGAGAAGCTTTGCGTTTGAAGGCATGATATGATCTGTCGTAATGTTGTCCTCCATCTTAAGAAGGACCTCGCCTGTTACTTTTTCGTTCAGCGCATGGTTTATCGGGAATTCCTTTATATTCGGCCCGCGGACGACTTCGACGTCATTTCCTTCGGGAGCGGGTTCCACTATCATGTTGTCGTTCACATAGAAGATATCAGGCATCTCGATGTCGAGGACAGACATGTCGCTTAACACCTCGGACGCGGGACACAGATACCCTTTAAGAGCGGAGGCTGCGGCGGTCTCGGGACTTACCAGGTATACTCCTGCACTGGCAGTTCCGCTTCTGGCGTAGAAGTTCCGGTTGCTGGTCCTTAACGAGACACCGTTCGTTTTCGGAGACTGGCCCATACCTATGCACGGACCGCATCCGCATTCCAGGATCCTTGCGCCGGCGTCTATCATATCGGCAAGAGCTCCGTTTTCCGCGAGCATTTTAAGTACCTGTTTCGATCCGGGGCCTATTACAAGACTGACGTCTTCAGCAACGGTATGTCCCTTAAGTATTGCTGCTGCCCTCATCATATCCTTATATGATGAGTTTGTGCAGCTGCCGATAAACACCTGATCCACCTTGATATGTCCTATCTCGTCAAGAGATTTCACCTGGTCGGGCATATGGGGACATGCGGCAAGAGGCTCTATACTGCTCAGGTCAAGCTCCAGATGCTCGTCATAATATGCATCGGGATCTGCAGAGAGAGGGATGAAATCGTTCTCTCGGCCCTGCGATCTTAAAAAATCGCGGGTTATCTCGTCACTTGGGAAAATGGACGTGGTAGCGCCGAGCTCGGTCCCCATGTTGGTTATGGTAGCCCTGTCGGGAACTCCCAGTGATTTTACTCCTTCCCCCGTGAACTCTATGATCTTTCCGACTCCGCCCTTAACGGACAGCATCCTTAATATCTCGAGTATGACGTCCTTGGCGGAAACGCCAAGCTTAAGCTCACCTTTGAGCTTCATCTCGACTATCCTTGGCATACTTAGATAGTATGCTCCTCCTCCCATGGCGACGGCAACATCGAGCCCTCCTGCGCCTATGGCTATCATCCCTATGCCGCCACCCGTGGGAGTATGGCTGTCTGATCCCAGAAGCGTAGCTCCGGGCACACCGAATCTCTCAAGATTGACCTGATGGCAGATGCCGTTTCCGGGTCTTGAGAAATATATGCCGTGCTTCTTTGCGACTGTGGAGATGTATTTGTGATCGTCGGCGTTTTCAGGCCCCGACTGGAGTATGTTATGATCTATATATGCAAGTGACTTTTTTGTCCTGACTCTCGGTATCCCCATTGCTTCGAACTGGAGATATGCCATTGTCCCTGTGGAATCCTGTGTAAGTGTATAGTCTATCCTTATGGAGATCTCTTCTCCCGGTTTCATGGTCCCAGAGACCAGATGCTCCTCGATTATCTTGTATGCTAATGATTTTCCCATGCCTGCCCCCTTATATTTATACATATAAATTCTACATTTTAAGCATATAAAAAGCAATAAATAATATGAAGAGAATCAATGATTTACAGATGTGACACCTGTTCTTTACAACATAGAATTTATTGCCTGAAGACTATTTGGAAAACTGATACGGGCCAGGGACCGGAAGCCCTGATAGACCTGATGTATACTCAGATAATACCGTTCTGCCTTGCGTAGTTGAAGAGGTACTGCTGAGCGAGCCCCGCAAATTCGGGGAAAGTTTTCTTAACGAATTCCGTTAGATCCCTGTCGTTTTTTGGCTCAAAGCCGTAAAGGGAGAGAAGCACCTTTTTTATCCATGTGTCCTTTGGGAAAGCCTCTCTTTTTCCAAAGCTGAAGAGCAGTATGCAGTCAGCTACTTTTGGCCCTATGCCCATGAGCGACATGAGCTTTTTTCTGGCGTCGGGGTAGTCAAATGAATACAGTTCGCTTATGGGGAATCCGTCGAGGATATCCCTTACGGTCCTGTATATATACGGAGCCCTGTATCCGGTCCCGCACTGAAAGATCTCGTTTTCAGTCAGCGATGCCAGACGGGAAGGCGAGGGGAAGGCATAGTCGGAGCCGCTTATCTTGTCCCCGCATTTTTCACAAAGACGGTTTATGATGCCTTTTATGCGCTTTATATTGTTGTTTGCCGAAATGATAAATGAAATTATGGTTTCAAAAGGATCCTGCCTGAGTATCCTCATCCCGCGCGAGAAGGGGATAGCCTTTCTTAGCACTTCATCGCTGCACAGTTTTTTATCCGCTTCGGTATAATCGAAGTCGAGATCGTAGAAGCTGCGGATGAAGCCTGTATCCTCAGGTGATACGGGCCAGACAGTGAAAGTGTCGCCTTCTGTTTTCGAATATAGGATGCGCCCCTGTACTATACCTTTGAAGATCCTGTCGTCAACGGGGTCGAATCTGAAGCACTGACCGCAGTCGTATATAACGGACGCCTCGATGGGCTCTCCGGTGATATTGATCTTACTTCCTGTTAGCTCTGTTCTTATCATGGCTGGTCACCTAAAATAAAAAGCCACTGAAAACAGCGGCTTCTAACAGTTGATATCGAATACTATTACTCTGTGTAAACACTGCACTTTGTCTTGTCTTTTCCCATACGCTCATAACGAACGATCCCGTCTGCTACAGCAAACAGTGTATCATCTCCGCCGATCATAACATTCGTGCCGGGATGGATCTTCGTTCCTCTCTGACGGACGAGAATATTTCCGGATATAACAGCCTGCCCGTCGGACTTTTTGACTCCGAGACGCTTTGATATGCTGTCACGACCGTTTTTCGTGCTTCCCATACCTTTTTTATGTGCCATATTTATTGACCGTCCTTTTTCTGCTTTTGAGTGATTTAGCCGATGGAATTGATCTTAACTCTCATAAACGGCTGTCTGTGACCTTTTTTTCTGCGGCTGTTGGTCTTCGGGATAAGTTTGAAAGTGATGACTTTCTTTGCTTTTCTTTCGTCGATAATCTCGCCTTTTACGGATACGCCCTTAACCAAGGGATTGCCTATCCTGACGTCATCTCCGTTGACCACCATAAGAGCATCAAAGCTTACTTCATCTCCGACAGCTTTCCCTGTTATCTTTTCGATATCAACGAATCTGCCTTCCTCGACTTTGTACTGCTTTCCGCCAGTCTTAATAATCGCGTACATTCTGCTTCCTCCTAATCACAGTCTCGCCAGTACGGGCACCCGTTTTTCCGGGATTTCAAAGCCCTGCCTGAGCGGTTCGCCAAATGATATTAACACAGAAGACCCGCCTGTGTCAACGGGTCTTTCGAAAACAAATATATATAATG
>JAFWWA010000028.1 GCA_017523755.1 Christensenellaceae bacterium | reverse complement strand
GAGACAAAGAGGCTGTGGTTGAAGCCTTGTTTAAACCGTCTATGCGGTAGGAGAAAAAAGTCAATCCACAACATCTTCAACAGCATAGCCTAACCTGTAGAAAAGGTAAAGAAAAGGCTATGACACTATAATACGAGGAGAATTCATATGCTTGAGATGGAAGAGATCCGGGCTAAGCTTGCTGAAGCCCAGACGATGCTGAAAGAGGCAGGTGATTCACTTTGACCTGCCTGAACTTAGGGCAAAGCTTGAAGAACTGCATAAAAAGATGGAAGCCCCTGACTTCTGGAACGACGTGGAGGCTGCCAACAAGGTAACACGTGAGATAAAGCCTGTTGAAGCGAAGGTAAAGCATTTCGACAGGCTGAGCCAGCAGTCCGATGATATAGATACATATATAGAGATGTATCTTGAGGAAAACGATGAGAGCCTTGAGGATGAAATAGTCCAGGAACTGGATTCCTTCTACAAGGGCACTGAAGAATTCAGGCTTGAAGCACTGCTTTCAGGTCCCTATGATTCAAACAACGCCATCCTCTCTCTTCATGCCGGTGCAGGCGGAACAGAAGCCCAGGACTGGACCTCTATGCTGTACAGAATGTATACGAGATGGGCTGAAAGGCATAAGTACTCCGTTAAAGTACTCGATTTCCTTGACGGAGAGGAGGCCGGGATCAAGAGCGTCACTTTCCTCGTTGAGGGCCTTAATGCGTACGGATTCCTCAGATCCGAGAAAGGCGTACACAGACTTGTAAGGATCTCGCCTTTTGACGCAAACGCAAGAAGGCACACTTCATTTGCTTCCCTTGACGTGATGCCTCAGATAGCCGATGACGAGAGCGACATAGAGATCCGCCCCGAAGACCTTTCAGTGGATACTTACAGGAGCTCGGGCGCAGGCGGCCAGCATATAAATAAGACGGAGAGTGCTGTAAGGATCACGCACATCCCTACCGGGATCGTAGTCTCCTGTCAGACTGAAAGATCACAGATCCAGAACAGAGAGACCGCCATGGGTATGCTGAGGGCAAAGCTTGCCGAACTGCATGAACAGGAGAGGCTTGCTCAGATCGCCGATATAAAGGGCGAGCTGAAAAAGATAGAATGGGGAAGCCAGATCCGCTCATATGTTTTCCAGCCGTATACTCTTGTCAAAGATCACAGGACCAACGCAGAGACCGGAAATATACAGGCTGTTATGGACGGTGATATCGATCTGTTCATCAACCAGTATCTTATCATGAGCTGATAAAAAGCACTGCAGAGCAGTGCTTTTTATGAACAGACAGTTTTACCATGTTGATACAAGGAGAGATTTAGAATTATGAGAGCTGAGATCCTATGTGTAGGCACCGAACTTCTGCTCGGCGATATCATAAATACCAACGCTGCATTTGCAGCACGTGAGCTCGCAAAGCTCGGTATAGACGTATTCAATCAGAGCGTTGTCGGGGACAACCCCGCAAGGCTCAGGGACGCGCTGCGGATAGCATTTGAAAGATCTGACCTCGTCATCATGACGGGAGGTCTCGGGCCTACATATGATGACCTTACAAAAGAGACCGTTGCGGAATACTTCGGAAAGAAGATGTATCTTGACACCGAATCCCTGGAATCCATCAAACAGTATTTTTCTAAAATGCATTCAGGCCGTCCCATGACAGAAAACAACGTAAAGCAGGCTTATATGCCCGAAGGCGCCACTGTATTCCATAATTATAACGGGACCGCCCCGGGCCTGGCTGTCAGCGACGGCAAAAAGACCGCGATACTTCTTCCCGGTCCGCCTCTTGAGATGGAACCCATGATGACGCGGTCCGTAGTACCTTATCTTAAAAAGATGACCGATCACGTGATCTTCTCAAGGACAGTACACATCATAGGAGTCGGGGAATCCTATGTCGAGTCAGTACTGAAGGATTACATGCTGTCGCATACGAACCCGACCGTAGCACCGTATGCCAAGACCGGAGAGGTCCAGCTGAGGATCACGGCTTCAGCTAAAAATGAAGAAGAAGCCTCTTTGATGATCGAGCCTGTAATAGAGGATATAAGAAAGATTTTTTCGGATTATATTTACGGAATAGACGTCGGCACGCTTGAAAACGCGGCGGTTCAGCTCCTTAGGGAACACGGACTTACTGCGGCAACAGCCGAAAGCTGTACCGGCGGCGGAATAAGCCAGCGTATCACGAACATCCCGGGTGCATCCGAGGTGTTCGGATGCGGGGTCTGCACCTATTCAAACGAAATGAAGGAAAAGCTGCTTGGAGTCAGCCCCTTAACACTGAAGCAGTTCGGCGCAGTTTCGGAAGAAACCGCCAAAGAGATGGCAAAAGGAGTAAGAGAGCTGTCAGGCGCTGATTTCGGGATCAGCGTGACAGGGATCGCCGGCCCGGGCGGAGGAAGCGCGGAAAAGCCTGTGGGTCTGGTATATATAGCTGTCGATTCCGAGCATTACAAAAAAGCGGAAAGACTGATGCTGTCCCGCGGCCGTGAGAATGAGCGGTCATTCATACGCATCACAGCCGCAAACAACGCCCTGCGGCTGCTCATAGAGGCTATCCACGCGGCTGCTAAAAAAGGCGGCAGCCGCTGACAAATGTACGCTGTTGCATACATAGCGCCTGTGTTATAATTGAGTCATCGGAATCATCGATACATAATCATAAAGTATTAAACGTAACGGCTGTTCTCACATGAAAGGAAAAAGAAAATGGACGAGAAGTATTCAGTTCACGTCAGAGACATAATGATCAGCGATCCGTGTGTCCTGGCATCACCCGACACAAAAAAGTATTACATCTATGCACGCATGTTCGACCCGTCAAAATTCCCGGAGGTTAAGCTCGGAGCGACCTTTTATGCCATGGAGAGCCCTGACCTTATACACTGGAGCAGGCCGATACTTGTGTTTGACAAGCCTGACGATTTCTGGGCGGATCTTGACTACTGGGCACCGGAATGCCATTACTACAAGGGCAAATACTATCTTATATCCTCCTTCAGGGCGGAAGGGAAATTCAGAGCATGCCAGTGTCTCGTATCGGATTCTCCGCTGGGGCCGTTCCTGCCGCTTTCCAATACTCCCGTAACTCCTAAAAACTGGCAGTGCCTTGACGGGACTCTTTATCAGGACAGGAGAGGCCGTCCCTGGATGGTATTCTGCCATGAATGGCTGCAGGTGTATGACGGACAGATATGCGCAGTACCCATGAAGGACGATCTTTCGGCCGCCGACGGGAAACCCGTCATCCTTTTCAGGGCCAGCGACGCTCCCTGGACTGGCAAGCTGGGTGAAGACGGTCATGTAACCGACGGTCCCTTCCTTCACAGGATGAAGAACGGGACCCTCATAATGCTGTGGAGCAGTTTCTCATACGGCGGATACACGGTCGGATATGCGACCAGCCTCAGCGGCGATATAATGGGCCCCTGGAAACAGGAAGAAAAGCCTCTTTACGCCCTTGACGGCGGTCACGCTATGCTGTTTAAGACATTTGACGGAAAACTGATGATGTCAATGCACTGCCCCAATACGCATATCAGAAAGCGCATGCTTCTGTTTGAAATGGAAGAGAAAGGCGATAAGCTCCATGTGATAAACGAGATCACCGGAAACTGGTAC
Organism: Christensenellaceae bacterium; assembly: GCA_017523755.1. Classification (GTDB taxonomy): domain Bacteria; phylum Bacillota; class Clostridia; order Christensenellales; family Christensenellaceae; genus SIG371. The sequence goes on along the minus strand of JAFWWA010000028.1, from coordinate 62,693 downwards.
AACGGCATCGACGGAAATATAGGCGGTAAATTCGCCTATCCGAAACAGACGACAGAAGAAGCTGTTTTTACCGATATGTGATCTATATTAATTAAACACATTCAAAAAAGACCGGCACACCTGCTGGTCTTTTTATATGCTTTTCACCCTGTAAACATATGCCCTTCCGTTTTTACCGACTCTGGTTATGATATCGAGGAAGCAGAGGATGTTCACCGCCATTGAAGCCGAACCCTTTGAGATGCGGGCTTCTTTTGAAAAATCCGACACTCCGAAATCCTTATTAAGAAGGCTGTCAGGGACAAGGCGCAAATAGTCACTCTGTGTCCTGATATCTATCTCCTCCATAAAACTGTCAGGGACCCTGTCAAACCGTACTGAACCTCTTTTCCTGTCAGCGCTCCACCCGTTTAACATCCTGTATTCTGTAAGTTCCAGCAGAACCAGCTTTATGTGCAGCTTTTTGCTTGAAAGATAAGGCTTGATCCTGTAGAGCTCTCTGAAAGCATCGAATCTGCTTCCTGTCTTCGGGCTTTTCCTCCTGTCGGTGAGCTCTCCTGTCACCGGGTCGATCCAGCTTATCCATTTGATCTTTGCGATCGGATATATGACTGTAACATCATGATCCTCAAGAAACACATCCAGCTTCTTTCTTAAGCTGTTAAAAGACCTGGTCTGGATCTCAAAAATATCATTTCCCTTTAGTACATCGGCATACAGCCTTCCGATCCTGACCTCCTGCTCTTCTTCAGAGGAAGAATAGAAATCCTTCAGGACCGCATGCAGAGTCTTCTCAGACAAGGTCCCTATCAGATATCTGGATCTTTCAATCCCTACGATCCTCTCAACAGATCTGTCAAATCCCTCGTCTCTCACACGAAGCCCCTCTTTACACGCTCACCCTGCCTTCACAGACAGATCTCCTGATATACTCGATATCTCGGCTGTTTTCCGCCCTCTTCCCATTATCATCCTGTCACCTGACATGGTCATAGGCACATCCGTTTCAAAGCTTCCGCTGACGCTCTCAAACCTGAAAGCCATATCTTCATCGCCTTTCACATAGAACAGGACATCCCCAGATATCGTATCTATATCGGTCTTATCGGCCGGCATATCGGCTTTTACCGTTATGTTTCCGCTTGTCGTGTTGACAGAGATCTCCGCTCCGGATCCCGATATGATCTCCGTGTTCCCGGATACAGTATCCATCTCGATTTTTCTGAATGCGGATCTTTCAGCAGTGATATCGCCCGATACGCTCTCAAGCTTACAGCCTTTCTCCGATCTCACATCAGCAAGACGTATATCTCCTGATACGGAACTCACTTCCAGAGTCTCGTTCTCTGTTCCCTCTATATCTATATCAGAAGAGATCACTGTGACCCTTAGCTGTTCCAGCATATATCCAGGCACCATGACAGTCAGGTCTTTCCTGAGTTCAGTGATCTTCCTTCTTCCTGCCCTCATGAACTTTATACTCAGATCGTTCCCATCGGCAAAATAATGGACCTGCATCTCAGGGGAAAGGTCATGACCTGCCTCTTCAGAGATCACTACGGTATTTCCGCTGTAAGCTTTTACCGTGACCGTACCGCTGATCCAGTCTATATCTATATTATCGAATCTTTTATCCAGCCTCGCTCCGCCGTAAGAATATCTTCCGGAATTCTTGTATCTGTAGTTATAAGTCCCTACGCTCAGACAGGATGCCGGAAGCATCATCAAAAGGACCATAACTGTCACGATCACCGGTCTCAGTATTCTCGTATATGAAGATAATTTTCCGCTCATACAGTTTCCTCCGATCTGCCTTACGCTTATCATTACTTCTTTAAAGAATATACCACATAAAGCGAATAATATCATATACCATGCTGCCGTCCATGGTCCAAGGGCCTGCATATTTTCATGCGGGGATTTTAAAACAACTGTCCTCATGATATAATCGGGCTGAGAATAACATAAAAAGCGGTCAGAAAATGGAATACAGCAAAAAGATATATATTTTCGATACAACTTTAAGAGACGGGGAGCAGACGCCCGGCTGCAGCATGAACGCACAGGAAAAGCTCACCATGGCAAGACAGCTGGACAGGCTCGGCGTAGACATTATCGAGGCAGGTTTCCCTGTTTCGAACGCCAATGACTTTGAGGCGGTCTCCCTTATATCCCAGGCCGTAAAAAGCCGTACCGTCGCTGCGCTCTGCCGCGCGGTAAGAGGAGATATCGACAGCGCTCTGAACGCTCTTAAAAAAGCTCAGCATCCCCTTATACATATATTCATAGCCACTTCTGACCTTCATATGAGATATAAGCTGAGAATGGAACCCGAGGAAGTGCTGAACAGCATCTTCGACAGCATCTCATATGCCAAAAAGTACGCTCCCATGGTACAGTTCTCATGTGAGGATGCCAGCCGTTCGGATCTGGACTTCCTTTGCCGCGCCGCGGAAACCGCGATAGAGGCAGGGGCCGATATTATTAACTTTGCGGATACCGTAGGCTATGCGATGCCCGAAGATCTCAGAAGGATCATACATGCCCTGAAAGGAAGAGTGAACGGCATAGAGAACGTAAGGCTCGGTTTCCACTGCCATAACGATCTCGGCATGGCCGTCGCCAATTCGCTTGCATGCATAGAGGCCGGCGTCGATCAGATAGACTGTACGGTGAACGGGATAGGGGAAAGAGCCGGCAACGCATCTCTTGAAGAGATAGTTATGTCTCTCAATACCAGGCCCGACCACTTCCTGGTCCACACAGATATCAATATAGGACAGATCTACAGGACCTCCTCAATGCTGTCAAGGATCATAGGGATGAGCATCCCTCCGAACAAGCCTGTCGTAGGTGCAAACGCATTCAAGCATGAAAGCGGCATCCATCAGCACGGCGTCATGGCAAACAGACAGACATATGAGATCATGACACCCGAATCCATCGGAATGAAGCGCGATCCTCTTGTTTTCGGGAAGCACTCGGGAAGCCACGCCTTTTATCAGAGAGTCAGCGAGCTGGGATATGATCTTCCTGAGCAGATGCTCCAGCAGCTGTTCGAGGATTTCAAGGCGCTCGCCGAGAAAAAACACGAGGTCACCGATTTCGATATAGAGGCCATGATCGAGAACAAGACAAATACAAGAAGATACTACAATCTCGACAGGTTCGTCATAAACAGCGGCAACACCATAAGATCGACTTCCATAATAAGGCTGAAGGATGAATTCGGACAGATATTTGAGGATGTTGCCACCGGAGACGGTCCTATCTTCGCCTCATATGAGGCCATAGGCAGGATACTCGGCATTTCTCTTGCCCTTGAGGACTATTCGATAAGATCCGTATCCGAAGGCGGCGACGCTTTAGGTGAAGTGTCCGTAAGAGTGAAAGCCGGAAAACGGACAGTCATGGGAAGAGGCCTTTCGACAGATATCCTTGAAAGCTCGATAGACGCATATCTTAACGCTATAAACAAACTCATAACGCTTGGCGCAGTACCAAGACCCAGAAAAAATGAAAATAACGATACTTGATTCCACTCTGAGAGACGGTGCCCAGGGCGAGGGCATATCCCTGTCAGAGGATGACAAACTGAAAATAATAATGCTGCTGGACAGTGTCGGTGTTGATTTCATCGAAGCCGGCAATCCCGCCTCCAATCCAAAGGACGCGGATCTTTTTGCCGAACTTAAGAACAGGAAACTGAGACACTCAAAGATCTGCGCATTCGGAAGCACAAGGAGAAGGAATGTCTCTGTTGAAAGCGACTGGGGCATCAGGGCCCTTGCAGACGCCGGTACTGAAGCCGTATCGATCGTAGGCAAAGCCTCCCTTGATCAGGTGATAGAGATACTCAACACCTCTCCGGAGGAAAATCTCAATATGATAAAGGACAGCGTCGATCATCTCAAGTCTTTAGGCAAATACGTGATCTTCGACGCCGAGCACTTCTTTGACGGTTTTAAAAGCAACGAGGAATATGCGCTGTCTGCCCTCAGGGCTGCAGCCAATGCCGATATATTATGTCTATGCGATACCAACGGCGGGACATTCACCTCAGATATAGAAGCTGTAGTGAAAAAGGTAAAATCCGCTTTTCCGTCAAAGGAGATCGGTATCCACTGCCATAACGACTGCGGTCTGGCCGTAGCAAACAGCATGTATGCCGTCCGAGCCGGCGCAGGCCATATACAGGGCACCTTCCTCGGTTTCGGTGAAAGATGCGGTAACGCGAACCTTTCGACGATAATCCCCAATCTTCAGCTGAAGCAGGGGACAGAGTGCATACCTGATTCCTGCCTTCCCCTTTTAACCGTCACCGCAAGGCGGATCGCGGATATAGCCAACTATGCCCTGCCAAGCTCACGCCCGTATATAGGGCGCAGTGCTTTTGCCCACAAAGGCGGGATGCATATAGACGCTGTCAGCAAGAACAGCTCTTCATTCGAACATATAGATCCGTCTCTCGTAGGCAATCAGCGGCGCTTCCTTATAAGCGAGATGTCAGGAAAGAGCACGCTTATGAGCATGATACACAGTATCGACCCTGACCTGACCCGCGACAGCCCCGTAGTGGTAGATCTTATCGAGGAGCTGAAGCTGAGGGAAATGAAGGGATATCAGTACGAAGGAGCTGAGGCGTCTTTCGAGCTTATCATCAGGAGAAAGCTGGGGATCATATCAAAGTATTTCGACCTCGACTATTATAAGACCGTCGGTGAAACAGCTTCCTCTGCAACACAGTATCCTGCGGCAGCAATAATGAAAGTTAACGTCAACGGGGAGAGCGAGATAACAGCGGCGGAAGGCAACGGACCTGTCAATGCTCTCGACCTGGCTTTAAGGAAGGCTCTTACCCGCTTTTATCCGCGCCTTAAGGAAATGCATCTGACCGACTTCAAGGTACGCGTTCTTGAAAGCGATGCAACAACAGCAGCCGCAGTCCGCGTCCTTATCGAATCAAGCGACGGTGTGCACAGCTGGTCGACCATCGGTGTATCCAACGACATAATAGATGCCAGCTTTATCGCATTAAGAGACTCTGTCGAATATAAGCTGATGCTTGACGATCAGCAGGAAAAATGACATATATATCAGGAGAAAAAATGTATACACCTCTGAAGGATTCAAAAAAACATGTCATACTGGATACTGATATAGGGCCGGACTGTGATGACGCAGGCGCGCTTGCCGTCATGTTTTATTTTGCCAGAAAGTATTCCGTGAAGATCTTGATGACCGTCAATTGTACTTCAAACATATACGGGAACGGAACCCTGGATGCTATAAACAGTTTCTGCGGATTCGGTGAGACAGAGATAGCTCAGTATCAGGGAAAAGGATTTCTTGACGGAGAGGAGCACATGAAATTCAACAGATTCATATCAGAAAATCTGTCGGAAAGGTTCATGAACGGCTCCTTGAAGGTAAGTAGCTCTTCTGAAGCATACAGCAGACTGCTTAAGGGAGCAGAAGATGACAGTATAGTCATAATCACCATAGGGCAGTTCAACACCGTTGCTGAAGCACTCAGGAACGACCCCTCGCTTTTCAACAGAAAAGTCAGCGCAGTCGTCTCTATGGCCCAGTGCGTTCCCTCGGGAAGAGAATATAATGTGTTCTGCGACGCTGCCTCTTCACAGTATTTTTTCAATGAATACAAAGGGCCGATAATATGTTCCAATTTTGAAGTCGGGGAAACAGTTATGTCCGGATTTGATGATCCTTCAGGATTTGAACATAATCCTATAAAAGCAGCATATTACCTGTACACAGACGGAAAGATGAAGCGCATGAGCTGGGATCCTACGACAGTCCATTTTGCGTTCACTGCAGATGAAGACTTCTACAGAGTGTCTGAGCCCGGCTGGTTTAAGGTAAATGATGACGGAAGCGACGAATTCGTTCCCGACAGTAACGGAAGACATTTCTATCTGATAAAGCAGGCTGACGACAGGTCTATCGCAGATTTTCTTGACTCTGTGTATTCTTCGTTTGAAGGCTGAACAGCCTTACACGGACAGAATTCACTGCCTTTTTACAGACATAATTTCGGTTAAAAAAACAGATGCCCGAACATCTGTTTTTTTGCATTTTATGTTTCACAGCAGGACCGTCTGCATCGGTTCCGTCAGCACTGCCTTGACTTCCGGAAGCCCCGGATAGCCGATCCTCTTTTCAAGTGCACGGCGGTACTGGAATCTGTCATCCTTCTCAAACGGAAGATGCTGGATGATTGCCGCTTTTGGGTTTATCAGCCCGCCTATGATCCTTCTTCCTTCCGCCAGCGTATAAAAAGGGAAATTGATCAGCGCAAAGTCGCATCTTCTTCCCCCTGTCAGCTCATCGATGCCCTCAGCGGATACTGCTCCGTCGCCCAGGGTAAGGAAGCTTACCCCCTCAAACACTATATAAAAGCCGTAGTTTAAAACATCCTTATATCTGTCGCCGCTGTGGGTCAGCCTTTTATAGTCCGCCTCAAGGCCGAACCTGTTTATGGATATCCTTCCCTTATCGCCTGAGAGCCCTATCGTTGCAAGCTCATCTTCCTGCATTATCGTTTCCGGATGATACCTGTTTATATATTCCCTGTTCAGCTCCCTGCTGAAATGGTCCCTGTGCAGATGGGTATAGAACATGACATCTATTCTGGTGCCGTTCATGATCCTGTCTATAACAGGCCCGGGCACCGTTGAAAAAGGCTTTTCCTCATGGTCGTGCAGAGCGTCAATAGAGATCGTTGACTTTTCTCCTTCTATTATCACGCCGCAGTTGGCTGTATAGATGAGCTTCATCCTGCAAGATCCTCCAGAGCGAACCTTACTGCAAGCTTCACATTCTCGTATATCATCCCGCCCTGCATATATGCGGTATACGGGGGACGGATAGGACCGTCTGCCGAAAGCTCTATGGAAGCACCCTGTATGAACGTACCGGCTGCCATGATCACTTTGTCAGCATATCCTGGCATGTCCCAGGCATACGGTACCACACTGCTGTCGATCGGCGAAGCCTTCTGTACAGCTCTGACAAAAGCCGTAAGCTCTTCCTCGGTATCGAATATAATGGCCTGTGTGATGTCAGTCCTGTCTGCATCATACTTCGGAAACACTCCGAACCCGGCTTTTTCCATTGCCCCCGAGGCAAGCACGGCTCCTTTTAAAGCTTCTCTAACTATATGCGGCGCAAGATATATTCCCTGGTAAAAAGGAAGATAACTGCCGTTATATGAACCTATCTCGGTCCCTATACCGGGGGAGGTGAATCTTCCGGCTATCCTGTCCACATATTTTTTCCTGCCTGCGATGTATCCTCCGGAAGGCGCCAGTCCTGCCCCGGGATTTTTTATGAGAGACCCCATAATGATATCGGCACCAACCTCAGAGGGCTCCCTCTCTTCAGTGAATTCCCCGTAGCAGTTGTCAACAACTATACAGATGTCAGGGAATGAAGCTTTTACCTCTGAAAACAGCTCTTCCATCTCACTCACGGATATCGAAGGCCTTATTTCGTATCCCCTGGACCTCTGCAGATAAAGCACCTTCACTGTATCGTCTTTTTCAAGCGCATCCATTACCCGGGGTATGTCTATCTTTCCCGCATCCGTCAGATCAGTCCTCAGGAAACCGATCCCGTAATCCTTCAGAGAACCGTCCGCGTCGCCCTCGATGCCTATGACGCTCCTTATAGTATCATAGGGAAGACCTGTCGCAGAAAGCATTTTGTCTCCCGGCCTTAAAAGGCCGAAAAGACCTACAGTAAGAGTATGGGTCCCCGATGCGAAATGGGGGCTCACTATAGCATCCTCGGTTTTAAAAATACATGAAAAAAGCTTTGCCAGCATTTCCCTTCCCTGATCGGAATAACCGTATCCAGTCGTCGAAGAAAAGTGCCGCTCCGATACTCCGCATTCCCTGAAGGCATTTATCACCTTGTAGGAATTGAACTCACATATCTTATCCAGCTTTTCAAAAACATACGCAGCATCCCGTTCCGCATCAGCGATAACAGAAGCTGCGTCATAGTTCCTCATCTTTTCGCTTTTCATATCACTGATCTTCAGATGATCCCTGTACATCATCAGACTGTGCTGCCTGATTGATAGTTACTGCTCTCTGAGGAGTGATGGTGGAAATCGCATTCTTGTATATGAGCATCTGCTTACCGTCACTGTCCATAAGAACAGTGAAATTATCAAAAGATTTTACTGTTCCCCTGATCTGGAATCCGTTTACAAGATGAACCGTTACAAAAATACCCTCTTTGCGAACCTGGTTTAAAAATCTATCCTGAATCGACATATTAGATGACTGCAAAAGTTTATCCTCCTTGTTCATCAATCTTTCTGATTATATCACAAATCTCATCGGCAGCACAACTTACACGGTCGGTATATATCCAGTTCACACGGCTGTCCGGTCTTAACCATGTCAGCTGTCGTTTCGCATATCTTCTGGTATTGCGTTTTATCAGTTCCCTTACCTTATCGATATCGATCTCACCGTTGAAGTACGGTATGAATTCCTTATATCCTATCGCCTGAAAGGCCTGAATATCATCCCCGTATCTTTCCCTTAATTCCCTTACTTCCTTTTCAAGGCCTCTCTCAAACATGATATCGACTCTTTTTTCGATATCCGAATACAGTCTGGCCCTGTCCTTAGTCAGCGCAAATATCCTGAAATCGTATCTTTCGGAAGGCCTTCTGAAATCATATCCGGTATCTGGAGGACTATCGGCTACCTCAAGAGCCCTCACCACTCTCATCCTGTCGTTCTTATGTATCCTTGCTGCGGCATCAGGATCTTTTTTCTTTAAAAGACCATATGCTGCGTCGGGTCCTTCCTCGTTATAAAGCTTAAGATACCTGCTGCTTTTTTCAGCATCCCTCTCCGGAGCGGAAAAATCCATATCATAGGTCACTGCATTGATATATAATCCTGTCCCTCCGACAAGGATAGGCTGCTTTCCCCTTTCAGATATGTTTTCGATGCATTCAAGGGCATCCTTCTGAAACTTTCCGGCACTGTATTTTTCTGAGGGGTCGACAAAACCAACAAGATGATGCGGTATTCCCTGCATCTCATCAGCTGTGGGACGGGCCGTGCCTATGCTAAGCACATCATATATCTGCATGGAGTCTGCAGACACGATCTCCCCGTCCATACGTTTAGCGATCTCTACAGCCGCAGCGGTCTTTCCTGTAGCTGTCGGCCCTGTTATTACTATGAGTTTTTTCTTTTTCAATTCAGACTATCCTCTTGAAGCCCTTTTCCAGGTCTGTCTTCGTTATGGCGATCGCAAGAGGTCTTCCGTGCGGACAGTGCGGTATTACGCCGCTCACCGTGATCTCCTTAAGTATATTCATTATCTCATCTTCTGACAATTTCCATCCTGCCTTTACGGCTCTCTTGCATGCAGCTCTGGCCACACGGTCCTTTATGAGCCTCACCCTGTTCCTCTTATCCCCTGCTCCTTCGAGTATGTCCTCAAAGAATGCCCTGATATTTATCTCTCCCACTATCTGAGGCACTGCTGTGACCCGTATCGAAAGATTACCGAAGGGTTCGGCGTCTATGCCCATCTCCGCGAGCATCTCCATATTCTCCTCGATCACGAGCATCTGATCATGAGGGAACGTCATGATCTCGGGTATCAGCAGCTGCTGGCTTATCACTCTTCCGTCTGCCATAAGGGCATCGTAGATCATCCTCTCATGCGCGGCATGCTGATCGATCAGATAAAGGACCTCGCCCATCTCAAAAATAGGATATGTATTGAATGCCGTGCCTATATATACAGCACTGCTTATCCCGGAGAGGGGCACGGGCTCTTCCCTATCCTTGACCGGTGCAGCATACGCGTCCCTGTCCTTCCTGTTTTCGGCAAACGCAAAGCCGTCATCTGCAAAAAGACTGCCCTGCTCTATCTCAGGCTTATCAGTTTTTTTCTCTCTAGGCAAAAGCTCTCTTATGATATCCTTCTCCTCGTTTGAGAGATCCTTTTCTTTGTCATCCTTAAGATCATATGCTGCATGACCGGTCTCATTTTGCTTTTCGGAAGAGATGCTCTCCCCTTTATCATCAATTAAGGCTGACACGGATGCAGCGGCACTGATATCAAGGACCTGTGTCTGTTCATTCCCCTCAACAGCTCTGGCTACAGCCTCACCGACGACATATTCCACCTTTCCCTGATCGCGGAAGTGGACCTGCATCTTGTTCGGATGGACATTCACATCGACTTCGTTAAAAGGCATATCTATGAAAAGCACATAGAAGGGATAAGTGCCTTTGAGCATCCTTTCCCCGTATGCTTTTGTAGCTGCTCTCCTTATGCTGTCGGAACGCACATACCTGCCGTTAATGTACAGGCTCTGGTTCCTTCCGGACTTCTGGTAAAAAGTGTGCTTTCCGATATATCCGTACACCCTTACACCGTTGAATGTCATATCGGCATAGGCTGTATTGTTCCTTATGTCCTTCCCGTAGACTGATACGAGAGCATCTATGAGGCGCCCGTTGCCGGGGCTGTGGTATATGACCGTACCGTTCGAAGAATACCTGAATGAGACTGAAGGATTTCCCAGGATGAATCTGGACACTATATCCGAAACGGCACCGGTCTCAGCAGAGACCGACTTAAGGAACCTGAGACGTGCCGGCGTATTGAAAAAAAGATTTTCAGCTATTGCCGTCGTTCCTTCAGGAAGGCCTGCTTCCCTTATATAGTCGACTTTTCCCCCGGTCACGCGGACCTCATTCCCGGTCTCCGCTCCCTTCGGTCTTGATCTTAATGTGAACATTGACACAGCCGCTATAGAGAACAGGGCTTCGCCTCTGAAACCCATTGACGATATATGCTCAAGATCCTTTGATTTTTCTATTTTGCTCGTGGCATGCTTCAGCACGGTAAGGGGGATATCTTCCTTTTCTATCCCTATCCCGTTGTCAGAGACCTGGATCCGTCTCAGGCCGCCGTTTTCTATCGATATGCTTACCGCCGAGGCTCCGGCATCTATGGAGTTCTCCACAAGCTCCTTTACGATCGAAGCCGGTCTTTCGATGACCTCTCCCGCAGCTATCCTTGCCGCAACATTTTCATCAAGTATATGTATTCTACCCATTTATCAGTTTTCCAGTCTGCTTGCTTTTCTCTTCAGATCGTCAAGAAGCACCATGGCTTCCATAGGCGTTATGGTATTAATATCAAGAGCCCTGAGCTCACCTATGACTCTTGCTGCCGCCTCTTCCTTTTTCTTTTCTTCATCCTCGCTTATCTCCAGTGAGGATATCCTCATATCCGAATTGCTTTCGATGATCCCGAGAAGTCCTTTTGCTCTTTCGAGCAGGCTCTCCGGAAGACCCGCCAGCCTTGCGACCTCTATGCCGAAGCTCCTGTCTGCTCCTCCCCTTTTTATCCTGTGCAGGAAGAGCACCGTCTTATCAAGTTCCTTGACTCCGACGGAATAGTTTACGACACCCGGCATATTCCCTTCGAGATCTGCCAGTTCATGGAAATGTGTGGCAAACAGTGTCTTGTATCCAGTGTCGGATGACTTTATAATGTGCTCTATGGTCGCCCAGGCTATCGCAAGTCCGTCCTGCGTGCTCGTTCCTCTTCCTATCTCGTCAAGTACGAGAAGGCTCCGCGGTGTCGCGTTCATAAGGATGCCCGCCAGTTCGCTCATCTCCACCATGAACGTGCTCTGACCCTGCGCAAGGTCATCTGACGCCCCGACTCTTGTGAATATCCTGTCGACAAGGCATATCGTAGCGCTCTCGGCAGGTACGAACGATCCTATATGTGCCATGAGCACTATGAGCGCGGTCTGTCTCATGAAGGTGGATTTTCCTCCCATGTTAGGACCGGTTATCACAAGCATCCTGTTCGTATCATTATTCATATATGTGTCATTGGGAACGAATTCCTGCCTGACGCTTTTTTCGACGACGGGATGTCTTCCGGCCTTTATGGATATCTCTCCGTTGTTCGTCATCTTAGGTCTGCAGTAATCATTGTCATATGCCACCTGAGCGAATGAAAGCAATACATCGAGCTCAGCTATGATCTTCGCATCCTTCTGAAGAGTTTCGATATTGTCGGCGATCCTGCTCCTGACTTCAAGGAACAGCTGTTCCTCTATCTTTTTCAGTCTTTCCTCGGCATGGGTCACCGAGTCCTCGAGTTCCTTCAGCTCTGGTGTTATATAGCGTTCAGCGTTTGCAAGAGTCTGCTTCCTTATATAGTCCTGAGGCACGAGATCCAGGAAAGATCTGGTCACTTCAAGATAATAACCGAATACACGGTTGTATCCGACTCTTAAAGTCTTTATCCCTGTTCTTTCCCTTTCCTTCTGCTCAAGCTCGGCTATCCACTTTTTTGCGTTTCCTCCCGCATTCCTCAGATCATCGACCTCTTTTGAGAAACCGTTCTTGATTATCCCTCCGTCCCTGATACCTATTGGAGGATCCTCAGAAACAGCCCTTTCAAGATAGTTGGCCAGGTCTTCAAGGGGATCGAGATCTTCATATGACTTTTTAAGAAGATCGCTCCTGCACATGACAAGAGACTCCTTCAGGCCTTTGAATCTCTGTACCGACATTTTCAGTGACAGCGCATGCCGCGCGTCCATATTTCCGTACGATATCCTTGACAGCAGTTTTTCAACATCGGATATGTCTGACAGCCTGTCCCTCAGCTCAAGTCTGAGCTGGTATTCCGAACAAAGCTCGGCAACAGCGGAATGCCTCCTTGATATCTCCTTCATGCTTATAAGCGGCTGCTCTATCCAGTTCCTTATGAGCCTTCCTCCCATCGCGGTCTTCGTTTTGTCAAGGAGCCACAGCAGGGATCCGCGCTTTTTCATCTCCCGCATGGAAAGCGTCAGCTCAAGATTCCTTTTAGTCGCCGCGTCGATGATCATGTACTCACGGTGATCGTCGGCTGTCATCCTGGTTATATGCATGAGAACATTTTTCTGTGTCTCATACAGATATCTCATGAGCGCCCCGGCGGCACGGATGCCCGCGTCCATCCCCGATACTCCGTAAATGGAAATATCGGCTACCCCGAAATGCTCTTTCAGTATATTTACAGCGTTGCCGGTCTCGAAGGCATACGGAAAATACTCTGACAACGATGTGCTCTCGCCCAGCTCGCTTATCTTTTCTCCCTCGGCAACGAGGAATTCTTTAGGCGATACCCTCGATATAAGGTCCTGCAGCTTCTGACTGTCCTCATACTCTCCCACGACGAATTCACCTGTGGATACATCCGCATATGCGGCGCCGAAGCCCTGTCCCGATCTTACGACAGACATGATATATACCGATTCCTCTGAATCGACCGTCGCAGTCCCGGGCGTGATGATCCTTACGATCCCCCTGTCGACGAGTCCTGTTGCCTCCTTGGGATCCTGAAGCTGCTCGCATATAGCGACCTTATGTCCGAACTCGATCATCCTGGCTATATAATTGTCGACAGCATGATACGGGACACCGCACATCGGAGCTCTCTCTTCAAGCCCGCAGTCTCTTCCCGTCAGTGTCAGCTCAAGCTCTCTTGATATTAGTTTTGCGTCTTCAAAAAACATCTCATAGAAGTCTCCCAGCCTGTAAAGCACTATACAGTCGGGATTCGCTTCCTTGACTTCGAGATAGTGACGCATCATCGGTGATAAAGCCAATTTATTTTCTCCTGATAATATATCGAACTATTCGGGGCCTTTGCCTTTCCGTATAAAGACAATGACCTATTATTAATTATATCACGAAAAATGTCGAATCCAATTATTCCAGAGCATTTGAAGACGGCAGGCCTGCTGATAAAAAAACCGCTGTCATGACGGCAGCGGGCCTAAATAAAAAGTATCTCAGTGATATAAAGCAGGAATATCTATTTCTGCTTAGCGTCAAAATAGCTGTCGAATATCTTCTTCAGTCCCAGCTTATAGCATATGAGCATCCCCATCACCGCCCCTACGACGGCCTGCAGGATCTGGAACGGCAGCTTTAAGATCGCATATTCGGGAGTGCTGTATATGAAAGCCCTTCCCAGCGAATATCCGACCACCATAATGACCGCTCCCACAGCCACACCTATGCCGGCTGATACAGCCTGCTTTTTCTTAAGGATATAATGGGAAAAAACAGATATTACTACTGCCTGGAGCCCGTGTGTAACGAGCGATACGAACATCGGAGCCGGATAGAAGAACATATCTCCCAAAAATGCTCCTATGCCTCCGGATATGAAGGCCGACAGGGGATCCATGAGAATCGCGGCAGTACATATCACTATGTCATTTAGGTAAAGATGACCTCCCGGGACAGGTATCCCGAAAGAGCTCAGTGCTACGTTGAGCCCCAAGAACAGGGCTGTCATACAGATCCAAAGGACGGTTCTTTTTGTTTTTCTGTTGTCGCTCATATTATGCCTCCCGAGCAATTCTATCACTTTACTAATATATACCGCATCTGATAATATATAAATAATCAAATCAGGAGTTTTTTATATAACCAGATGAAGTATACTGTCAACGAAGCCGAAAAAAGGCCGGCATATATGCAGCTGTATATACAGCTGAGAGACGATATCATACACGCTCTGTATCAGAAAGGCACCAGGATGCCCTCGAAAAGAGTGCTTGCAGAAGAGACCGGGGTCAGCGTGGTCACTGCGGAACACGCCTATCTTCTGCTTGCGGAGGAAGGGTATATAGAAGCAAGGGAGCGGAGCGGTTATTTCGTTTCCTTCAGCACGGGCGAAGCCTTCGCGTCACCCGCTGAAGCATATGACAATGGCATCAGACCCGTGAATAGCAGTATGGGGATAACATCCTTTCCCTTTTCAGTACTGGCAAAAACGATGAGGAACGTTCTTTCCACCTATGGCGAAGGGATCCTGATGCGTTCCCCCGACCGCGGATGTACCGAACTCAGGGAAGCGATATGCGAGTATCTCGCCAGAAGCAGAGGCATAGAGACCGATCCGGAGGAGATAATCATCGGAGCAGGTTCTGAATATCTTTATAATATGATAGTACAGCTTATAGGAAGGGATAAGACCTATGCCATCGAATCACCGTCATACAACAAGATCGAGCAGGTCTATTCGGGAGCAGGCGCAACTCTCGAAAAGCTTCCGCTGGGAAACGACGGGATCAGAAGCTCAGCCCTTAAAGGGAGCAGTGCCGATGTCCTTCACATCACTCCCTACAGGAGCTTCCCCAGCGGCGTTACCGCTTCAGCGTCAAAAAGACATGAGTATCTGAGATGGGCCGAAAAAGGAGGCAGGCTGATCGTTGAAGACGATTTCGAATCTGAGTTTGCCATACTGAAAAAACCGGAGGATACACTCTTCTCACTGTCAAAGCTTGACAATGTTATCTACATGAATACATTTTCAGTCTCCATATCCCCATCATTAAGGACTGCATATATGGTCCTTCCCCGCTCCCTGAGCGGGAGATACTCCACCGAACTGTCCTACTATTCATGTATGGTCCCCACATATATCCAGTTCGTGATAGCCTCCCTGATACGGAACGGAGATTTTGAAAGGCATATAAACCGGATAAGGCGCAACAAAAGAAAAGAAACCCAAGTAAAAAACTGTTAAACTTTAAAGTATTCGGTGATATAATATGATTAATTCAACACAAAGGAGAATAAGATGAGAGAGAAGTTACTGATGAACCGTGACTGGCTTTTTTATTACGGAGAGCCGTCATATCCTGACAGAAAGTACACCAGTCCAGACCAGACATACCGCGGCTCCAGAGGCGAAAATGCAAGAGGACCGGCCAGAAGGGATTTTGATGATTCCGCCTGGAGGACGGTACAGCTTCCTCATGATTTTGTCTATGAACACGGACAGACCAGGGAAAAGCCCTGTGTGCGTCATGATGATTTCCCTGCGGACAGAGGATCTGCCTGGTACCGCAAGTACTTCAGACTGAATGACGAAGACAGAGGCAAGCATATCACCCTCATGTTCGACGGTGTTTCGACGAGATGCGAGGTGTATGTGAACTCCATGCTCCTCATGACCAACAGGACAGCGGGCATAGGATTCGAGGTCGATATAACTGAAGTAGCAAAATTCGGCTCAGCCTTAAACGAGGTCTCTGTCCACGCGGACTGCCATGATTATGAAGCCTGGTATTACGAAGGCGGCGGTATATACAGGAATGTATACCTCTGCAAGACTGACAGGCTTGCGGTCGATCTGTGGGGAACCTTCGTTAAATCGCGTCATCTGAGCGGATCTTCGTGGGAACTCAGCATAGATACCGAAGTACTTAACGATTACTATGACGACAAGACTGCATCTGTAAGGTCCACCGTGATCTCGCCTGACGGAGATACGGTCTGCCAGGCAGTCACTTCAGATACGCTGTTTACTGCGCAGGAAGTCACCAAGATCAACCAGAAAGTCACAGTCGAGGACCCGGTCCTTTGGAAAGACCGTCAGATCAACAAGCTCTACACACTTAAGACCGAGATCATCCTTGACGGTACCGTCGTAGATGAATACTTTACCGATTTCGGTATAAGGGAGATCACTTTCGATCCCGATAAAGGCATGTTCGTGAACGGAAAGAATACCACCGTTTACGGTTTTGCGAATCACATGACCTACCTCGGAGTCGGCGACGCCATGACAGACTCGATGTGCGAATACCATATCCGCACTATAGCTGAGATGGGCAGCAACGGCTACAGGACAGCCCACAGCCCGCATAACGACAAGATATACGAATACTGCGACAAATACGGTCTTCTCGTCATGGACGAGAACAGAGTCTTCCATCCTTCGAAGACAGTCATAAGCGAAGTGGAAAGGATGATAAAGCGCGACCGCAACCATCCGTCAGTGCTTATGTGGTCTTTATATAACGAAGAGGATACCGTTACCCATGAGACCGGCAAGGAGATCTTCAGAAAGCTCAAGGCCGCAGCAAAGAAGCTCGATGACAGCCGTCCGTATTCAGGCGCTACATCATACGGCATATTCTCCGAAGGCGCGCACGACGACTATGATATCATAGGCATAAATCACCAGACCCACAACTTCTCAGCGCTGCACAAGCAGAAGCCGGACAAACCGCTTTACTGTTCTGAGATGGTGTCTCCGCTCGGAAATGCTCCTCATTTCACCATGGGCACAAGGATGGCAGAAGATGCCATACAGTCGGAAAAAGACTATGTCATGGGCGGATTCCACTTTACCGCATGGGTATCAAGACCCGGAAGAGGAAGGATCATAGACGCTCTCGGCAAGTTCATGTATACCGCATATGGCTTCAGAGCATATCTCAAACAGGACGATCCGTTTGCGAAGATATCACCGGCATGGGATTTCCCCGGAAAGGAAGGGAGCAAAGTAAAGGTCTATCTCGCAAATAACGGCGACTACTGTGAAGTATACAAAAACGGCAAACTCGCAGACACTGTCAAGACCAATCTCTACAGCATCACGCCTTACGAGACCGAATATGAGCCAGGCTCCCTAAAGATCGTCGTTTACAAGAACGGAAAGCTCTGGGCTGAGGATACGAGCGTGACGCCCGGAAAGCCCGCTTCGATACGTCTCGAGCTGGTAAACCCCGAGCTGGCAGCTGACAACAATGACGCAGCTATAGTCAACGCGTTCCTTGTCGACAAAGACGGCAACATATGCGGCAGCGAGTTCGGTTATCACGTGACCTTCTCTTGCAATGAAGCGGGCGAGCTCATGAACTGTATCAGCTTAAGAGAAGATAACTATCTTACCTATCATACCGATAACGTAAGCTTCTATGACGGACAGTGCCAGGCATTCTTCAGATCGATGGATACCGAAGGCGATCTTGTCGTCAAGGCAAAATGCGCCGAACTTCCCGAAGCTGAGCTCGTGATCAGAAGGACCGCGGAAGGGTATAAGGACCGCGTTGAGACAGTCGATTCTAATTACGTCATGAGATGGCAGATCTCCAAGCTCCATCCCTATTCCATCGATGAGGAGAAGATCATGAAGCTCCACAACCTTGAGGACTGGGAGTTCATCGATACTCAGGGGTCACCTGACGTGCTTTATCAGTGCATGCCCGATTTCTTCAGAGGCGGCGCTGCATTATATCCCGTAGGCACGAGCTTCAACTATGCATATCATGCATACGCAACAGTTCCTTCTATCGGGGAATACGACGCTTCAAAGAAGCTCGCTCTCTATTTTGAGGGCATAGACAGCAGATGCAAGGTGCTCGTGACCAACGGGGAAAAGACCGTTACAGCGGGAATGCCTTCAGACTCTCCGTGGCTCGGACAGTACAGACCTGAGCTCGTGTTCTCCATCGACTGCTTCAAGCCCGGCGACAAGCTTGAGATCTGGGTATTCATATATGATGCAGGCAGGGTCACAGGTATAGGATGGCCGGTCAGGTTCGCATATCTTAGCGATGACGAAATCAAGGGAATAATGGACAAACAGGAAAGAGAATGGGAGGCCAGCAGGCAGATAGATCCCGAAGACCTGATACCGAGATAATCTGATATCCGGCGGGCAGCACTGTATGTGCTGCCCTTTTTATATGATATGATGATAATGTAATGGTCACATGAAAACGAACAGAGAGAAAAAGAATGGATAAAAAGCTGCTGCTCTTCGATCTTGACGGGACACTTTTAAGAAGTGACAATACCATTTCCGGGCGTACCCTTTCGGCTATAGATAAATGCCGGAAACGGGGATATCTTATAGGTATATCCACTTCAAGATGCGAGTTCAATATTAAAAGATACAGAGAAATGCTCGCTCCTGATATAGTTATATCAAGCGACGGCGCCCTTATACGGGAAAAAGACAGAACAGTTTTCCGTTCCCTGTTCTCGGCAGATGAAACCAGGCTTATGATCGATATCTCAAGAAAGCTCCTCGGTGATGATGTTGAAATGTCCTGTGACACTTTATCCGGGCACTTCTGGAGATATAAGGAAAATCCTGAGACTGCAATCCCCTTATGGGAAGGCTCGACATACTGTGACTTTGATGATTTTCATCATGAAACGCTGAAGTTCTGCGTCGCTATCAGTGACCCGTGTGTCTTAGTCTCTCTTCTCAACTCGTTCCCTGAATCGGACTGTGTCAGATTCTCAGATACTCCCATGCGCAGGTTCACAAAGAGAAACGTAGGAAAAAGGTCATCGTTAAACATCCTGTCTTCAGAATTAAACATTTCCCCTGAATCAATAACGGCCTTCGGCAACGATTATGCCGACATAGAGATGCTTAAGGCAGCCGGTACTGGGATAGCAGTATCGAATGCCGTAGATGAGGTAAAACGCGCAGCAGATCTTATCATTCCTTCAAACGACGACGACGGGATCGCTTCATACCTGACAGATGTTCTCAATGCCGCGATTTGACCTTTTTTATCACGGATCATATAATTTAATCGTACCAGCAAAACGATCATATACCGAAAGGAACTGCATCATGAAAATAGGCATTTTAGGGACCGGTCTTATAGCGCAGACAGTTGCTCCGACCATAGCGGAAGTAAATGAGACGGAATGCTACGCCGTCGCGTCACGGACATATGAAAAGGCTGAGGAATTTGCGAAACGCTTCGGCTTTGAAAAGGCATACGGCTCATACGAGGAGCTGTATGAAGATCCTGATGTGGATATGATATATGTCGCTACTCCCCATTCTTTACATTTTGAGAACATGATGGATGCGATAAAGCACAAAAAGGCTGTTCTCTGCGAAAAGGCATTCACGGTAAATGCAGCTCAGGCCAGGGAGATAGCAAAAGCGGCAAAAAAGAATAACGTTTTTGCTGCTGAAGCCATCTGGCCCAGATATATGCCCTCAAGAAAGATAATAAGGGATACCATCGAAAGCGGCATCATAGGAAAACCTTCGATACTCACCGCAAACCTGTCATACATCATATACATGAATAAGAGGATAATGGACCCTGCTCTTGCCGGCGGCGCCCTTCTGGATGTTGGTGTTTACGGACTCAATTTTGCCCTGATGCACTTCGGAGATGACATTGAACGGATAGATACTTCCGTAAGGATGACAGATACGGGAGTTGACGGGCTCGAGAGCATAACCCTCTTCTATAACGACGGAAGGATGGCTGTGCTTACACACGGGATCTATGCCAGGAGCGACAGAAAAGGTATCATCTACGGCGATAAGGGATATATCGTCGTCGAGAATATCAACAATCCGAAAGACCTGTCAGTATTCGATACCGAAGACAACCTTATCAAGCATATCGATTTCCCGAAACAGTTCAGCGGATATGAATACGAATTCAGGGAATGCGCAGAAGCCGCCGCATCCGGCAGGATCGAATGTGATTCGATGCCTCTTGTCGACAGCATAAGAGTAATGGAGGTAATGGATGCCGTAAGAAACAAGTGGGGGCTTAAGTATCCTATAGAATAGTCCTCTGTGCCGTGATATCTGTAAGGACTCTGCCAGACAGGGCAGAGTCCTTTTATTATTTCCATTCATATGAAATTTCGAAGATAAATTATTGCAAAATTTATATTATTCTGTTGAAATGCATGTTTTTTCAGTATATTATTGAAAAAGAACGTTTCGGAATAAGTCATTTTCTTTTAAGGAGAGGTAATATCAATGATCATAGGAACAACAAGAGAGCTGAAAAATCACGAGTACAGAGTAGGGCTCACACCAGACAATGTCATGACATTCGTATCAAACGGCCACACCGTTCTTGTTGAGACTCACGCAGGAGAAGGGGCGGGCTTTTCTGATAAGGCCTATGCTGATGCGGGTGCGGTCATCACCGATACTCCCGACGAAGTTTACATGAAGGCTGATATGATTGTAAAAGTAAAAGAGCCCGAACCCTGTGAATATGACAAGCTGAGAGAAGGTCAGATCCTGTTCACCTATCTGCATCTTGCAGCCAATGCGGAACTTGCCGATATACTTGTTGAAAAAGGCATAAAGGCAGTAGCCTTTGAGACCATCACTGACGCAAACGGCAATCTCCCCTGTTTAAGACCTATGAGCCAGATTGCAGGAAGGCTGTCCATCCAGGAAGGAGCAAAATATCTTGAAAAGAGCTTTGGCGGAAGAGGCATACTTCTGGGCGGTGTTCCTGGCGTCAAGAGAGGCAAGATTACTATCATAGGCGGCGGCATCGCGGGAACATATGCTGCAAAAGCCGCTGTAGGAATGGATGCTGAAGTGACGCTTCTTGATATCAACCTCAACAGACTTTCATATCTTGAGGATGTTTTCGGTTCATCGATAACTACTCTTTACAGCACTGAATCCAATATACGCCTGGCTCTTTCAGAAGCAGACCTTGTGATCGGTTCTGTTCTGATCCCCGGTGCTTCGACTCCCAAGCTCGTAAGGCGCGAACATCTTAAGATAATGAAACCGGGTGCCGTCATAGTGGATATTGCTATAGACCAGGGCGGATGCTGTGAATCCTCGCATGTGACAAGCCATGACGATCCTGTATTCATAGAGGACGGTATAGTCCACTACTGTGTGGGCAATATGCCGGGAGCAGTTCCGTTCACTTCAACAGTAGCTCTTGCCAATGCAACGTCAAAATACGGTCTCATGATGGCAAATATGGGGCTTGAGGCTGCTGTGGAAAAGGATCCTGGACTTGGGAACGGCGTAAACATTTACGACCACAAGTGCACTAACGCAAACGTTGCAAGAAGTCTGGGACTTGACTATACGAATATATATGAAGCATTGAAATAAGACTGAATGTATTACAGAAAAAGCAGCTTGCTGATCAGTAAGCTGCTTTTTTGATCTCAAATCTGTTTTTACTGAAACTGATTATCCCCTCGTCCATCATCTTTGAAAGTTCCCTGGAAAGTGCGCTTCTGTTTGTCCCGAGATATGTTGAAAGGCTCTCTCTGTCAAACGGAAGATCAAAAACTCTGCTTCCGTATTTCCTTTCACACTGGGAAAGGAATGTGATCAGTTTATCCCTGATTGTAAGCTTTGACAGTATCTGTATCCTGTCATTCATATTCAGAGTTCTCGTTGCCAGCATGCAGATGAAGTTTTCATATATCCTTTTTCCGGTATCATCGAGAGCGGTCCGGCTCAGATGAAGGTTTTTCGTGCTCATCCAGATGATCTCCGAATCTTCCTTCGCTGAAACATATACAGGAGTATCTTCTATGTCAAGGTAGGAGAGAGACTCGCCAAAGGTCTCCCCTTCCGCCACATTTGCCATGATCATCTGGTTCCCTTCCATGTCATCCGTATAAACCTCGACAATGCCGCTTATGACGAAACCGAATTCCTTCATTGGTTCTCCCATACGATGAAGCGTATCGCCCTTCCTGTATCTTTTTACGTGTGCTTTGAAAAAAAAGAGAGCATCGCCTATTTTTTCTTCGTCGATATCCTTAAAGAGTATCGATCTTTTCAATATGCCGATGATCCTGCTGTCTGTCATTGTCATTACTCCTGTCATTTTCATACAGATATCATATCATATTGTCTGATGATAACAAAAAGACAGACCGATATTCCGGCCCGTCTTTGCTCAGAACGTGAATAATTATCCCGGTCAGCAGTCTGACTTACAGATTCTTGCCAAGTTCATATGCTCTCGTCATAAGTTCACTGCCTTCATCATAAGGCATATTTCCTGCATGAACGAGTATATCCTGAAGCTCCATGTCCCTGTTCTGGAAATCTCCGAGATACCACTTGTACGTATCAAGATAAGCATCAGCCTTATCCCATCCCTGTGAGAATACACCTATGAGCTTGATGCCGGGATGAACCCTTACAGGTGCCTTACCGGGCAGGTTTGAAACGAGACAGTAATGACGGTTCATATAGGTTATCATAGGACCGCATATCTGTGAGCAGTAGTTAGGTGCAGAAATGACAAGCGCTCCAGCCTCATGAAGATCCTTCCAGTAGGGTTTCAGGTCATCATTCTGAATGCAGTCGCAGTAATTCTTCTTGCAGACGCCACAGGCCTGACAGCCTTTAACATTCATCTTATTGATCTCGTATATAACGACATCATGCCCAGCTTCCTTTGCGCCGCGTAAAACCTCTTTAGCGATAACATTTGAAGGTCCGTCAGCATGAGGACTGCCTAAAACAGCAACAACTTTCATAATTCTCTCCTTTGTTATTTTATAATTTTAGTTGATTTATCATAATTATATCATACTCTTACAATTTATGTTGATTTATTTTAGTTATATCAAAAAAAGGCTGAATCTCTTCAGCCTTTTTTTAAAAGTCCAGTTTTTATCTTTCAGAGATCCTGGCAGCCTTGCCTTTTCTGCCTCTCAGATAATACAGCTTAGCCCTTCTGACTTTACCTGTTCTGACTTTTTCAATTCGATCTATCTTAGGAGAATGCAGGGGGAATACCCTTTCCACGCCTACACCGTAAGAGATCCTGCGTACAGTGATCGTCTCGGTAGCTCCACCGCCATCTCTGGCTATCAGATGACCTTCGAACATCTGGATTCTTTCTCTCGATCCTTCTTTGATCTTTACATAGACCCTTACAAGATCACCTATCTCAAGTTCAGGGAGATCCTTCCTGATCTGAGACTTTTCCACATAGGAAATCAGTTCGTTCATTTTGCTCATTTCTCCTTTACAATACGGTGTTCATGCCAAAATATGAGCCGGCAGCGGACCACCAAAGTCGACGTGCTAAATTATATCATCATAAAATACATTATGCAAGAAAAACATTGCACATGACCGTTGTCACGCTCTTCCTGCATATAAAAAGAGAAATCGTTGCCTGTTCGTGATACCGGCCGACAGGAAAAAAGCTTTTAAAAGCTGAGATAATATCGTGTAAATAAACGGAACTGCTGAATGACGGATATCGTCTATTCAGGTATAGAAACAGAAGATTTATGTGCCTGCCTTGTAATTATTCTGTAAATTCACTGATTTTGAATCCTATAGCAGACATATTTTATTTGAAAACAGGATATCATTTTTTATAAAATTACTGTACTGCAATATGTCATGACAGACTATTCAGTTCGTCTTTTAAAATCAGCAGGGGGAATACTCAAATGCCGGCTTTCCAAAAAAGAAGGCTTACCAGTTTCACAGCACTGATCACTGTCATAGCCATAATATCATCTGTACTTTCGGGGACTGCCCTGAAGGTATCCGCTTTGACAGAGATCATCGAAGTAGGTTCGTGTATCAATCAAAACGGAGCAAATATCTTTTCGGCGCCTGAAAATGAAAACGAAATAACAGGGCTGGTCCCTTTTTACGGCATGTTCTATCTGTATTCCGAAGACGGAGAATGGAGAGAGATACAGTTCGGAGAAAAAACCGGTTGGGTCATGTCGTCTGACATACAGACGATAGAATTTGATCCCGCCTCAGTTGCGACTGTCCTTGCCACAGCTGATGATATTGCATATTATTTGGATCCGGAGGCAGCAGAAAGATCAGGTGTCCTTGAGTCCGGCAGCATGTATAATGCCTATGAATTCAGAAACGGATACTTCAAGGTTATGCTTGCCGACTCTTTAGTATGGGTCAGCTCCTCAGAGCTCAGTTATTTAGAAAACGAATCCTACCAGTCTGATCCTCAACCGGATCCCACACCTGAGCCAACGTCCGAACCGACTCCTACACCGACACCCGAGCCGACGCCCACGCCGACGCCCGAGCCGACCCCTACGCCAACGCCCGAACCAACTGCCGAGCCTACGCCCGAGCCAACACCTGAACCAACACCTGAACCAACACCCGAGCCGACCCCCACGCCAACACCCGAGCCGACTCCTACACCGACACCGAAGCCGACCCCTACACCGACACCGAAGCCGACTCCTACATCGACACCGAAGCCGACTCCTACACCGACACCGAAGCCGACTGCTTCACCTGTCTCAGACGGAAGTATCGGTACAGCTAAATGTCTTGCCAAAAGCTATATGAATTTAAGGAAAGGCCCCGGAACAAGCTATGCCAAAGTCGGAACGCTCCCGGGAGGTACCACTGTTAAAGTGTTCCAGAAAAGCGGCAACTGGTATAAGATCTACTACAACAAACAATACTGCTGGGCTTCAGGTGACTATCTCAGCGTAACATTAAACAATGCTCCCGCTCCTTCCGCTTCTGCCGCGCAAAACTCAGATGGAAGTATCGGTACAGCTAAATGTACTGCCAGAAGCGCTATGAATCTCAGAAAAGGGCCCGGTACGAGCTATGCCAAAGTCGGAACGCTCCCAGGCGGCACCACCGTTAAAGTGTTCCAGAAGAGCGGCAACTGGTATAAGATCTACTATAATAAACGATACTGCTGGGCTTCAGGAGATTATCTTAAGGTATCACTGTATACCGTTTCAACTCCTTCAGCCTCGCCGTCAAAAACAGGCTCTTCAAATTCTGACGGAAGCATAGGTACAGCTAAATGTACTGCCAGAAGCGCTATGAATCTTAGAAAAGGGCCTGGCACGAGCTATGCCAAAGTCGGAACGCTCCCGGGAGGCACCACCGTTAAAGTGTTCCAGAAGAGCGGAAACTGGTATAAGATCTACTACAACAAACAATACTGCTGGGCTTCAGGAGATTATCTGAAAGTATCGCTGTATCCTGTTTCGACACCTTCACCATCGCCTTCAAAGACATCTCCTTCAGCTTCCCCATCTGTGAAGCCGTCACCTTCAGTTTCTTCTGCTCCGCAGCCCTCCGCGACAAGTTCTGACGGAAGCATAGGTACAGCAAAGTGCACTGCGGTATATTCAATGAATATACGAAGCGGCCCGGGTACGAACTACGAGAAAACAGGTACGCTTCCCGGCGGTGCTGTCGTAAAAGTCTATCAGAAGAGCGGGAATTGGTATAAGATCTTCTATAACGGTAAATACGGGTGGTGCTCAGGAGACTATCTGTCGGTTACTCTGTCATCCGGTACTGCCGCCAACAACAGCAAGGTCACAATAAGCCATCGGTCTTCGATCCTTTCAGTCGGGGATACTCTGCATCTTTCAGCATCATCATCCGGCGGGACGATCGTTTCCTGGGTATCAAGCAAGGTAAGCATAGCCAGTGTTGATAAAAACGGTACAGTTAAAGCACTGGCTGCCGGAACAGCTGTGATAACAGTGACTGACTCGGAAGGAGCATTTGCTCAGTGTTCCGTAACTGTCAATTCAGGTGTATGCATTCCGAACAGTGTTCCCGTGATCATCGGAAACGTTTATTCTAAAACGACTATGCTCTCAAAACAGTATGAGGATGATATCACCAATTACGTCAATACTCTTAATAAAAACAAAAAAAGAGACCGGATACTGATGGCGGCATTCAGATTCGCAGGTATACCGTATTCTTCAGCCGACTGTTCTTCCGTGTCTAAATATGTTTATGGAACTGAGGGATACAATTTCAGCCGTACTTCAGCAGGACAGGCAAACCAGTTCAGCGCATATGAAACCGATATCGACAGTATAGCTCCCGGTGATCTTGTATTCTTTAAGAACCTTGAGGGTGAAAGATGTTCCTGCGGCAAGACCTGTACACGTTTCAGGCAGATCCACCATGTCGCTATCTATGCAGGATGCATCAACGGCAACCACTATTTTATCGAAGCAAGTTCAGCTATCGGCAAATGTGTAGTAAGAATGTGGGACCATAGCAGTTTCCATGCCGATATGCAGATCGAAATGGCCGTGAGCATTCTTTGATGTGAATGTAAAAAATCCGCATGATAAACGTTTATCATGCGGATTTTTTATTTCATCTTATTATGTTTAGCTTGAAGCTGCTTAATCCTCTGCTGTCTTTTGTTTATTTGTACTGCCTGTGCATATCTTTTCTCTGGAACGTTTTATTATCTTTTCAGCCATGGCCTTCTCTTCGTCATCAAGGCCTGCTTTTTCGATCAGCTCAGGTCTTACTGCAGCAGTCTTTTCGATAGCTTTTTGTCTCTGCCACTTTTTTATATTCGCATGATGCCCGGAAAGCAGTATCTCCGGTACCTTCAGCCCTCTGAAATCTTCAGGTCTTGTGTACTGTGGATATTCAAGAAGGCCGCTGCCGCTGTGGGATTCCGCTTCAAGACTTTCGATATTGCCGAGGACTCCCGGCACATATCTCATTACGGCATCCATCAGCACCATCGCAGGCAGTTCGCCGCCTGTCAGCACATAATCGCCTATCGATATCTCTTCATCGATAAGATTGTCAATGATCCTCTGATCCACACCTTCATAATGTCCGCACAGGATATTGATCGTTTCATATTCTGAAAGCCTCAGGATATCTGCGTGGGACAGGACCTTGCCTGAGGGAGACATGAAGATGTTCCTGGTCTTTTTCCCTTCGCATTTCTTGCTGATATCAGAAAAGCAGTCAAACACGCTCTGCGGCCCTATCAGCATCCCTGCTCCGCCGCCGAACGGATAATCATCCACTCTTCTGTGCTTATCCTCTGTATAGTTCCTGAAATCGATAAGTTCGATATTGATCCTTCCGGAATCTATCGCTCTTTTGCAGATGCTTGTTTCTTTAAAGGAACTGAACATATCAGGAAAAAGAGTCAGGACATTGAATTCAATCATAGATCATGACCTCTTTAAGCCTCTCTTTTTCAACAGTCATGGTTCCACCGTCTATGTCGATCTCATTAATCACTATTTCAACAGCGGGGAACATGAAGTTCTTTGCACCTTTCACACAGTAGATGTCAGCACTCCCTGTCTGCATGACATCATATATCTCCCCTAAATCTTCACCTGCTTCGGTAAAGACTTTAAGACCGATGACATCTGCAATATAGTACTCGCCTTCTGAAACAGGTGATACGTATTCTCTGTCAGCAAGGATATGGGCACCTCTTAAGGCATCTGCCTCTTCGAACGATTCGATCCCTGCGAGCTTAAGATATGCGAATCCCTTATAAGTACGGGACTTCTCCACTTCATACCGGATAAGCTCTTTCCCGCGTTTTACATAGACATACGGAAGATCCCGGAATATATCGATATCCCGGGCATCCGATTTTAGTTTCAACTCACCCTTCAGCGCCTGCGGCTTCAATACTCTGCCGATCTCCAAAGGAGCATTTTTCATTCTGCGATTTCCACCATGTACTTTTTATCTTCTTTTGAAGAAGCGGCACGGACAACAGTGCGGATAGCCTTTGCTATTCTTCCCTGTTTCCCGATGACCTTTCCCATGTCATCCTGTGCAACATGGAGCTCGATCGTCACTGTTTCATCATCCGTTTCTTTCTGCTCAACCACGACAGCATCCGGATTATCGACAAGTGATTTAACTATGAATTCTACAAGCTCAAGCATCGCTATCTCCGTTATTCGATGATACCATTCTTTTTAAGAAGTGATCTTACCGTATCCGAAGGCTGAACGCCCTTGTTGAGCCAGTCCTTAGCTACCTCTCCCTTGATGTTAAGAGCCTTTGTCGAAGGATCATAGTTTCCGATCTCCTCAATAAATCTGCCGTTCCTGGGTGCTCTCTCATCAGCTATGACGATCCTGTAGAAGGGTTTTTTCTTAGCTCCCATTCTCTTCAATCTCATTTTTACTGCCATATCATTTTCCTCCTGAAAATTATTTAAATATCACTAAAAGACTTCTTAAAAAGGAAGCCCCATAAATCCTTTTTTACCGCGTTTTCCAAGACCTTTTCCTGAAAACTGCTTCATCATTTTCTTCATCTGCCCGAACTGGTTCAGAAGTCTGTTGACTTCCTGGACACTGGTACCGCTTCCCGATGCGATCCTTCTTCTCCTGCTTCCGTTGATCACCGAAGGATCTTTTCTTTCTTCCGGTGTCATCGAGAGTATGATCGCCTCGACCCTCGAGAGGCCTTTTTCATCTATACTTCCGGGGGCTATCTTGTTCCCGCCCGGGATCATTGACAGTATGTCCTGCATCGATCCCATATTTTTGATCTGCTGCATCTGGTCCAGATAATCAGACAGGTCGAACTTATCCTTTTTTATCTTTTCAGCAAGTTCAAGCGCCTTTTTCTCTTCGAAAGCAGCCTCGGCTTTTTCAATAAGGGAGAGAACATCTCCCATTCCCAGTATCCTGCTCGCCATTCTGTCAGGATAAAACGGCTCAAGATCATCAAGCTTCTCGCCTACTCCGAGGAATTTGATAGGCTTTCCCGTAACTTCCTTGACAGAAAGTGCTGCGCCGCCTCTTGTATCTCCGTCAGCTTTTGTGAGGATGACTCCGGTAAGTTCCACTTCTTCATTGAAAGCCTTTGCTGCATTCACGGCATCCTGACCGGTCATAGCGTCTATCACGAGCAGCGTTTCCGTAGGTTCAGCAAAGTCACGGATCTCTTTCAACTCAGCCATCATCTCATCATCGATATGGAGCCTGCCTGCAGTATCTATGATCACGATATCATAGCCGTATCTGTCCGCTTCATCAAAAGCTGCTCTGACTATTTCAACAGGCTTTATCTGCCCCATCTCGAATACGGGAACATCTGCCTGAGAACCTACAACTTTCAGCTGCTCAATGGCTGCAGGCCTGTACACGTCACATGCGACAAGCAAGGGCCTTTTCCCCTGCTTTTTATAGTATGCGCCGAGCTTTCCGCACATGGTCGTTTTTCCTGCGCCTTGAAGTCCTGCCATAAGGATCACTGTCGGCGGCTTTGACGCGATATTCATCGCGGTCCTCGTCCCTCCGAGCAGTTCGACCATCTCATCCCTGACGATCTTTATTATCTGCTGTCCCGGAGTAAGGCTGTTCATCACTTCCTGCCCGACTGCCTTTTCCGATATCCTTTTTACAAAATCCTTTACTACAAGATAATTGACGTCAGCTTCAAGAAGTGCAAGCCTGACCTCTCTCATCGCGGCTTTTATATCAGCCTCGGAAAGTTTGCCTCTTCCGGTCAGCTTTCTGAAAACAGTCTGTAATTTATCGGCAAGTCCTTCAAATGCCATTTTATCTCCTCAGTCTTCCCAGGATTCCCTGAGAAGTTCTACAAGAGGTCCCATATCATTTCCCTTCTCATATGCTTCAATAAGTTTCTGGGAGATATTGAACCTTTTTATAAGTTTAAGCTTTTCTTCAAAATATTCAAGTTTTCTTTCTGCCTGCTTAAGTGAAAACTGGACAGCCTGTTTCGATATCCCGAGTTCGTTCGCAAGCTCTGCCAGAGAATAATCCTCATCATAATATTTTCTCATGACGTCGGATTGCTTTTCGGTGAGAAGCTCTTCATAAAAATCGAGCATCAAGGCTATTTCCATATCCTTGCCTTCCCTCATATGTCCCTCCGGCAACCAAGAATCAGCCTTTATAATATACAAAAGCGCGGGTACGATGTCAAGTATTTTTACTTGATATCATGCCCGCGCTTTCTCATTTCAGAAAAATCACTTCAGCATCTCGCGGATCTGAGCTTCATCCGTGCCCGGGAGCACACCTTTCATAATGTCAGTCAGTTCATCTCCTAGTACATTCTCCCTTCCGTATTCGCTTCTTACGAAATCATATCCGAATACTTTTTCAGGAGTCTGAAAAAGGGAAACATGCCAGCCGTAAGGTTCGCCCTGCCTGTTAACTTTTCTTGTGAATCCGCATACCGTAATATATGTTTTCATCTGCAGGGATGTAAGTGCGGTATCAAACCCCTTCCTAATGCCCGACTTTTTCCTCAGCTCATAGGAGGCGACAGGACCGTCGGCATCATTTATGACATCCATTATCTTTTTTTCATTCATGGACGCCATCCCGCATTCATACAGCGTATCAAAGTCGTAGCCGTCTCTCCTGTAGCAGGCAAACTTAGGATACAGTCCAAGAGAAACAAATCCCGCTTTTTTATCAAAAAGCTTTGCGTATGCAAACTGATGTCCTTCGGCTATCTTCATCCTCCAGATCCAGGGATCTGCATCCTCATCGTCCGACCACCAGGAAGAGGGCTCGGTTATCTCCTCCACCGAGAATCCCCTTATATTCCCCTCGAACAATGGCATCAGTCCGACCTTGTTCAAGTACTGTTTTAAATCATCAATACTTTTTACCATATCGGCAGCCCGTCAGAGAAGTGTATCGGCAAACTCCTGCCCGTTGAACCTTTCAAGATCGTCTATTCCTTCTCCGACACCGATATATTTCACAGGTATCCCGGTCTCATCCTTGATGGCAAGTACCATACCGCCCTTTGCCGTTCCGTCAAGCTTTGTCAGTATGATCCCGTCCGTATGAACTATCTCGGAAAACTTTTTCACCTGTGTAAGAGCATTCTGTCCGGTAGTCGCATCAAGAACGATAAGCGTTTCTCTCTGTGCCTCGGGGAACTCGCGGTCTATGACTCTTGATATTTTGAGCAGCTCATTCATCAGGTTCACCTTGTTGTGGAGCCTCCCTGCGGTATCGATTATTATAACATCGCTCCCTCTGTGCTTTGCCGAGTCGAGCGCATCATATACTACGGCTGCAGGATCGTTCTGGCCCTGCCCGTACATGACTATAGGCACCCCGGCCCTATCAGCCCAGATCTCGAGCTGTTCGGATGCTGCGGCCCTGAAGGTATCAGCTGCAGCTATAAGAACGTTTTTTCCTGCTTTCTTATACAGATTCGCGATCTTGCCGATGGAAGTAGTCTTACCCACACCGTTTACGCCGACTATCAGCATTACCTTCGGAAAGCGGTCAGGGACATCCTCGAAATCGACGAGCTTTGCGATCTCATCCTTAAGAGCGTTTTTCACATCTTCTGCCGATCTGAGCCCTTCGCTTTTGATCCTTCCTCTTAACCGGTCTACGAGCTTCATCGATGTAGCAGCTCCGACGTCGCATAGAATAAGCGCTTCTTCGAGTTCGTCCATAAGATCCTCATCTATCCTTGTGAATGAATTGAGGACGGAAACTATCTTCTCCTGTATATTATCGCGGGTCTTCTTCATGCCGCTCTTAAGTTTTTCAAAAAATCCCATTCAATACCCCCGTCAGCCGGAGCATTATCCGACTTCGACCGATACCATGCCGGTCACACCTTTTTCTTCCATAGCCGTACCATACAGAACATTGCATCCCATCATCGTTGTCTTTCTGTGTGTGATAACGATGAACTGTGAATCGGACAGCCTTCTGAAATAATCCGAGAGCCTTGCGACGTTGATCTCGTCAAGAGGGGCGTCTATCTCATCAAGCAGACAGACAGGTGATGGATTTACTTTCAGCATCGCAAATATGATAGCTATAGCCGTCAGCGCCCTTTCTCCGCCGGAGAGCAGTTCTATATGCTGCAGCTTCTTTCCGCTTGGCTCTGCCTGTATCTCTATTCCGCATTCCATGATATCCCCGTCTTCAAGGGACAGATTGGCTCTGCCTCCTCCGAACAGGTCTTTATATACTGTACCGAAAGCTCTGTTGATCTCGTCGAATTTAGCCTTGAACTGTTCGCGCATCTGTTTTACGAGGTTGTCGATGATCTCCCTCATATCACCCTCGGCACTCTCAAGATCACCCTTCTGCTCTTTAAGATCTTCGACTCTTACCTTAAGATCCTCATAATCTTCGACTGCATTGGGATTGATGCTGCCCATCTCGCGCAGCTCGGCTCTCAGTTTTCCAAGCTCCTGTGTCGCCTGTGTATACGGCCCTATGTCTTCAGTCATCTCAGCTGCGGAGCTGTACGTCAGCTCATAATCTTCCCACAGTTTGTCCGCGGAAGCTCTTCTGGCGTTTTCAGCCCTTTCCATCATCGATTCGGCTCTCAGCATCCTCTCGGTCAGTGAGGTCCTTGATTCTCTGTAGGAAATATCATCCTTCCTGAAGCTTTCAAGTTTTGCTCTTATTTCCTTCAGTTCTTCTTCATTTTTAAGATTTTCATCTATGAGCTGTTTCAGCTTCAGCTCTGATACGGCTGCTTCTTCCTGTGAGCTCTCGATCTGTTTAACAAGTTCATCCGCTCTTCTTTCCGCTTCAAGGAACAGCCCTTCCAGAACGGGATGCTTTTCTTTCTCTTCCGCTATCTCAGCTCTTATCCTGTCGGCATTGACTCTTTCATTTTCCATGCTGCCTGAGATCTCAGCTTTCTTTACATTAAGGCTCATGATCTCCTGCAGCACTTCATTCATCCTGTCAGCAGCCTCAAGATTCTGTTTCTCGGCTTCTTCAAGATCTTTTCCCGTATCGTTTAAAGCTGCTTCACTGTCTTCTATCTCAAGAGAGATCGTTTCCCTTCTTTCCTGAGTCTCATCATTTCCGAAATCGAGCCGCTTCAGATTACGTTCAAGCTGGGCAGCATTATCCTCATACAGCTTCCTGTTCGAATCAAGAACGCTTATCCTCTCTTCGATCTGAGCCGCCTCTATCTGTGTGCTCTGAAGATCATCAGTCAGTTTCCTAATCTCCAGATCATTGGCCTCCGAAGCGCTCACGAGAGATGCCATCTGTTCTCTGAGTTCCTTCCCTTTTTCAGTCTGCTGTCTGATCGATCCGGATAACTGCTCCAGAATCCTGCTGCGGGAGAGAAGGCCGAAATTCCTTTCTCTCATGTTTCCTCCGGTCATGACACCGCCCGGACGTATGATATCCCCTTCAAGAGTGACTGTCCTGAAAGCATATGATGTTTTCCTCATCAGGGCAATGGCTTCATCGAGGTCCTTAACGATAACGGTCCTTGCCAGCAGGAACTCGACTGCCGGTCTTATACTGTCGTCACAGCCTATCACGTCGCTCGCTACCACTGCTCCTGCCGCGGCCCTTCTTTCAGATTCCTTAAGGCCTGACAGCTTCAGCGCATCTACAGGCAGGAATGTAACACGCCCCAGCCTGTTCTGCCTTAAAAACCCGATGGCAGCTTTTGCATCCTGTTCTCCCGGCGTTACGACATTCTGCTCCGCGCTTCCAAGCGCAGCTTCTACAGCAGTTTCATACTGCTGCGGGACACGTATCAGTTCGGCAAGAGTTCCGTACAGAGTAAAATCAGTCCTGCCGCGCGACATTTTCATCAGGTTCCTCACGCTGTCGGAATAGCCCTGATAATCCTCATCCATCTCTTTAAGCGTTTTTCTTCTGGAGACGGTCTGCGCGACGAGAGCTTCATTCCTCCTGATCTCACTCTCGATCTCGTTCCTGTCTTTTTCTATCTTAAGTCTTTTTGCGTTCAGTTCATTCAAGGACGATACGACGCTGCGTCCCTTTGACCTTACAGCTTCCAGATCTCCGTTCGCCTTTTCAAGATCACCCGCAACAGTGGCAGCGTCTTCTTTTGCTTTTCCGATACGTTCCTCGATGTCTTCTCTTCTCAGCTGATAGTTCTGTTCATCAGACTCCATCCTGCTGAGCTCCTGACGGAGCTCCGATATCTTTTTCATGATCTCAAGCTGTTTTTCCTTTGCGGAATTCATCTCGGAATATCTGAGCCCCTGCTCCAGCTCTGCCTCATATTTTTTCTGTTCGGCGGAAGTAATAAGATCCTCTGTTTTTTTCTGATCTTCTTCAAGCCTTACTGCCTCGGATTCCGATCTCTTAAGCATATCCGCAAGCTCATCGACCCGGCCGGCAGACTGTCCGATATCATTTTTCAGCCTGAGTTTTTCCTGTTCCTGTGCTTCTTTTCTTTCCCTGAACAGTTTCTGCTCGCCTATGATCCTCTCGTTCTCGGCTCTTGCTGTTATTATCTCGTCATTGATCCTTCTTATCTTTTCCTCATAAGACTGCTGGCTTTCGGCAAGCCGGTCGGCTTCTTCGTTTGCTCCTCCGTATTTTGAGTTCAGCAGTTCAAGCTCTGTCTTCAGCTCCTCCGCTTCGTTCCTGTATCTTTCTATGCTCTGCGTGAATCTGTCATAATTCGTTATGAAAAGATTGACGTCCAGTACCTTTATCCTGTCAACGAGTTTCGAATACCGTTTCGTTTTCTCCGCCTGGATCGAAAGCGGTCCAAGCTGCTGTTCAAGTTCAGTCAGAAGGTCGTTTATCCTGACGAGATTTGCCTCAGCCTTGTCGAGCCTTGATTCAGTCTCTTCCTTCCTCATCCTGAACTTGGCTATCCCGGCAGCCTCCTCAAACACCTTTCTCCTTGCCTGGGGTCTGCTGCTCAGTATCTCATCGATACGGCCCTGCCCGATTATCGAATAGCCTTCCTTGCCGATCCCGGTATCCTTCATCATCTCGACGATATCCCTGAGTCTGACCTGCTGACCGTTTATGGTGTACTCGCTTTCTCCTCCGCGGAATATCCTTCTTCCGATAACCACCTCGGAATACTCGGTCCCGAATCTCCCGTCTTCATTATCAAACAAAAGACGAACAGAACACGAACTTCTTCTCCGCCTCGTCTCTGTACCGTCAAAAATGACGTCTTCCATACGTTTTCCGCGAAGATTCCTGCTGTTCTGTTCGCCAAGGACCCATCTCACGGCATCGGCAATATTGCTTTTCCCGCTTCCGTTGGGTCCGACGATACCTGTTATTCCCTTGTTGACCTCAATGACGGTCTTGTCAGCAAATGATTTGAAGCCGTCGATCTCAATACGTTTTAGTAGCAAGTTGGCCCTCTGCTCAAAAAATTATCAGTATGATTATATCACACTGGGGATAAAGAAAAAACCGGCCTCAGGCCGGTCTGATCTCTTTGAACATAAGATCATGATGATTTTGTTCAGTCCTGATATCTTCCGAACCAGTCCAGAGCTATCTCTCCTCCTTCGACAGGTTCAAAATGTATCGTTCTCTCCTCACCGGGAAGCATTATGAAGAAATCATCTTCAAATATATAGCTTCCGTCAAGGCTGACGGCCTGGACGAACCCGTCCGCCTTCAGGGTGATACTGTTTTCATCCTTTGATACTATCCGCACTTCAGTCTTCGGGATTCCGGCAAGCGCAGGCTTCTTCTCATACATGAAAGCCCTGTCACCTATATCGATATCGCATATAAGGACACCGTTCTCTATCCCTTCCATCTCTTTCTCAGGCAGGCTGAACACGCTCTTCGAAGAATTGGCTTCTATGCTGTAGTCGAAAGTCCACTCTTTCATGTCCCTGCCGAACCTTATCAGCTTAAGTGTTCCGGTGCCGCTCCTGCTTTCAAGCGAATCATTGCAGATATAGACGCTGTACAGCCCGTTTTCCTTATCAACAGAAGCGATAACGGGCTTGGCTGTGCGCTTGAATCCGTAATACGCCGCCTTTGGTATGCAGTAATAGTCTATTATAGCCCAGCCTGATGCCGGCCAGCAGTCGGAAAGCATCCAGTATATCATGCCTGAACTGAACCATTTGTTTCTTCTGTACAGTTCCATGGTGATCCTTATCCACTCGTACTGTACATACTGCATCTTGAATACTCTGTCGTAGGAATTAGTAAACGTTCCCAGCAGTTTTTCCGAGATTGCAATAAGATAATCGAATATCTCGAATGTTTTGAACGTATCGGCAGGATTGTTCTTCGTATGATAGCGCCACATCGAACGGTCCTCACCGAATATATCCTCATCCGTCATGAACTTTCTTAAGGATGATACCATCGGCGCTCCCATAGCAGGCTCTTCAGCAGTGAACCTTGAAAGATACTGTTTGAAGAATTCCCTGTAATCCGAAAGCTCGTTGTACCTTATATAGCTGAAGGTCTCCCCTATGAACTGCGTGTTATGTGTCGTTCCCTTTGTTATCGAAGCGTATGGTACCCCGTTATACGGGCTTGAAGGAAGGAAATATCTCATCGGATCAAGTCTCTTAAGTACAGGCTCTATCCTTTCTCTTATCGTCTTCCTGCCGGGATACCATTCAACGTTCTCGTCTGCATAGACTGCGTTCTCATTGTCCCCTGTCCACCATACAAGGCAGGCATGGTTCCTTAATCTGAGAGCACCCGCCTCAGCTTCCTTCTCCTGAAGATCGAGGAACCATGGCTCTCTGTCGGGGTATGTGCCGCAGGCCATGAGGAAGTCCTGAG
Organism: Christensenellaceae bacterium; assembly: GCA_017523755.1. GTDB lineage: Bacteria > Bacillota > Clostridia > Christensenellales > Christensenellaceae > SIG371. The sequence goes on along the minus strand of JAFWWA010000028.1, from coordinate 25,758 downwards.
TCACCATAAGTCCGAGTCTGCTGCACTCTTCATAAAAGTGATCCTGTTCAAATATGCCGCCGCCCCATATCCTTACCATGTTCATCCCGGCAGCCTTTGCCAGAGTGAGTATCCTTGTGATCTTTTCCGGTTTTTCAGCTGAAGGAAAAGGCTCACAGGGCACCCAGTTTGCTCCTTTGCACATGACAGGGATATCGTTGACTATGACTATGAATCCCGAAAAGTCTTCATTTCTGTCCCAGACGGCATTGTCACCGGATACGTGTCCGCCTTTTTTCAGTTTCAGGCACATCTCGTAGTATTCCGATCCCGGCTCGTCTGTCTTCTGCAGTATCCTGACGGTCCTGATACCGAATCTTACGGTCTTTTCAGAGATGATATCCTCTCCGTCAGTGACATACAGGGATGCTGTATAAAGATCCGGATCCCCGTATCCGTTGGGATACCAGAGCTTCGGTTCCGTAATATCATAATTCTCATAGATATGGCTCTCGACGATCCTTCTCTTTTTTGAAAGCACCGTTTTTCCGTCGGGTCCGGTTATCCTGGTGTTAAGCCATGTATCGCTCCCGACACAGTCGAAATTCACGTCCAGCTCTATCTGCGCTCCGAAGCTGTCGATCTGTCTCGTATAGATATAGACATCGGATATCTCCGTCTTATCGGGTGTGACAAGGCTGGCATCCCTGTATATCCCGAACGTGATGAATCTGTTCACCCAGTCCCAGTAGTATGTACACTGCATCCTTCTCGTGTACAGCCTTTCGGTCGTGAATGCGCCTTCGAGCTTCGGTTTCCCAAGTGTCAGCGCAACAGGAGAATAGAATATGACCTTGATCGTATTTACACCTTTTCTTATCGCTCCTTTTACCGGAAACCTGTATGGGATATGCATATCCGCGCCTGCGCCTATAAGGATATCGTTCAGGTAAACATCGCAGTATACATCAAGGCCCTCAAATTCGACATAGGTGTCATCGCTGAATTCTTCAGTCTGGAATTCCCGCTCATAAGTCCATGACCAGTTTTCTATCCACTGGCAGCCGTCGGCATTGTCCCTGTAGAACGGATCCGTGATCTTTCCAGATCTTATAAGATCCGTATGGACGCATCCCGGCACTGTTCCCGAAAAATCGTACCTTTCATTTTCCGGTGAAAGACCGAACGCTCTCCATTCTCCGTTCAAGGATACTTTTTTCATGATTGACCTCCCCTTTTTCAGGGCCTTATCTAACCTGGCCCGATCCGTCTATCTCATATTTCACGGTAGTTATTTCTGTCAGCCCCATTGGTCCTCTCGCATGCAGTTTCTGACTTGAAATACCTATCTCCGCACCGAATCCGAATTCTCCTCCGTCAGTAAATCTCGTGGAAGCGTTTACGTATACACATGCCGAGTCGACCATGCTCTTGAAATATCTCGCATTTTCATAGTCCCTGGTCACTATCGCATCCGAATGGTGTGTCCCGTACCTGTTGATATGCTCCACAGCTTCCTTGACATCATCTACGATCTTAACTGCAAGTATCAGATCGTTATACTCCTCATAGTAGTCATCCTCTGTCGCCCTTATCCGTATCCCGTACCTTAACGATTCTTCACATCCCCTTAATTCCACTGTGTTAAGCCTTTTTATCATTCTGGGCATGAAAGCATCGGCTATATCCCTGTTCACGAGCAGAGTCTCTGCGGCATTGCAGACAGAAGGCCTGCTGGTCTTTGCGTTGTAAATGATCTCCACTGCCATATCGACATCGGCGCTTTTATCCACATACACATGACAGTTCCCGGCCCCCGTCTCAATGACAGGTACCCTTGCATTCCTTACGACAGAATCGATCAGTCCCTTCCCGCCTCTGGGGATCAGCACGTCTATATATCCGGTCATCTCCATAAGCTGACCCGCAGCTTCCCGTGAAGTATCACGCACAAGATATATAGCCCCGTGAGGCAGCCCTGCCTTTTCCCCGTATTCTGCCGCGACTTCGGCTATGGCCGTATTTGACATGATAGCATCGCTGCCGCCTTTTAGAATAACGGCATTTCCCGCCTTAAGGCAGAGGGCTATGGCATCGGCAGTGACGTTCGGCCTTGCCTCATATATGATCCCTATAACTCCCAAAGGCACCCTTTTCTTGACTATAACTAGCCCGTTGGGTCTGGTAGTCCCCCCTATCACTTCCCCAATAGGATCAGGCAGCGCCGTCACCTGCTCTATAGCGCCGGCGATACCTTCAAGCCTTGCTTCGTCAAGTCTCAGCCTGTCGATAAAAGAGGTCTTTAATCCTTTTTTCTCAGCTTCACTGATATCAGTCCGATTTGCGCTTAATATATCCTGCTTTTTTTCTCTTAATCCCTTGGCTATCGACAACAGTATATCATTTTTCTTTTTTGAAGAAAGTACTGCCAGTTCTCTTGATGCCGTTCTTGCCGCAACGGCGGCTTCCGTTATATCCCTGTTCCAGTTTTCCATTTGTTCCCTCATATGATGTCAGCTGATGATCCCGTGCTTTTTTAGTATCCTGTATGTAAGATTCAGCGGGAGCCCAACGACGCAGCCCCAGTCACCGTCTATCTTCTTAACAAATTTTCCTGATAATGTCTGTATCCCGTATGCTCCCGCCTTGTCGAGCGGGTCTCCTGTCTTCACATAGGCCTCGATCTCGCTGTCGCTCAGTACATCGAAATAGACGTCCGTTTCCTCATAATACGATTCCTGTATCTCCGCGTTTACGACAGAGACCCCGGTATATACGAAATGCCTTTTCCCGGAAAGCATCCTGAGCATCCTTACCGCTTCTTCTTCATCATGAGGCTTGCCGAGGATCTTTCCTTCGAGCACCACGACCGTATCGGAACCTATCACAAAAGCCCCCGGATCATTTAACGCGTCATATACATCCCTTGCTTTTAAAAGCGAATTCTTCATGACAAGCTTATCCGGAGAACCTGTATTTTCTTCTTCTGCTGACGAAGTCACGACTTCAAAATCCTCCGTTATAAGGGAAAGCAGTTCCCTTCTCCTGGGGGAAGCCGATGCCAGCACCAATCTTGAACCCATAATTAGATCATCCAGTCCATATAGTATATTTTTTCTGTCATTCATATGAATTATAGCATATAAGACAGCTTTTTTCAGTTTTGTATTTTACGCATCCGAATATAAGCGGCCCAAAAACAAAAACAGTCTCCGTTTTGCAGAGACTGTTTGCTTGCTAGTGCTTAAGGATCACTTTATGAGAGCTCTTGCCTTTTCGACAACATTCTCGACCGTGAATCCGTATTCCCTGAATACTACCTTTGCGGGAGCGGAAGCACCGAAGGTATCGATAGTGATCGTATCTCCGTCGAGTCCGACATATTTAGCCCATCCGAATGAGCATCCTGCTTCGACAGCCAGTCTTGCGCGGCATTCATTGGGCAGTAGAGCTTCCCTGTATTCCTTGGGCTGCTCATCGAAGAGTTCCTGACAAGGCATGCTTATGACACGGACTTTGACATCCTTCATCTCATCATATGCCTTATAAGCTATCTCGAGCTCTGAACCTGTTGCGATGATGATAACATCAGGTGTTCCTTCGCAGTCACGTACGATATACGCGCCTTTAAGGGCAGCTTTTCCGGTCTCTTCATAAAGAGGCAGTCCCTGTCTTGAGCATGCAAGAGCGGTGGGCTTTCTGCTTGAAAGAGCGAACTCATAAGCTGCAGCAGTTTCCTTGGCATCAGCCGGTCTCCATACGTAGACATTGGGGATGCTCCTGAGTGAAGCCAGATGTTCTATAGGTTCGTGGGTCTTGCCGTCTTCGCCTACGCTTATCGAGTCATGCGTGAAAACGAATATGGTCCCGATATCCATCATTGCAGCCTGACGTACGGCATGCTTCATATAATCGGAGAATACGAGGAACGTAGCTACGAACGGGAGTACTCCGCCATGCAGATACATGCCGTTTGCAGCAGCAGCCATCGCAAATTCCCTGATACCGAAGTGTATGTTCTGTCCGGCATAGTTGTCTGCAGAGAAATCGCCCTTCCCTGCCATGTTGGTCATGTTGGAGGGAGCAAGGTCTGCCGATCCGCCGAAGATCTTCGGAACTTTGTCGGCTATCTTGTTGAGTACGAGACCTGAAGCGACACGGGTCGATACGGCTTTCTCAAACTTGTAGAAATCTTCGTCAAAGATATCTGTCGGGACGGGCTCAAACGCCTTTTTGTATTCCGCTGCCAGTTCGGGATATGCCTTTTCATATTCCGCGAACATCTTCTTCCACTCTTCCTCTGCCTTAGCATATTTTTCAGTCTTTTCAGCGCAGTTCTCATATACTTCAGCGGGAACGAAGAAATGCTGATCGGGATCGAGTCCCATAGACTCCTTCATGATCCTGATATTGTCTTCTCCAAGAGGAGCTCCGTGGCTCTTTGCGCTTCCCCTTAAGGGCTCGCATCCGAAAGCTATATCGGAATGGCAGATGATGAGATAAGGCTTGGTGGTATCTTCTTTTGCGGCTTTGATAGCGTTTGATATAGCTTCGTAATCCTCGTTGCTATTCTCAACTTCGATAACGCCCCATCCGTAAGCTTCATAGCGCTTTGCCACATCTTCGGTAAAGGCTATATTGGTATTGCCTTCAATGGTGATGTTGTTCTTATCATAGATAACGGTCAGTTTGCCGAGCTTGAGGGTGCCTGCAAGAGAGCTTGCCTCGCTTGAGATACCTTCCTCAAGACATCCGTCACCGGTAAGAGCAAAGGTGTAGTGATCTACGACGTTGAAACCGGGTCTGTTGAATTTGGCAGCCAGATGCGCCTCGGCCATAGCCATTCCGACTCCGTTGGCGACTCCCATTCCAAGAGGGCCTGTCGTGGTCTCTATTCCCGGAACATGCCAGTATTCGGGGTGACCGGGTGTCTTGGATCCCCATTGTCTGAACTCTTTCAGATCTTCCACTGTCAGTTCATATCCGAACAGATGCATCGTTGAATACAGGAGCATTGAAGCATGTCCTGCGGAAAGGATGAATCTGTCCCTGTTCTGCCATGAAGGATCCTTTGGATTATTGCACAGATGTTCAGCAAAAAGCGTATAGGCGACCGGAGCAGCACCAAGAGGTGTCCCCGGATGGCCGGAGTTTGCTTTCTGGATAGCATCCGCAGACAGAGTACGGATAGCATTCACACTCATTTGATCGATCTTATTCATTATATATCTCCTAAAAAGATTAATTGATTACAAGTTTGTTCATCCAAGCCTTCTGCTTGAGCCGCGTCTCTTTACAGTACCTCTTTCTTCCCTGACTTCTTCAGTCAAGGTCCCAGCCTCACCCAGAGATAAATCAGCAGACTCAGTCACGTCATCAGCCTCCGGAAGATCTTCAGATGCGTCGGCAGCTGACAGCTCATTTTCCAGCTGTTCAAGAGCTGCCTTCTTTGCCTCTTCTTCAGCTTTTGCAGCTTCTTCTATCCTGCGGAGCGCTTCGGCTTTCTTTTCCTCTTCAAGCCTTCTTTCTTCCTCAGCCTTCTTTATCGCCTCTATCTTTGCGCGCTGGACGTTCTGTCTTGCTTCATCGGCAAGTTTCTTTGCCTCATCGGCCTCTGCCTGCTTTGCCTCAGCTTCTCCCTGAAGCTTGTCCGCTTCAGCCTGAAGAGCCGCTATATTCTCATCAAAAACGATCTCTTCTCCGTCAAGCTCCTCGTCCATCATATCGATAGCATCGAGCACAGCCTTTTCCTTGCTGATAAGCTCCTCGTCAGCGGGCTCATCGTCAAGGGAGATATCTATATCGTCCTGATCCGCGTCCGCAGCTTCGGGCTCTTCCGGCACCGCTTCGCCGAAGAGATTGAACACTTCCCTGTTCTCTTCAGCCTCTGCCGGTTTTTCTTCCGGTATCACTTCCTCAGGCGCATTCTCGGTATCCTGAGCGCCGCCGTCGTCAAACATGTCGCTGCTCCAGTCGCTGTCCTGTCCTCTTGATCCTCTTGAAACAGGATAGTCGTCGTCTTCATCATCCGAAGTATAACCGTTTTTGCCCTTCTTCTCAGATCTGCTGAGCACTATAAGCACGATGATAAGGATCACCACTATAACGGCAATGACAGCTCCGATGATCAGAAGCAGATTGCTGTTCTGTATAAGATTGCTTAAGAATGATTTCAAGCCCCCACCTCCTAAAACACTTATATATATCGGATCAGCTGCAGCTTCTGCAGTACCGCCGCCGGCCTCCTGTGCCTTCAGGCTGAACTCATAGGTCCCTGATTCCGACACTTCTCTTTTATTTGTTATCTTTGCCTTCGTTTCACCCGGCAGTTCTTCAAGTCTTTCGATCTCGCCCAGGTGCTTTTCATATATGACTATATCGGTATATGTATCCGAGCTCGCATTGATGACGCTGATCTCGAACTTTACAGTTCCGGGTCTTTCAAGCTCCTCCGTATCAGGCTTTACCGAAAGCAGAAGAGGAACCGCGTCTGTGCTTTCAGAACCGTTCACCAGCAGCACCAGCGGCTCGGATTCGTATGAAAAAGTCCTTCCTTCTTCAGTACTCCCCTTTACCTGAAACCTGTACTCTCCCGTCTCTTCTGCGGTGAAGGGATAGGATATCTTCATCTCTTCACCCGGATCAAGCTCGGTCTTAGGCAGATCAGTCCTTCTTGACGCAGGGTCAAAAAGCATTATGCTGTCGAATCTCGAGTTCCCGTCGTTCTTTAACGATACCTCGATATCGAATACCGTACCGAAATCCGCTGTGACGTCATTCGGGTCGAGTGTGACCGAGATGGAGTTTCCCGATCTCCCGATCCCGATGCTGTTGAACGCCTTCTCAAAGTCCTTTCCTGCAGCTTCGGCCTTAAGGACTGCTGAGACTGTTTCCGCGCTTCCCTGCGGAAGATCATAATAGAACGTCTCAGTCCTCCCAGCTTCGACATCGAACGGTCTGCCGGCAAGATTTTCGCCTTCCCTTACAAGGCTGTCAGTTATGCTGCAGTTCCTTAACGGAGTATTTCCTGTATTCTTAACGAGGAAGCTCAGCCGTACGGCATTCCCGTTCCCGGCCCTGTCAAGCGATGCCTTAAGCTCACATGATGGTTCGGCTTCTTCCCTGTCCACCCTGAAGGAGACGGTCTTCGTTTTCACCTCGCCGTCCACTCTGTACTCAGCCTTCAGTTCAAAGCTCTTGCCAAGCTCCTCGGTAAGTATCCTGAAATCCGGATCGGTTATCACCCTCTCCTGCCCCAGGCCGATCAGCTCAGCTTCACCTATCACCTTATCCCCGTATTTTATAATGAGCTGAGAAACATCGTCCCCGTTGTTTTTTGCCTTTACGTTCACCGCTACCGTTCCGCTTTCTGAAAGCGCCGCAGGAATCGTTTCGCATGTCAGCTCAAGCGCGTCCTCCGCATGGACATGCGAAAACGGAAGCATCAGAACGATAAAAACGGTAAGAACGATCAGGGATAATGATCTTTTCAACTCATATCCTCCTTACAGTTTTACGGTCCAGCCCATTTCGTCGGCTTCTCTTCCGTACTGGATACCGGTCAGCTTATTGTAGAGCTCAAGCGTGAGTTTACCCATTCCGCCGTCTCCGACCTTTATCACTTTGTCTTCCCAGATGAGTTCTCCTACAGGGCTCACGACAGCAGCTGTTCCCGTTCCCCATACTTCCTCAAGCGTTCCGTTCTCAGCCGCATCGGCGATCTCCTGCATGGATATCCTTCTCTCGGTGACTTTGTAACCCATGCTCCTGGCCAGCTTGATTATGGAATCTCTGGTTATACCGGCAAGTATACTGCCGTTGAGCTCAGGCGTTATGACTTCGCCGTTGACCTTGAACATTATGTTCATGGCTCCGACCTCATCGATATACTTGTTCTCTCTTCCGTCGAGCCAGAGCACCTGTGAATAGCCTCTCTCATGAGCGACCTCTCCGGCCTTCAGGCTTGCAGCATAGTTGCCGCCGCATTTCGTATATCCGGTACCGCCCTTTACGGCACGCACGTATTTGTTCTCAACATAGATGGAGACCGGCGCAAGTCCGGAAGCATAATATGAACCGACCGGCGAAAGTATCACGTATAACAGATACTGTGAGGCTGCCTTTACTCCGATCACGGGATCGATGCCTATGAATGTCGGACGGATATAAAGAGATGTCCCGGGCGACGAAGGTATCCAGTCCTTCTCGACCTTTATCAGCTCATATATTGACTGGAGCAGGAAATCCTCAGGTATCGGGGCCATGCAGAGCCTCTCTCCTGAAATGTTCATCCTGTGTACGTTATCCCACGGTCTGAACATCATGACTTCACCGTCTGCAGTCCTGTAAGCCTTCATTCCCTCGAAGCATTCCTGTGCATAGTGGAAAACCAGCGCTGCAGGCGATATGCTGAGATTCTCATACGGCTCGATCGCGGCATAGTACCATCCGCCCTTTGCCTCATCATACTTCATCATGAGCATGTAATCGGAAAAGATCCTTCCGAACCCGAGCTTGCTCTCATCAGCAGGTTTCTCTTTTAACACTTCTCTTTTGATAAATTCCAGTTTCATTTATTGTCTCCCCTCACGGTCAGAGTTTTCCTCTGTAGATCCCGTTATTGATCTTGATGTATTGAGACTCCCCCCTCACAGGGATCATCTTCCCCGCAGATATCTCCGCTATGTCTTTTATAAAGCTCTGCTCCTGCTCTTTTTTCATCCTGAGCGTCAGAGCGACAACGTCACGGTATTCCGTTTCGCACAGTATGCCGTTCTGTTTTATATACGCGTCCGCCTTCCCCCACAGTTTAAACGGTACTTCAAGGCTGTAAGTTATGACAGGCATGAACGTCACAGTCTCGCATACGGCGAGCGTCTCCTTCACGCTTGAAGAGTATGCTCTTACGAGGCCTCCGGTCCCAAGAAGGGTCCCACCAAAATATCTCGTCACTATGGCGAGGATATAGGTTAGCCCGCTTCCTTTAAGGACGTCGAGCATCGGCACTCCCGCAGTCCCCTGCGGTTCCCCGGCATCGGAACATCTCATCAGCTCCCTGTTGTCCCCGAAGATCATGGCAGTGCATCCGTGGCTCGCATCATAATACTTCTTCCTTACGGAAGCTATGATATCCTGGGCTTCATCGAATCCGCTGCAGTGGAACAGCTGGCCTATGAAACGTGATTTTTTTACCGTTATCTCGCTTACAGCTGTTTTTTCTATCGTCGAGTACTCTGGTCTTTCGGGATTCATACAACAACAAGCTTATGATAGACTTTCTTTCCTTTTCTCAACATCAGGGATCCGTCTTTTACTTTTGAAAGATCTATGGCCATGAACTCATCCGTCACGGTATCCCCGTCTATGCTGACGGCGCCCTGTTTGATCAGCCTTCTGCCTTCGCCTCTCGACTTGGTTATCCCGCACTTTATCATCGCATCTGATACGAGCATCCCGTCGATCTCTTCTTTCGTGAACTCTGTTGCCGGTACGGAATCTCCCGCTCCGCCTGCACCGAAAAGCGCTTCCGCGGAGCTCTGTGCCTTTTCAGCCTCCTCCTCGCCGTGTACGAGCTTCGTCACTTCGAAGGCCAGCCTCTTCTTGGCTGTATTGATCCTCTCATCCTTGTATCTCGTAAGCTCTGCTATCTCTTCCAGCGGAAGGAATGTCAGGAGCTTAAGACAGTTCTCAACGTCATCGTCCTCGACGTTGCGCCAGTACTGGTAGAAGTCGTACGGGCTCGTCTTTTCGGCGTCGAGCCATACTGCACCGCCCTCAGTCTTTCCCATCTTCTTACCGTCGCTCTTGAGGAGCAGCTTGCATGTAAGACCGAAAGCGACCTTTTTCTCTTTTCTTCTTATAAGGTCTGCGCCTGCAAGGATATTGCTCCACTGGTCATCGCCGCCCATCTGCAGGATACAGCCGTATCTCCTGTTGAGCTCAAGGAAGTCATAAGCCTGCATCAGCATGTAATTGAATTCGAGGAAGGTCAGCCCCTTCTCCATCCTTGACTTGTAGCACTCTGCCGTGAGCATCCTGTTGACCGAGAACAGTGAACCTATCTCTCTTAAGAAATCCACGTAATTGAGGCTCAGCAGCCATTCGCTGTTGTCGACCATTATGGCTTTTCCCTCTCCGAAATCGAGGAAACGGCCTATCTGTTTCCTGAACTGGCTCACATTGTGCTCGACGGTCTCTCTCGTCATCATTTTTCTCATATCAGTCTTGCCGGAGGGATCTCCCACCATTCCGGTACCGCCGCCAAGAAGGACTATCGGCCTGTGGCCTGCCCTCTGCATATGAGCCATAGCCATGAGCGCGACGAAATGACCTACATGAAGGCTGTCCGCCGTGGGGTCGAATCCTATGTAGAAGGATACTTTCTCGTTCGCCAGTATCTCTTCCAGCCCCTCATGTGTGACCTGCTTTACAAATCCTCTTTCAGTAAGAGTTTCAAATACGTTTTTCATATATATAAATCCTTTATTTGTCTGCTATTTGTTTTTTGAACATTTCTCCAAGGACCTTCATGCCCTTTTCGATCTTCTCTTCACTGACCATAGTGAAGTTCAGCCTCAGTGTATTATGATGGCCGCCGTCCGGATAGAAATGGGTCCCGGGCACGTACGCGACCTTGTTCCTGACCGCCTCGCTGAAAAGCTTCGTGGCATTGAGCTGCTCCGGCAGCTCAGCCCAGAGGAACATGCCTCCCTCGGGCCTTATGACCCTCGTGCCTTCCGGCATGTATCTCATCGCCGTCTCATACATGAGCGCTGCTTTTCCCCTGTAATAATCGTTTATCTCCCCTATATGGGGATACAGGTAGCCTTCCCTGTAATATCTTGCGACCATTTCCTGGTTCAGGTTCGCAGTATGCACATCCTGTCCCTGCTTGCCAAGATTGAATTTGAAGATTATCTCCTTATTGCCGAAAGCCCCGCCGACTCTGAGCCCCGGGGATATGATCTTTGAGAAACTGAACAGCCTTACGACGGTATCACCGTCATCGAAGCTCTTTATAGTCGGTTCCGCTCTTCCTGAGTACCTTAAGAAAGCATACGGATCGTCCTCAAGTATGAGGACTCCGTATTTCCGGCAGACTTCCACCATTTCCTTTTTCCTTGAAGCGGGCATGGTGAGCCCCGTGGGATTCTGGAAGGTAGGTATGGTATATACGAATTTCGGCCTGTATCTTATTATCTTTTTCTCAAGATCGTCTATGACCATCCCGAGATCGTCCATCTCAACGCCTACTATGTCCGCCTCAAAGAGCCTGAACGTCTGAAGGGCGCCGAGAAAGGTCGGGGATTCCGTAAGTATGGTGTCGCCCTTCTCTATGAAAGCCTTGGTCATAAGGTCTATGCCCTGTGACGAGCCCGTAAGGGAGATGACCTCACCGTCTTGAGGCACGGCATTCTCCTCGGTAAAAAGCTCCTTTAATACATCAAGGAACGACTGTCTTCCGTATGTGCCGCCGTACTGGAGGATGGTCCCGCTGTCTTTCTTAAGGATATCCTTTGCCATTTCGGAGAGTACTTCTCCGGGGAAAGTATCTGGAGAAGGATTCCCTCCGGCAAAGGAAATGATCATCGGATCTCCCAGAAGGGAGAAGATGTTCCTTATCGCACTGCCTGTTATTCCGTCATATCTTTTTGAAAAATCAAAACTCATAACCGTACTCTTTCCCATAATTTCACACTTTACAGTATATTATAAAAGCCATCCCATATCAACCTGTTTTTATGTCCGGACGACCCTTTTGACACCTCTTACGGTCCCCTGACACACCTGTCCGGAGGACAAAAAAAGAGGGGATATCTCCCCTCTTTAGATTCACTAATGCTAGAACAGTCTGCACGCCTTTATGAAGTTGGTCTTCCAGTAATTCCCGCTCAGGTTCGCTATCCTGATCTTTCCGTCGGAAGACGAAGCGTCTATCATCTGCCCTCCGCCCAGGGCGATGCCGACATGTCCCTTGAATACTATTATGTCACCGGCCTTGACCGAGCCCAGACTCGATACGGTCTCATACCTTGTGCAGTCACGCCAGCCGGCAGAAGTCATGTATCCAATATTCACGCCGATCTTGCGCAGGCACCAGTATACGAAGCCGGAACAGTCGAACACGTCGGGACCTTTACCCGCTCTTACGTAAGGACATCCGAGCTTTGACTTTGCAACTTCGATGAGCGAGCTTGCATTGGCTCCGGTTATCTTTACGGGCGTGGACGTCTTCTTGGGCTTGGGCGTCGAAGTCGCCTTGCTGCTCGAACCGGCCTTCTTTGTAGAAGATGAGCTCTTCTTTTTAGTCGGAGTCGCCTTGGCTGTTGCCTTAGGAGCGTTGCTTGCAGCCGGCCTTGCGTCGGAAGCAAGCAGTTTCTTGAGCGTGTTCTGCCCGACCTTTCCGTCAACGGAGAGGCTGTTCCTCTTCTGGAAGGCTCTTACGGCCGCTTCGGTAGCTTCGCCGTAATAGCCGGTCGCGCTGTTCATGTATTTCAGTCTTACCAGGACCTTCTGGATGTTCTCTACCTGAGGGCCTCTGTCGCCTATCGAGAAAGCGTTGGGCGTAGCGTTGCCTGAATTCAGGAGCTGTTTGGTATCATAGCCGAAATAGCCGTCCACCATGAGACCGTTGTTCTCCTGGAACTTCTTTACGGCCTGCACGGTATCCGGACCGTACTTTCCGTCAGGCTCCGTCGTCATATAACCAAGTGTCCTCAGCTTCTTCTGAAGGGCAAGTATGACGTCTCCCTGCTCACCGAAGCCTATATAGTTGGCGACGACGTTCCCTGAATACAGTTTTTCAAGAGTCGAGTGACCGGCGCTGCCATCGGCAGTAAGACCATTCTTGCTCTGGAAGCTCTTGACCGCGGCTTCCGTCCCCGGGCCGAAAACTCCGTCGGCTGAATCGAGATAACCGAGGTTTCTCAGCATGCTCTGGAGTTCCTTTACGTCCTCGCCGCTCATGCCGACGCACATCGAATACTGCTTTGCAGTATCCGAGAACAGCTTTTCAAGCGTTTCCTCTCCGACATTGCCGTCGACGGTAAGCTCGTTTTTCATCTGGAACCTTTCGACGGCCGTATGCGTCGCAGGTCCGTAATATTCGGTAGGCTCGTCTCTGTCCATATAGCCCAGATCCATCAGCCTTTCCTGTATCTTTGCCACAACGGGATTGCTGTCTCCCTTGCAGAGGATCTTCCTCTTCACTTCTCCCGCAGCGTCGTTATACTCATCATCCGAAAGATTGCCTTCATAGACCTCATCGTCCTCGTCGAACTGGGCCATGCCCTCGCTCTGATCATCCACGACGACTGCCGGTATGAATACTGCCTGAGAGACATCGATATCGGCGATCTCGGAACCGACCGCATCGACCGGGACATCGGAACTGATCTCACCATTCCTCGTGCGGGCATCAAGTATGACGGCCGTTATTATGAGCACGGAAACAGAAAGCACCGCCACGGCTGCAAACGAATATCTTCTGTACTTCCTGTAAAAGTCGTACAGTCTGCCTTCCCTGAGCGAGCCCTTTATATTGCCGGCCGCCGTTCTGACACTGCCAAAGATCCCTGACGCAAATGAAGAGACTGCTTTAAAGCCCCGTGACAAAGCATCTTTCGCCTTAGCGGCAAAAGGCCCCGCTTTCTTTACCGTTTTCTGTGATATATCTGAAAAAAAGTCCTTAATCTTATCAATCAAATCTCTGAAATCCATATATGTAAACTGACCTTTCCTTAACATATACGATACTTTTTGCGCTTGTTTTTGTCAACGCAGACCGACTTTCAGGGCATAAAATTAAAGCTTTATTCACATGTCTGTCACACAAAAAAAGACTGCCTCACGGCAGCCTTTTCAAGCGTAAGATCTACAGCTTATAGCCTTCCTCGACCACGGGATATGCGTCGATCATGCAGTTGGAAGTACCGAGGTCCATGATCTTCCTGCAGTCCTTCGTGAACGGCGCCCAGTAAGGGAGCCCCGACCCGTTCGGATCTCCGTTCTTCGCAAAATTGCACCAGTAGTCGGCAAATCTCTTTGAGAGCTCATAGTCATAGCCCGTCATCGGCCTCCATGTCCTGTCTATCGTTTCAAAGAGATAGAACAGGTCAGCTGTATGCCATGCCCCCTTGTCGTCTCCGGGCATAGGTCTTGAGAACCTGAAACCGTATGCCGGCTTCCTTCCGAGAACGAGCTGGTTCTCAAGGAACAGCCTTGCTCCGTCAGTTATGACCTGATGGACCACACCTTCGGGAAGGAACTCATCCGAGGTATATGAGCAGATATACGGAAGGTCGGGCATCTCGCCGTCGCCCATGGCATCGGCATAAGGCCTTTTAAGCACATATCCGTCCACTATCTGACCCAGGCTGTATTTATAGTCGAAGCTCTCCCTCTGTCTTAATATCTCCTCCGCAGGCAGAGCTCTCAGCTCCTCGATACTGCTGCACCCTCTTGATTCCATGAATCTGACACCAAGCTTCTCCGCCTCACGGAGCGTCGGCACCTCTCCGGGGACCAGTCCTTTCTTCTCCTTTCCTGTAAGAACGCTGCTGTGGAATATAGCCTTTGCGAATTTCCCCTTGGAAAGAGGCGAAGTACACAGACACATCGTCATAATCGCTCCCGCGGACTGCCCTGCTATCGTGATGTTATCGGGATCTCCTCCGAATGCGGCGATATTGCGTCTGGTCCAGTCGAGAGCGGCTATCGCATCGAGCACCGCGTAGTTTCCCGATACCCCGTTCGGGTCTTCCGCCGACAGTTCGGGGTGCGCAAGGAATCCGAAAGCATTGAGCCTGTAGTTATATGTTACCAGTATGACGCCTCTTCTTGCGAAGCCTTCGCCGTCGTTCTCAGGCTCGTGGCCGAACCCTCCGAAGTTTCCTCCGCCGTGCGTCCAGAATATGACGGGAAGCTTGTCCTCCTTCGTCTCCGCAGGCGTCCATACATTTAAGTAAAGGCAGTCCTCGCTTATCCTGTACGGCGTAAGATACATATCCATACCGGTAACAGGCTCATAGCTCCTGTCGGGCTGCATCGCGGCAGGCCCGAACTCTATGCAGTCTCTCACGCCTTCCCAGGGTTCCACGGGCTGAGGCGCCCTGAATCTGTTTTTACCTACAGGCGGAGCTGCAAACGGTATGCCCTTAAACACCGTGCAGATGGGATTCCCTCCTGCGATGCCCCTTATCTTTCCGCTTTCTATCTCGGTCTCCCTCATCGGATTGAAGGCAGGTCTGTCCTTGCTGTTGAATATGAAGATCATGGTACGGTTCTCCTTGTATTCTTCTTGTATTTTGTTTTATTTTCCCGTGCTTTCATTATATCATCCCGTATTATATTAGTAAATTTCTTTATAGCTCACGGTTCTTCACACGGTTCTTCACGAATATTGCTTTTATGTTCCCGCGGATATTAAAATATATCAGAGATAACTGGTAAGGAACGTCAACGATGAGGATTTCCAAATATCTTGCCCATGCGGGCATCGCATCAAGGAGAAAATGCGAGGAATATATAAGGGAGGGAAGGATAAGCGTCAACGGGGCTGTCATAGACGACCTCGGCCATGACGTCGATCCCGGCAATGACAGCGTGCTTTTTGACGGCAGGCCTGTTGCTCCGCCTTCAGACACACATGTCTACATAATGTTCAACAAACCTCTCGGCTGCGTTTCCACGTCGAGCGATGATAAGGGCAGGAAGACGGTCCTCGACTATATAGATACCGAAAAAAGGATATATCCCGTAGGGCGTCTCGACTTCAACTCCGAAGGACTGCTTATCCTGACGGATGACGGCGACCTGGCGTACAGGCTCACGCACCCTTCCCACGAAGTGAAAAAACGCTACTTCGTCAAATGCAGCGGCAGACTGACAGATGAAGATCTAAACAGGCTCAGGCACGGTGTCGTGATAGACGGCAGGAAAACAGCGCCGGCGGAAGTAAGGGTCACTTCCGAAATCCCTTCCGGGACCGAGCTTACGGTCTCGATCCACGAAGGCAGGAACAGGCAGATAAGAAAAATGTTCGAGGCCATAGGCAGGGATGTGGTATTCCTCAAGCGGATAAGCATAGGAAAGATCAGCCTCGGGGATCTTAAAAGCGGAAAATACAGGCATCTTTCCCCGGAAGAAATAAGATATCTGAAATCGTTCTGAGATACGGCGGGAGAAAAATGAACATACTTCTTGTTAATGATGACGGTATATATGCGGAAGGGATCATAAAGCTTGCGGAGGCTTTAAAGGACGGGCACAGGGTGGTAATAGCGGCTCCGGACAAGCAGTGCAGCGGTTTTGCGTCTTCCATGTATCACAGGATAACCGTAAAAAAAGCAGACCTTGGTATAAGCGGCGTCACTGCATATAAGGTAGCAGGGACCCCTGTGAACTGCGCGACGATAGGTGTACAGAAGCTGTTTCCTGGGGCGGACGCAGTCATCTCGGGGATAAACGCAGGAAGGAATGCCGGTCCTGACATACTGTACTCGGGCACTGTCGGTGCGGCTCTCGAGGCCGCCCTCTACGGTTACAGGAGCATCGCCGTGTCATTAAGGACGTCCGACCACATGAAAGAGAGTTTTCTGTACTCTGCCGATTTCATGAAAAGGAATCTTGATAATCTCTGCTCCATGCCCATTCCGGAGCAAAGCTTTATAAACATCAATTTCCCCTCGGAGCTTCCTCCGAGAGGGATCAGGACCGCAAGGGCTGCGGAGACCGATATCAAGGACTATCTGTCTTTCGCCGGTGAGGGGGATCCAGACTGCAAAGAGACCGTCTACACCGTTTCGGGAAGGATCAAGAAGCCCGTATATGCCGAAGGAACGGATCTTCTTGCAGTTAAGGAAGGATATATTTCATTATCCGTGCTTAAGATCGCCAGAGACGTCAGCGTGCCTGAGGCCCATATCTCGGATCTTGTCCTGTGAACGTCGTTTTTTATTTTACTTATAAATGGCCGATGCCGGTCCGCAGCATGCCGGAAACGTGAAAATGCAAAGCTGATGCAGTATAAATTGCATTTTTCTTTTTTTTGCGGTATAATAAAGCCCAAGTTCCGACATTTTACCGAGGCTTCAATATTTATATAAGGGGGCAGCTTTCCCTCACTGACCGGGGAAGCGTATGAAGAATGGAAAAAACAGATCTTCTAAATCATATAAAGGAATGCTATCCGAATCTCAGCAAGGGACAGAAACGCCTTTCGAATTATATCATCGAGAACTACGACAAAGCTGCCTTCATGACCGCAGGCGCTCTCGGACGCACTGTCGGAGTAAGTGAATCCACCGTTGTCAGGTTCACATATGCGCTTGGCTACAAGGGGTATCCGAAACTCCAGAAGCATCTTCAGGAGATAATAAAGAACCGCCTCACATCGGTACAGAGGCTGAATATCATGGACGGTATAGAGCCCGACAGGATAATTGACAGCGTTCTTAAATCAGATATTTCCAACCTGAATACGACAAGGTCATCCCTTGAGACCGATAAGGTCAAGCAGGTCGCAGAGAGCATCATCTCGGCGCGGCACATTTATATAGTCGGCTTCAGGAGCTGTGCTCCTCTGGCGCAGTTCTTCTCATTCTATCTGAGATACATCCTCGACAACATCAGTCTCGTCTCGACAGAGAGCTCCGACGTCTTCACCCAGCTGCTTCACGTAGGCAATGACGACGTGGTGATAGGCATCGCATATCCGAGATATTCCAGCCAGACGGTGAAGGGCATCAGGTTCGCCCGTTCGAAGGGCGCCAAGATAATCACCATGACCGACAATGATCTGTCTCCGCTCTATGAGCTGGCTGACATATGTCTCCTTACCAAAAACGACATCAACTCATTCGTCGATTCATATGTCGCTCCGCTCTCTCTTATAAACGCGCTCCTTACCTTAATCGGATCGGCTAAGAAGCAGACTCTGACGGACAACTTCCATACGCTTGAGGATCTCTGGCAGGACAACAACATTTACGGTTCGAAAGATGAGAGAACAGAATAGGAAAACGATAATAGTAGTCGGCGGAGGGGCTGCAGGCATGCTTGCGGCATATTCCGCCGCTTCTTCATCAGGCGGGGACACGGATGTGATCCTCGTGGAGAAAAACGAAAAGCTCGGGAAAAAACTCTATCTTACAGGCAAGGGCCGCTGTAATCTGACCAATGCCGCTGATATGGAAGAGTTTTTTTCAAATATACCCACAAATCCCAGCTTCCTCATAAGCGCTTTTAACGCTTTTTCAAATGAGGATCTCATGGAACTGATAAAAAGCACAGGGACCGAGCTTAAGACCGAGCGCGGGCAGAGGGTCTTCCCGAAAAGCGATAAGTCGAGCGATATCATAAAGGCGCTTTCCGTCCTCTTAGGCAGGGCGCATGTAAAGGTCGCGCTTAAGACATACGTAAAGGACATACTGATAGAAAACGGAAGGGCTGCGGGCATCAGAACAGACAGGGGCGTGCTGAGATCAGACGCTTTGATATTTGCCACGGGAGGCTTTTCATATCCTTCAACAGGCAGCAGCGGCGAAGGCCATGTTTTTGCAGCAGCCGCAGGACATCATCCGACAGCTGTATATCCTTCGCTTATCCCGCTTACATCCGACGACATACCTGAGATCAAGAGATTAAGAGGACTTACTTTAAAGAACGTCACTCTTTCCCTTTTTGAAGACGGCATAAAAAAGTTCAGCGAGCTGGGGGAGATGGAATTCCTCCCGTACGGCTTCGGCGGCGCTCTGGTGCTTTCAGCAAGCGCCCATATAAATGACAGAAGCTTTAAAGCGACGGAGCTGGTGATAGACATGAAGCCGGGGCTTACGGAGGAACAGCTTGAAGCCCGTCTCTTAAGGGATTTCGATGCTTCAAAGAACCTGCCTTTAAAAACAGTGCTCCAGAAGCTCCTTCCGCGTCAGATGATAGATCCCGTCATAAGAAGAGCGTCCGTGTCTTCAGATAAGGCTGTCAATTCGGTGAACAAAGAGGAAAGAAAAGCTCTCATAAAAGTTATAAAGCACATCGGTTTCAGAGTCTCGGGAACGAGGCCGATCGACGAGGCAGTAATAACAAGAGGCGGGATACCCGTAAAGGAGATCGATCCCAAAACGATGGGAAGCAGATGTGCCGAGGGACTGTATCTCGCAGGCGAGATGATAGACGTCGACGCCTATACCGGAGGCTTCAATCTGCAGATAGCATTTTCGACAGGCTGTCTTGCGGGCAGAAGCGCAGCGGAGCATGTCACAGGCGGCGGCAGATCAGACTGAAAATATAAAGAATACGGTATGGTGAAAAGATGAGACTTGAAGAATATCTTGAAAGATCAGTGAGCCCGTTCCATGCTGCGGCTCTTGTAAAGGAAAGACTTGAAGGCGGGGGTTTTTTAGAGATAAGGCCGGGAGACCCGTCCGGGCTTCCCGAATGTCCCGGCTTTTTTATGATGCCCTATCCTTCCTGCATAATCGCGTTTAAGATCAACAGGAACGGGAAGGAGAAGTTCCATATCGCCACGGCGCATACAGACAGTCCCTCCTTCAAGATCAAGCCTGATCCCGTGATAAAAAGAAACGGATATCTTCTCATAAACACCGAGCCATACGGTGGATCGGTAAAACGCACCTGGCTCGACAGGCCGCTCGGTATAGCGGGAAAAGTGGTCTTAAGGACCGATGACCCGTTTTCGCCCGAAGAGGCGCTTTATTCCTCAGACGGCCCGGCAGTCATAATCCCGGGGCTTGCCCCGCATCTTGACAGGGAGATCGAGACGAAACCTCTCGATCCACAGACGCACCTCCTTCCTGTAGCAGGCACATATGAGGAAGGCAGCGATTTCATAAGGGATCTTATCTTAAGAGGCCTTAAAAGAGAGGCTCTAAGTGCTTCAGACATAATCGACTATGATCTTTATCTGTACAACTGTGACAGGCCGGAGATGATAGGCGAAGGAAGCCCCATGATATCGGCTCCAAGGATAGACAATATAGCGTCATGCGCGGCTTTGACCGAGGCGCTGATCAGGGGCAGTGCGGGTGATGCCATGATAGACGCGGCGGCGTTTTTCGACAATGAGGAGATAGGCAGCAGAAGCAAGCAGGGCGCTGACAGCGAGCTTTTAAAAACGCTGCTTCATTATGTATACAAAAAGGCTTTC
Source organism: Christensenellaceae bacterium (assembly GCA_017523755.1). Taxonomy (GTDB): domain Bacteria; phylum Bacillota; class Clostridia; order Christensenellales; family Christensenellaceae; genus SIG371. Next base: position 5,615 of record JAFWWA010000028.1, on the reverse strand, counting down.
CCGGATGATGACGACGCATACCTGCGGTCTCTTTACGCAAGCATGCTGTTCTCGGTCGACGGGGCGCACGCGCTCCATCCTTCCTATCCCGACAAGTCGGACCTTACGGGCCAGGCATATTTGGGAAAGGGCTTCGTACTTAAGACCTCCGCGCCGCAGAGATATGTGACGGATTCAAAAGCATCCTCCGTAGTAAAGGAGATCTGCAGGAAAAACGGCATAAGGGTACAGCAGCAGGCCAACAGATCCGGAGCTCCGGGCGGACAGACGTTAGGTCCCATAGCGTCATCCTATCTTCCGGTGCTGGCGTGCGACATCGGGATCCCGATGCTATCTATGCATTCCTCGAGGGAGCTTGCTGATGTCCGGGATTATGAAGCTCTCCTTGATTTCCTCTCATGCGTTCTTTAAACAGGCGGCAGGCCGTAACTAAAAAAGCTGAAAATCGGGCTGTAAGTCTGATTTTTATTCTGATGCAGGATCCTTGCGTATGCAGTTCAATAGTCATACAAAAGACCGCTGTTCTTGACAAGACGCATATATAAAGATATGATATAAGGAGATGATTTGTATATTTTTATGTATAAATTATGTGAAAAATGAATATAGAGTCTAGGAAAAGGGGGACCAATCAATTAGCTTATGGAGTACTTAGTTCCTATCTTGGTAGGCATCGTAGCTCTCATAGCAGGTATCGCTATAGGATATCTCTACAGGAAGAACGAAGCCGAAAAAAAGGTAGGCCGTGCTGAGGATATGGTAAATTCTCTTATCGAAGATGCAAAAAAGAAAGCGGAATCGATCAAGAAGGAAAATATCCTGAACGCCAAGGAAGATATCCAGAAGCTCCGTACAGAATTTGACAAGGAAATCAGAGAAAGACGTAACGAGGTATCAAAAACAGAGAGAAGGCTTTCACAGAGAGAGGAAGTCTTAGACAGAAAGACGGACAGTCTGGAACAGAAGGATGCAAACCTGAATAAACGCATCAAGGAAGTGACCAGACAAAAGGAAGAAGCTGACGCGCTGGTCGCAAAACAGCTTGAGCAGCTTGAACAGATATCCAAGCTCACCACCGACGAGGCAAAGCAGCTGCTGCTTGAAAAAGTAGAGCAGGAAGCACGCCACGATATGGCTGTGATGCTGAGGGATATAGAGAACAAGGCAAAACTGGAAGCTGAAAAGAAAGCAAGGGAGATCCTTGTACTTGCTATTCAGAGATGTGCTGCGGATACGGTCGCAGAGGCGACGGTATCGGTAGTAGCTCTGCCGAACGATGAAATGAAAGGTCGAATAATCGGCCGCGAAGGAAGAAACATCCGAGCGCTCGAGACCGCAACTGGGATAGACCTGATCATAGATGATACTCCCGAAGCCGTGATCCTTTCCGGGTTCGATCCGGTACGCCGTGAGGTTGCCAGGATCGCGCTTGAAAAACTGATCATTGACGGCAGGATACATCCTGCCGGGATCGAAGAAATGGTCGGCAAAGCGCAGAAGGAAGTCGACAATCAAATAAGAGAAGCCGGAGAAGCCGCAGCATTCGAATGTGAGATACATAATCTCCATCCCGAGCTCATAAAGCTCCTTGGCCGTCTGCGTTACCGCACCAGCTACGGGCAGAACGTGCTCAATCATTCCCTTGAGGTATCACATCTTGCGGGCATGATGGCTTCCGAGATAGGAGCTGACGTCAGACTTGCAAAAAGAGGCGGGCTCCTGCACGATATTGGCAAGGCGATAGATCATGAGGTCGAAGGTCCTCACGTACAGCTTGGCGCCGATGTCGCAAAGAAATACAGGGAAAACGCAAACGTGATCAACTGCATCGCTGCGCACCACGGCGATGTTGAAGCAAAAACGGTCGAGGCTGTCCTTGTCCAGGCAGCTGATGCTATCTCAGCAGCAAGACCGGGTGCAAGAAAAGAATCTCTCGAAAACTATATCAAACGTCTTGAATCACTGGAAGAAATTGCCAATTCATTCACCGGAGTCGATAAATCGTATGCTATTCAGGCAGGCAGGGAAGTAAGGATAATCGTCAAACCTGAAAACATAGATGATGCCGGAATGTCGCTCTTGGCACGTGACATCTGCAAGAAGATCGAGACCGAGCTTGATTACCCGGGTCAGATCAAAGTCAATGTCATAAGAGAAACACGGTCTGTAGATTATGCAAAATGATCAAGAATAAAAAACAGAAAAGAGCTTGCTGGCAAGCTCTTTTTTCATATCCTCATCACTGTTCCTGAACCTTGGCAGTCCTGTATCCCTCATCAAATATATATGCCCAGTTGCCGGAAACCGTACCAGGCACATTCATCCTTGAAGAAGAATCAAGACCCAGTATATCCTGCAGAGGGAATATCACCCATGCCGCTCCCGAATCAAGGAGCCTCTTCATTATATGCTTTCTCTCTTCTTTTCTGTCACCGTCAAAGCCTGTCTCGCTGAGCCAGCCCTCTATGGTGTCATTGTCATGCGTACCGGTATAGAATACCCTTGAGACCCGGTCCTCCTCATTAAACATATAATCGCATGAGAACTGATACACGCGCATACCGAGAAACCCGTATATGTTCCTTAAGGCGTCAACGGCAGGAGTTATGAGCCCCATATCTTCCGCTATTATCGGGAGCTTTCCGAATTCGGACAGCATTTCGTCAAAGAACCTCATCCCAGGACCCTTTTTCCACTTTCCTGTCTTTCCGTTCCTGCTTCCTTTCGGGATCATCCAGTATGCCTCAAATCCCCTGAAATGATCGAGCCTTACGAAGTCGAGAGTCATGAACGCTCTTTTTAGTCTCTCTTTCCACCATCGGAAGCATTCTTTACTGTCCCAGATATATAGAGGATTTCCCCAGAGCTGACCGTCCCCCTCATAATAATCCGGCGGGACACCCGCCACCATGGGAGCGTTCCCGTCAGTATCTAAAAGGAACACATCCCTGTGGGCCCATACATCAGCACTGTCGGGAGCTACATATATCGGTATGTCTCCGAATAAAGACACTCCTTTTTCATTCGCGTATCTCTTAAGTGAAGCAAGCTGCATATCATATACGTACTGCAGGAAGTATTCATAGCCTATCTCTTCCTTAAACATGGCCGTATACTTTTTCAGATCCTTCCTGTCCCTTGCGTCGCCTGGCCATTCCTGCCATGGGCGTCCGTCAAAATGACGTTTGAGCGCTGTGTAAAGGGCATGGTCATATATCCAGCTGATATTGTCCCTTATGAACTTTTCATAGTCTGCGTCCGGTCTGAACCGCTTATACGCCTTCCTGTAAAGCTCTTCCCTGAGCTCCCTGGTCCTGGCAAAATCTATCCTGTTCCCGACCGGCTTTAACAGAGCTTTTCTTCTCTCCCGCTCGGTGATATAGCCTTTCTCTTTAAGATCATCTATATCTATCAGCATCTCATTGCCTGCAAACACTGAATTGCTGTAATAGGGGGAATCCCCGTCTCCGACAGACGTCAGCGGCAGGACCTGCCATATGTCAAAGCCGTTCTCTGCCATCCAGTCAACGAACTCCCTGCTCTCTTTTCCGAAGCTCCCGCATCCGTATTCGCCCGGAAGTGAAGTGACATGGCACAGAACACCCTTTTTACTGCCGTAATCGTATACCCTTACATCATCCCTTATATAGACGACGGCGGAACACATATGCCCAATCTTAAGCGAGGGCTCTTTTAACAGTCTTCCCGAATGGAGCTCGACCGCTCTTGACCCTGCACAGACGAATGATGAAATATCGATGTCCCCGGTATCCCCTGTATTTATCACGAGCAGTATCCTGTCGTTATCTCCCCTTCTTTCCAGGATGAATATATCTTTTAAGGGAGCATGGCAAAGGAAATCCCCTGTCTTTAAAACATCATATTCCTTCCTAAGAGCCGCAGCAGACCTGAAAGCGGCGAATACGTCCTCATCTATATGGTCCCACGGGAAAGTTCCTCTGTTATACGGATCCTTAAGGCCCTGCATTCCCGCTTCGTCCCCGTAGTATACCGACGGGACGCCGGGCATCATCATCTGGAGCTCGAACATGATGCTGAGCTTTGAAACGGCAGCTGCCTTAGCCTGCCAGTCGAGCATGGGAGCGTCTTCCGTCGCTCCCCCGAGGATGCTCAATATCCTTTCCCTGTCATGGGATCCTATAAGATTCATCAGGGAATACAGGTTCTCCCTGGGATAATTCTCCTTTAAGCTCATGAGCTTCCTTTTCAGCATGACGGCGTCGCATCTGTTAAGCAGGAAATCTATGAAAGCCTCCCTCGCGGGATAGTTCATCACGCTGTTGAGCTCGTATCCCGAGAAGTATTTCCTCAGCTTTCCGTAGCTGACTTTGTTTGAAGCGTCCTCCCACACTTCTCCTATGAGAACGCTTTCCTTGTCTTCCTCATCCATAGATCGCCTGATTCCCTCTATGAAATCATCGGGAAGCTCGTCGGCAACGTCCAGCCTTAAGCCTTTTATGCCCTTCCTCATCCAGTGTCTTACTACACTGTCATCATCCCCGTATATGAACGCCCTCAGGTCTTCATTATCCTTGTCAAGATTGGGAAGATCCTTTACGCCCCACCAGTAAGTGAAGCTGCCTTCGTCATCTTTTTTGAACCAGTCGCGGAAACGGGACCCTTCATCGCTGAAAGCCCCTCCCCCGAAGATCCCATAATAGTCGAAATAAATGCTGTCTTTCCCGGTATGGGAGAATACTCCGTCAAGTATGATGCCTATCCCTCTTTTTTCAGCTTCTGAGACAAGATCGGAAAAGCTTTTGTCGTCTCCCAGCACAGGGTCTATCCTCATATAGTCGGCGGTATCGTATCTGTGGCAGCTCGATGCTTCAAATACCGGATTTAGATAGATGACCGTCACTCCGAGATCCTTAAGATAATCGAGCTTCTCTTCGATGCCCTTGAGCGTACCGCCGAAAAACGGCCATCTTAATATCTCTCCTTTTTCATCCTTCTGGTAAAAAGGCTCGTCGTTCCAGTCGGTCTGTATGAGCCTGGGAAGATAGGTACGCCTTTTTTCATGGAATGCAGTGCGTTCCTTATAGTCCTCTCCCCTTCTGAATCTGTCGGGGAATATCTGGTATATCATACCGTTCCTGAACCATTCTGGCGTTTTTCTTTCCCTGTATACAGTGATCTGATATGACATCCCGGGCGTGTCGGAAAGCATCCCTTCCCCGCCAAGGCCGTCTTCGCAGTTCACATAATACTTAATGCCTTCCCTGCCCTTAAGCATGAAGTAATACCATAGGACTGAAGGTTCAAGGGGCATATCAAGACACACCGAAAAGAAACCGCCTTCCCTTTTCATCGGGATGAGGGTCTCTTTTCCGTCCCACAGCCTTAACGTGCATTCATCAAAAACATCCCCCGCTAAAATACGGAGCTGCACCTGCGTTCCGCATTCTGCAGCCCCGAAAGGATCTCTGTATTCAAGATTCTGTGAATCGTGCAGTACAATCATTTCCGTGCAAGCTCGTCATATAGTTTCTTGTATTTGCGTGCGGATACCGTCCAGCTGAAATCCTCTTTCATCGCCTGGATCATAATATTGTCCCAGGCTTTCCTGTCTTCCCTGTACAGCTTGGCGGCGT
>JAFWWA010000027.1 GCA_017523755.1 Christensenellaceae bacterium | reverse complement strand
TATTGTCGAGCATAACCAGTGCCTCCTTGTTTGAGTTTTTTTTGGCGATTAAATTTTAAACCAATGTCGCACTTTATGCTCGATTTTTTTGCAACAAAAAATGTTGAAGTGTTTTCACACCCCAACATTTATTGTAGAACCATTTTTTATCCCTTTTTCCCCTTATTCCCCTCGGGAAATCGAACAGATGTTCTATTGTAAAAAGCATGGACCGGGTGAGATAATGTGGATGCTTAAAAGCGGTGTTTTATTGCTAAAGAACGATATAAATAATATAATAAGGCAGATATCTTTTTCGGAGCGCGGCAGATGGAATCCTCAGAGGAAAACAGATTCGTCATCAATTCAAAATACAGGCCTACAGGCGATCAGCCTCAGGCTATAGATAAACTGGTCGACGGAGTCCTGAAAGGCGAAAAGCATCAGGTCCTCCTTGGTGTGACCGGCTCCGGAAAGACCTTTACCATGGCTAACATCATAGCGAGGACCGGAAGGCCTGCTCTCGTGCTAGCGCACAACAAGACCCTTGCGGCGCAGCTCTGCGGAGAATTCAGGGAATACTTCCCCAACAACGCCGTCGAGTTCTTCGTATCATACTATGATTACTATCAGCCTGAGGCATATATAGAAAAATCAGACCTCTACATAGAAAAGGATTCTTCCATCAACGATGAGATCGACCGCTTAAGGCACAGCGCCACTTCCGCCCTGCTTGAGAGAAGGGACGTTATAGTCGTAGCCAGTGTTTCATGCATCTACTCGATAGGATCCCCCGAGAACTACAGGGACATGACCGTCCGCATAAGGAAAGGCATGGTCATGGACAGGGACGACTTCATGGACAGGCTGGTCGATGTCAATTTCGTAAGGAACGATATCGATTTCAAGCGCGGTACCTTCAGATGCCGGGGTGACATAGTGGAAGTGTTCCCCATGGATCAGCACGAGCGTGCAATACGCGTGGAGTTCTTCGGCGACGAGGTGGACAGGATATCGGAGATCGACGTCCTTACGGGAAAAGCTCTCAGCACCATGAACTTCGTCATGATATTCCCCGCTACCCATTACGCCGTCGAGCACAGCAACATAATCAACCATATCGACGCGATAAAAAGGGATATGCTCGAGGCCGCGGAAAAATTCAAAAGCGAAGGTAAATACCTTGAAGCCGAAAGGATCGTTCAGCGCACGACCTACGATATGGAGATGCTTAGGGAGATAGGCTTCTGCTCCGGCATAGAGAACTATTCCAGATATTTCGACGGCAGGGAACCCGGTCAGGCTCCGTATACACTTATGGATTTCTTCCCTGACGATTATCTCCTGTTCGTAGACGAGTCACATGTCACGCTCCCTCAGGTAAGAGGCATGTACAACGGCGACAGGGCAAGGAAGGAGATGCTGGTAAAATACGGATTCCGCCTCCCTTCAGCGCTCGACAACAGACCGCTTAACTTTAAGGAGTTCAACGAAAGGATAAACCAGGTTATCTATACGAGTGCCACCCCGGCTGAGTATGAAAGAAATCTTTCAAAGGGACACATCGTGGAACAGATAGTACGTCCCACAGGTCTTCTCGACCCAAGCGTGGAGATCCGTCCCACGGAAAACCAGCTCGACGATCTTCTCCACGAGATCAATAAGGAGACGGAGAAAGGCTATGTCGTACTGGTCACTACGCTTACAAAAAAGCTGGCCGAACGTCTGACAGACTATTATACGGAGATGGGGATAAGAGTAAGATATCTTCACTCGGATATAGATACCCTTGAGAGGATAGATATCATAAGAGGGCTCAGGATGCATGAATTCGATGTCCTTGTAGGGATCAACCTTTTAAGGGAGGGCCTCGACATCCCCGAGGTCTCTTTAGTCGCCATACTCGACGCCGACAAGGAAGGCTTCCTCAGGAATGAGACTTCGATGATACAGACGATAGGCCGCGCCGCAAGGAATGCGGAGGGACATGTCATCCTGTACGCCGACAAGATCACCGGCTCCATAGACAAGGCGGTTACCGAGACCAACAGGCGCAGGAAAGTCCAGCAGAAGTACAACGAAGAGCACGGGATCGTTCCTAAGTCGATAACAAAGGAGGTCACGACTCCTGTAGATCTTGTACAGGAGGCTTCCGAGGATATTCCCGAACACGATACCGGCCTCGAGATCGCCATACTTGAAGAGCAGATGCTTGCTGCGGCAAGAGAGCTCGAATTCGAGACTGCAGCTAAATTAAGAGACCGGATAGAGGAGCTCAGGACAGGAAGGTCCCGTAAAAAGAGCGATCCTCTTAGCGGGGCATCTTCTAAAAAAGGAAAACAATATAAAAAATACAAATGGAGATCCGGCAGCTGATCCGGATCTTAAAGGAGCACCGTCCGAATGGAATATATCGAGATCAAGGGTGCCAGAGAGCACAACCTTAAGAATATAAATGTCAGACTGCCTAGGAACAAGTTCATAGTCGTTACCGGCCTGTCCGGCAGCGGAAAGAGCTCGCTCGCCTTCGACACCATATATGCCGAGGGTCAAAGGAGGTATGTCGAGTCGCTGTCTTCCTATGCCAGGATGTTTCTGGGGCAGATGGAAAAGCCGGAGGTCGACCAGATAACGGGTCTTTCTCCAGCCATCTCCATAGACCAGAAGACAACAAGCAGGAACCCAAGGTCCACCGTAGGCACCGTCACGGAGATCCACGACTACTTCAGGCTCCTTTTCGCACGTGCCGGCATACCTCACTGTCCCGAATGCGGGAAACCCATCGAAAGACAGTCCGTAGACCAGATGATCTCACAGATAATGTCTCTTCCCGAAGGCACGCGCCTCACTCTTCTTTCCCCTGTAGTTCGAGCAAAGAAAGGCGAACACAAGAAGATATTCGAGGATCTGAGAAAAAGCGGTTATGCCAGGGTGAGGGTCGACGGCGAGATGCACGATCTCGATGAGGATATAGATCTTATAAAGAACAACCGTCATACCATAGAGGCGGTCATCGACAGGATAAGGGTGCGCCCCGACATAAACAGGCGTCTCTCAGACTCTGTCGAGACGGCTCTCAAGCTTTCAGGCGGTATCCTTATCGTGCTCAACAACGAGGACGATTCGGTCCAGGTATTCAACGAGAATTACTCCTGCCCTGACTGCGGTATCTCGATCGAAGAACTCTCTCCCAGGATGTTCTCATTCAACAGCCCGTTCGGAGCATGTCCCGAATGCGGCGGCCTTGGCTCGATATTCCGCATTGATGTAGACAGCATTCTGGATCCCGAAAAATCCCTTAAAGAAGGCGCGATCCATGTCACCGGCTGGAACCTTTCAATGTATGACAGGTGGAACTCGCAGAACATGCTCGCGCTTGCCAAGCATTACGGATTTTCGATGGATGTCCCCTTTAAAGATCTCCCCGAAAAGGCGCAGAACGTAATACTCTACGGCTCAGGCGACGAAGTGATCCGCTTCACCTATAAGACCGACAGCAACTCATACAGCAACGCGCGTCCTTTTGAAGGCATAATACCAAATCTTGAAAGAAGATATGCCGAGACCAATTCGGAGGGGATGAAAAGAGAGATCGAGGCCTATATGTACGAGAGCCCCTGCCATGCCTGCCACGGCAAGCGCTTTAACAAAAACGCCCTGGCCGTCACTATAGGAGATAAAAACATTTCAGAGCTCTCTGATATGAGCGTTGTTGCTTTAAAGCAGTTCATGAACTCTCTTGAGCTCACGGGAAAACAGGAAGCGATAGCGGACCGTCTGCTAAAGGAGATCCATGCAAGGCTGGACTTCCTTATAAACGTAGGGCTCGGATATCTCACGCTCTCAAGGTCTGCAGGCACGCTTTCCGGCGGAGAAGCCCAGAGGATCAGGCTCGCGACCCAGATAGGCTCCGGGCTCACGGGAGTCCTGTATATCCTCGACGAGCCGAGCATAGGCCTGCATCAGAGAGACAACAGGAAACTTCTTGACACTCTCATAAAGCTGAGGGATCTAGGGAATACTCTCATAGTCGTAGAACATGACATAGAGACCATGCTCGCGGCCGACTATATCGTCGATATCGGTCCCGGCGCCGGCATACACGGTGGCGAGATCGTTGCTATCGGGACTCCGAAAGAGATAATGGAGAACCCCGATTCTATAACCGGAAAATATCTTTCCGGCGCTTTGAGCATCGCTGTCCCCAAAAAGAGGAGACCTCTTGACAAGGGATATATCAGGATCAAAGGCGCAAAGGAAAACAATCTTAAGAACATCGATGTCAGCTTCCCTGTCGGTGCGCTGACTCTTGTGACAGGCGTATCGGGAAGCGGCAAGAGCTCGCTTGTAAACGAGATACTGTATAAGGCTGCCGCCAGGGACCTTAACGGCGCCAAAACAAGGCCCGGACAGTTCAGAAAGATCGAAGGGCTTGATCTTGTAGACAAGGTCGTGAACATAGATCAGACGCCAATAGGCAGGACTCCCAGAAGCAATCCGGCAACATATACCGGAGTCTTCGACCTTATAAGAGACCTGTTCGCCCAGACTCAGGACGCCAAGGCCAGAGGTTATACGAAAGGACGTTTCTCCTTCAACGTCAAGGGCGGCCGCTGTGAGGCCTGCAAGGGTGACGGTATAATCAAGATAGAGATGAACTTCCTTCCCGACGTATATGTACAGTGCGATGTCTGCGGAGGCATGAGATATACGAAGGAGACCCTTGAAGTAAGATATAAGGG
>JAFWWA010000026.1 GCA_017523755.1 Christensenellaceae bacterium | reverse complement strand
TATTTCCCGTACCTGTTTTCTGTAATATAATTGGAATTAGTTGTTTGTATCATTGCAAATGAAAGGCGGAAACAATAAATGACAAATAAGGAAATCTATAAGAAGACTATAGGCTTTACGTGGCGCCGTATCCTTCTGGACTGGCTCACGTTACTCGTCCTCCTTATATTTCTCGGTCTCGGTTTTTTCGTTGCGACCAAGATCAACAGTGAAGGCGGACTTATCGGACTTGTCATAGGAGGCGTGATCGGTCTTATCATAGTCATCATACTCATGAGATATATCTCCTATACCTACAAGGCAGGACAGATAGCCATGATGACGAAAGGCGTAACAGAGGGTGAACTGCCCGAAGACGTCATAGGCGAAGGCAAGAAAGTCGTAAAGGAGCATTTCCTGACGATAGCTGCATTCTTTGCTATCACAGGAGTTATCAAGGGCATCTTCAATCAGATCGGAAACGCCATCACGGGAGTCAGCAAGAAAGTCGGAGGAAATACCGGAGAAGGTATCGGAAATGCCATATCATCATTTATAAGCGTCGTAGTTGCATATCTCTGTGACTGCTGTCTCGGATGGGTGTTCTACCGCAAGGATGAAAAGGCATCGAAAGCCGCATGTGAAGGAGCCGTTCTGTTCTTCAAACACGGAAAGACCTTCTTCAAGAACATGGGAAGAATATTCGGAATAGGCCTTCTGACTCTGCTTCTGATAGGAGGAGTTTGCGGTTTAATCCTCGTTCTCATATTCAGGCAGTTCCCGGCATTCTTCGAGAACCTCAGCGCCGGTCTTGTTGAGAGCCTTTCCGAGGAAGGCGAGCCGATAAGCGTGATCATCTCTAATCCTGAGTACCTTATGATAGCATGCGCAGTCGTGATCGCACTCATAATATGGAGCACTATCCATTCAACGTTCATCAGACCTCTCGTACTCGTGGGTGTCCTCAGGAACTATATGGAATCAGGCATGAACGAAGTGATCACGGAAAGCGATTTTGACGTACTCGATACCAAGTCAAAGAAGTTCAAGAAACTCCATGAAGAATTCGCCTGAAAAGGCATTGCTTCTCCCCTGCTCCTTATGAAAGTCAACTGAACAGGGATCCGAAGAAAACAAAAGCTGGACAGATCAAGCTGCCCAGTTTTTTATTGTCAAAAAAGATATCAGTCCTGCGGAAGCTTTATCGAATACTTGACGCAGACGTTGTTCATGTTAAGCGCCGATGAATAGCTTACATCATCTGCTATGCCGAAAATGATCCTGAGTTCGATGTTCTTGGTCGGATCCTGAGGCCTTATTATGTTGTAGCGCTCGACAAGGTCAAATCTTCTGCAGTCGTCTCTGAGCCTCAGATAAAGTATGTCATCGATTATGACCGACCTGAATTCAAGGTTGTGTTCCTTTCCGTCATTGAACCCGTGCTCAATGCTGTTCGCAGCAAGCTCCTCAGTGCAGAGGGCTATATGATTGGCTGTTTTCACGTCGATACCGTTCTCTCTGCAGAAAGTGAAGACCTTCTCGGACATACTGACGGCCTCTTCTATGGACGAGATCCGGGATCTGATCTCAGGATATACCTTCCTCTCAGTATATTCCCTGCTCCTCCTGCGTATGAAACCGATGAAGAGTATGAGCAGGAGCAGGAGTCCTGTCATAACGATCTCACACACTCCGTAGGATGCAAATATTCCCCTTGTTCCGAACTGCCATGCCAGAAGTATGGCAGAGGATATCGAAAGGAATATATGGTTCACGAAGATGACTAAACTGGAGGCAGCGTTTCTGCCTATGCCCTGGAAATACGCAGCAGCACAGATGTTAAGGGACAGGAACGGCGTTCCGATGAGATATAGCCTAAGAGCTGAAGCACTTAAAGAATGTACCTCGGGATCATCCGTAAAGAGGACCATGAGAGGACTAGAAAGAAGGATCATGAACACCGCAACGGCAGTGACTCCGATGAGGCTCCATCTCAAGATATATCTGTTCACTTTTCTCAACCCTTCCCTGTCCTGTTCACCTGAATATATGCCTGTAAGTATCAGGGTGGCATTGGAGATGCCCTGACAGAATGCTCATGTACGGTAAGGAAGCAAGCAACCGAAAACAAGAGATAGACCGCCAGCACTACACTATTCCGAACCAAAGACCAAAAGATAAG
>JAFWWA010000025.1 GCA_017523755.1 Christensenellaceae bacterium | reverse complement strand
TCCGAAAAATAGAAACGTATCTTTTCCTCATAGGGGGCGTTCCTGTCTATATTTATGTTTCCATCAAGGAAATGGTTGGTTATGAATAATCCATCATAGCCTGCTTCCCTGTAAAAGCGGACAGTATCGGCAACAGATGCCTTTGCGCATCTGCTTACCGGCAGGGTATGGCAGTGTGTCTCGTATTTGTACATGATCTCCTCCGTTGAGACTTTATAGAGATAGAATAGTACTAAAGGATCTCTCAAGGCAAATAAAAAAAGCACATCAGCTGTGCTTTTTTTGGCAGTGGTACCTGGATTCGAACCAAGAATAGGCGGGTCAGAGCCGCATGTGTTGCCGTTACACTATACCACTTTATTCCTCCCCGGATATGCCGTCTGTCCTGTTTAGAAACCCGCCTCTATGGCAGGTGGGTGTTCTGTCGTGACTTCGCGCTTCCTGCCTATGGCAGGCATGCAATCCGTTTCCGAACCCGAACTCCCTTTTCTATTGCGTGGGTCCAAAAATCAAGACATAACGTGCATCCCAGGTTCTGGTGGGATTAATTGGGCTCGAACCAACGACCTCCACGATGTCAACGTGGCACTCTAACCAGCTGAGCTATAATCCCTAGCGCATAACTTATTATACACAATCTGTATCAATTTGCAAGAGGTTTTGAAAATGTTTTTATGCTGTCACGAACAGGCAGAACAGACCGGCGCTGCCGTATCTTAGGATGAAAGGGAAGGCCCTTATGGATCCCTCCCTTTTAAAACATCCGCGTACTGACTTGTGTCACCGTTATACGTTCCTGTGATTGCCTTTTCCGAGATACCAGGCGTCATCCCTCGGCATCCAGTCCATGAAAGCCTCTATCTCGCGGTTCCAGAATCTCCATTCATGCCTGTAGCCTTTCCCTTCGACCCAGGTAATATCGAATCCCATATCCTTCATGGCGGCGCAGGTCTCCTTCAGATTCCCAAAGCCGTCGTCAAGATCCCCGCAGGCCATATATATCGGTATCTTCTGATCTTCCGCAACGCATTTTTCGGCCTGTGCCCGTATATCATATCTGTCAGTATCTCTCCCGGGGATGCGCGCCTTTCCCCTGCTGAAGCCGCCTCCTGAGAATGCGCCTATGGCACGGTACATCCTGCTGTCCCTGAGCCCGTGGAGCATCGCGCCGAAACCACCCATCGAGAGGCCTGCTATATAGCTTTCGGAGGGCTCCCTGCTTATCGGGAAGTACTCGGTAACGAATTCCGGTATCTCTTCCGACAGGAACTCATAGTACCTCTCCTGCATATCGAAGGCTTCGGTGCCGGTCTCGACGTTCACATATGATTTGTTCTCTCCCGAAATCATGACAACGGCTATATAGCGCTCCTCAGCGAACATCTCGACATTGGTGTATGCGTTCCAGATCGCATGGTTGTTGCCGTAACCGTGGAGCAGATAGATAACGGGGAACTTAGCCTTCAGTCTGTGGCTCGGGGCTTTCCCCTGCATCTCGGTGAAGTTCATGCTGGGGAGCACCACGGTGACATCGACAGCCCTTCTGAGCTTATGTGAAAGAAAATTGAGCGTAAGCTTGGCCATAAGATTTTCTCCTTTTGAAATTGATCCCTGTATCTTCATGATACATTAAACCTTTCCGCTGTTCAATGCCGGCCAGGCAAGCCGCCTTTTTAGGAGCGGACCGGATGCTCTTTGCAGTTTACGGGTATGGTAAAATCTGCTATAATTAATTGGAATTTTTTAAGCTTCGCTAGGAGAAGAATGATGGAAAACGAAAGATCCAGGAACTTTATAGAAGAGAATGTGGACGCCGACCTTGCAGAAGGGAAAGTCACCGAGATAATGACCAGGTTCCCGCCGGAGCCCAACGGGTATCTTCATATAGGACATGCCAAGGCTCTCGCGATAGATTTCGGTATCGCAAAGGAATACGGCGGCAAGTGCAATCTCCGATTTGACGATACGAATCCGACAAAGGAAGACGAGGAGTTCGTGGACGCCATAATAGAGGACATACACTGGCTCGGATTCGATTATGAGAAGATCTGCTACGGTTCCGACTATTTCGATATATGCTATGACCTCGCTGAAAAGCTCATAAAGAAAGGTTCCGCATACGTCTGCGATCTTTCAAAGGATGAGATCAGGGAATATAGAGGTACGCTCACCGAACCCGGCAAGAACAGCCCCTACAGGGACAGAAGCGTCGAGGAGAATCTGGACCTTTTCAGAAGGATGAGAGCGGGTGAGTTCCCGGACGGATCCAGGATACTCCGTGCAAAGATCGACATGGCTTCCCCCAATATCAACATGAGAGACCCTGCGATATACAGGATAATCCATATGTCCCATCATCATACGGGCGACAAGTGGTGCATCTATCCGATGTATGATTTTGCCCATCCAATACAGGACGCAGTGGAAGGCATCACTCATTCTCTCTGCTCACTCGAATATGAAGCGCACAGACCGCTTTACAACTGGGTGGTGGAGCAGTGCGAGTTCGAGCATAAGCCGAGACAGATAGAGTTTGCAAGACTGAATCTCACCAATACCGTGATGTCGAAGAGATATCTGAGAAGGCTGGTGGAGGAAGGACTCGTGGACGGATGGGACGATCCGAGGATGCCCACGCTCTGCGGGATGAGGAGAAGAGGATATACGCCCGGCGCGATACTTGACTTCCTTGACAGGGCGGGAATAGCGAAAGCTGATTCGGTGATCGATACCGCAATGCTCGAGAGCTGTGTGAGAGACGATCTCAACAGGAATGCCAAGAGGATGATGGCTGTGCTCGATCCGCTCAGGGTGGTCATAACTAACTATCCCGAAGACAAGACCGAAGTGCTTAAGCTCGAGGACCTTCCAGGTAGCGAAGAGACCCACGATATGACTTTCTCAAGAGAGATATTCATAGAAAAGGACGATTTCATGATAGAGCCTGTAAAGAAATGGAACAGGCTCGCTCCCGACAGGGAAGTCAGGCTCAAGAATGCGTACATCATAAAGTGCGAGAGCTATGATGTTGATGAAAACGGTGAGGTGACGACGGTCTACTGTTCATATGACCCGCTTTCAAAGACCGGAGACGTCAACGCGGGAAGGAAAGTCAAGGGAACGCTCCATTTCGTCGACTCAAAGACTGCGGTCAAAGCAAAGATCAGGAATTTCGAGCATCTGATAGACGATGATCCGACAGGCGAGAAGGATTTCACCGAGAGGCTCAATCCGAATTCACTTTCCGAGACTGAGGCTCTGATCGAGGCGGATATAAGGAATGCTGAACCTGGCGACAGGTTCCAGTTCATGAGACAGGGCTACTACTGCTGTGACTCAAGATATTTTACAAAGGAAGCCCCGGTGCTCAACAGGATAGTCACGCTTAAGGACTCGTTTGCGAAAACGATCCAGGGGAAATAGTTTCCCTCTTGAAAGGAGAAAAAAATGAGAGTTAGGACGAGATTTGCCCCGAGCCCCACGGGATACCTTCATATAGGAGGCCTGAGGACGGCGCTGTATGCCTATCTGTGGGCTAAAAAGAACGGCGGGGATTTCATACTGAGGATAGAGGATACCGACAGGAACAGACTGGTCGAGGATGCTTGCGAGATAATTTACCGTACCTTAAAGGATACCGGACTCGTTTATGACGAAGGCCCGGATGTGGGAGGAGACTACGGTCCGTATATCCAAAGCGAACGCAAACAGCTGTATATCGATACGGCAAAGGAGCTTGTTGAAAGGGGAGCGGCATATTACTGCTTCTGTACGAAGGAAAGGCTCCAGAAGCTGCATGAGGATGCCGGAGGAGCGGCCGTCAAATATGACAAGCACTGTCTTTCCCTCTCTAAGGAAGAGGTGGAGCGCAGGATCGCCGCCGGCGAAGAGTATGTCATAAGGCAGAACATCGGTACCGAGGGCACTGCTGAATATGATGATCTCGTATACGGGCACATCAGTGTGCCGCTTGCCGATATGGAGGATCAGATCCTTTTAAAGAGCGACGGGATGCCTACATATAATCTGGCCAACGTGGTGGATGACCACTATATGAAGATCAGCCACGTCATCCGCGGGATGGAGTATCTTTCATCCACACCTAAATACAACATGCTTTATGATGCGCTTGGCTGGGAGAGACCGGTATATATCCATCTTCCCCCTGTCATGAAGGACAAGACCAGAAAACTCTCAAAGCGCTACGGTGATGCATCATATGAGGACTTCATTGGGAAAGGCTATCTGAAAGAAGCTGTAATAAACTACATAGCTCTCCTCGGATGGAATCCTGGAGACAACAGGGAGATATTCACGCTTGAAGAGCTTACAGAGGCATTCGATCTCAAAGGGATATCGAAATCGCCGTCGATATTTGATAATGACAAGCTCACATGGATGAATGCCGAGTACATAAGGGCTATGGACGATGAGACGTTCAAGAAAAAGGCTGCTCCGTACGTAGTGAGTTCGGTAGGGGAAGGATTTGATTTAGATATCATAGCAGGGCTTATCAAGCCCAGGATAGAGACGTGGAATCAGATCGGTGAGATGATAGGTTTCCTCAGGGATCTTCCCGAATACGACACATCTTTCTTCTTCAACAAGAAGACCAAGTGCACTCCAGAGAAGTCGGTCGATATGCTCATAGCGGCAAAAGAAGAGCTGGAGAAGCTCAGAGCTTTCGATGTCGTGTCCATACATGATTCCATGATTGCGCTCGCGGAAAAGCTTGAAGTAAAGAACGGGCTTCTGCTGTGGCCTTTGAGGATAGCGCTTTCGGGACAGCTTGTGACGCCGGGAGGAGCTATCGAGATAGCTGCGCTTCTCGGAAAGGAAGAGAGCATAAGAAGAATAGACAAAGCGCTTTCCATGCTTTCGTGACGCAGACTGAACTGAATACTTAAATCAGAAGGCTTTCCTTTGAGGGCATCCGGTGCCGTGTCAGAAGAAAGCCTTAATAATACCCGCAGTTAAAGGAGAATACCATGAGCAGCTGGGATCCGTCGCAGTATCTCCGCTTCAAAGACGAGAGGACCATTCCGTCGCATGACCTTGCGGAAAAGCTGACTCTTAGGGCACCTGAAGAGATCTTTGATGTTGGGTGCGGCCCGGGGAACAGTACCGCTGTCCTCAGGGAAAGGTATAAAACAGCACATATAACCGGGGGAGATATATCCCCGGACATGATCTCGCGTGCCCGAAAGGATCACCCTGATATGGATTTTATCGTGTTTGACGCAAAGACGGGTTTTGACGGCATTCATGACAGATACGATATCATTTTTGTTAACGCGAGCCTTCAGTGGGTAGAAGGGCATAGGGAGCTGGTCCCCAAAATGTACCGCGCCTTGAAAAAAGACGGGGAGCTTGCCGTACAGATCCCCAGGCAGGACATACATCCGATGCACAGGATACTAAGGGAGATAGCGTCGAGAGAAAAATGGAGAGATCATTCGGATATAAGGCCCAGAAAGATGAATATCCTATCTCCCGAAGGATACTATGATCTTCTTTCAGGTCTCGGAGGTGAGTTCAGGATATGGGAAACCGTGTACTATCATGTGATGGGATCGCATGAAGCCATCATAGACTGGTATAAAGGCGCAGGCATGAGGCCGTACCTTGAAGCGCTTGATGAAAAGATGAGACCCGGTTTCACAGCTGAAGTGCTTGAAGAAGTAAGGAAGGAATACAAAAAGCAGGATGACGGACGCATCCTGCTGAAGTTCCCGCGGCTGTTTTTCATCGTGAAAAAGAAATGATCAGCCTTCCTTTGTGCCTTTGTATCTTTTAGGGCATACGCCTATGCATATGCCGCAGACAGCCCCTCTTCCTATGTGCTGATAGGCTTTTTTCATGTAAGCACTGCAGACATCGGCAAGAAATACGCTTTCTCTCGGAGCGCCTTCTTCATATTCAGCCCCTGTTATTGCTCCGGAAGGGCAGGCTCTGACGCAAAGATCGCAGCTGCCGCATTCACTTTTCCTGTGGACGATCTTCTTTTCCGCCACAGGCATATCGGTGAGGACTGTGGCAAGCCTTACGGCGGAACCGAATTCATCGGATATGAAAAGAGCGTTCCTGCCTATGTATCCCGCGTCGGCGTGGACGGCAGCCATCTTATGCGATATGAACCCCTTTATGGCTTCACTGTCATCTGTCTGTGATGCCGGGACGGCAACAGCCCTGTACCCCTGCTTCTGGATCATTCCCTGAGCGAGCAGGCTCATCCTGTCGAGCATCGCATTTATTGAACGGTAGTTGTGGAAGTATATTTTTGTAGGTCCGTCCTTCAGCGTATCTGCCACATATTCGGAAAGCCGTACGAGTATGCTTATACTGAACGGCAGTTTTGCGATATCGCCGCTGAGGAAAGGCCCGAGATATCCGAAATACACTCCGTCAGCACCTTCGAAAAGCAGCCGCTCCTTTATGGCTTCGGTATTCATTTTCAAGAAACAAAAATCCTTTCAAATCCATCCTTTTGATATTATTATATATGGGAGAAGGAGAAAAGGTCATGCAGAAAGAAAAGAAACAGATCGCAAAAAACAAATTATATGTCATATTTATCCTGTCATGTGCTGATTTCGATCTTACTGAGGACCAGCTGATAGCGCTCAATGCGGAATTCTCCCTTATGGAATACTATGAGCTCATGGATGCCGTTGCAGGTGCGGAGAGCGACGGCTTTATTGTAAGGAAGAAGACGATCTCAGGCATAAAGCTTGCTGAGACCGAACTCGGCAGATCCACTTCGGAGATGTTCGGACGGGAACTGTCATATACCGTAAGGACAAGGATCAAGAGCTATATTGAGGAGAATCAGCGCCAGCTGGCTCTTGAGAGCAGGCTGTTTTCCGAGTATATGCAGATAGGGGAGGAGCGTTACAGGGTGATCATGAGGATCATGGATGACAATCTTCCGCTGTTCGAGATCTCTGCTATAGTAAAGAGCAAGGAGGAAGCGGACCGTTACTCCGCTGGATGGAGAAGGAATGCCATCGAGATATACGGACAGGTCATAGGCTCACTCCTTAAGGACGGAGATCAGCATTCGTAGCCGAGTTCGCCAAGTGCAGAACCGGCAAGATACAGCGAACCTGCGACAAGAAGCAGCGCATCGTAGTCATGCGCTTTTTTTCTTGCATAAAGATATGCCTCATGGACGTCTTCTATGGCAACGGCGCTCCTGAACTGTCTTGCAAGCTCGACCGCACGGAGATTCCTTGACGGGACCGCGCATGTGGTGACCACATAGGCTCCGAATTCATCTGCAAGCCTTGAAAGCTCCGACACATCCTTCCTCACTGTGGCGGCTGTCAGCAGCACCATATTTCCTCTGTGGTGCTTTCTTAATATCGTATGGAGCTCTTCAAGCGCGTCGCTGTTGTGAGCTCCGTCTATCAGTATCCTTTCATCCCTGAAATACTGGACTCTTCCAGGCATCACGGTCTTCCTTACCGCTTCCTTTATCGCGTCGTCGCTGACGTCTATACCGTCTATGGCTTTTACTGCCTCGATAGCCAGGCAGGCGTTGATCTTCGCCGCATCAGCAGGGCTGTTTATCTGAAGTCCGTTTATGCCCTTATACGAAACGGTGCCGTCGGGCATCAGGGAATATCCGTCCGTAACTATCAGCTCGGCATCGTTTTCAGAGGCAACACGCTTTGCAACATCCATGGCGGCCTTTCTCTGCGGTATGGTCACTACCTTGATGTGAGGCCTTACAGCTGCAAATTTCTCTTCCGCTATGGACTCTATGCTGTTGCCAAGGATATGCATGTGATCCATGCCTATCCTTGTGAAGACCTTGACTTCGGAAGGATAGAACGTTGTGGGATCCCTTCTTCCTCCAAGACCGCACTCAAGAACAGCAAAATCTACCGACTCTGATGTGAACCAGTCGATGCATACTTTTGTGAAGACCTTGAAAAAAGAACCCTCGTCAACATGCTTCCTTTCGAGCTCGTCAAAGACTTCTTTCGGAATCTTTTTTCCGTCTATCCTGATCCTCTCTTCCCTTGAGATAAGGTGAGGGGATGTATAAAGCCCTGTCCTGTAACCGGCTTCGGTAAGAATATTGGCTATATATGTTGAAGTCGTTCCCTTGCCGTTTGTACCGAGAATCTGTATGAACCTCATAGGTGTCTTCCTCTGTCATTACCAGTATACGAATGATTATACTATCTTTTCGATGATATTGCCATGACTGAATAACCGGTGCATAAATGCATTTGCCCGCATCGGGGTAAACAAGAAATTTGCATTTTAATAAAACTGCAGTAATATTGCCTAAAAACAAATTATAGATGCTTTTAAGAATGGGATGTGAAATTTAAGCTGGCAGATAAATTCAAAAAATGCGGTAATAACATAATTTGATCATTGACTATGCTGCTGGATGATTATATAATAATCGGGACATACGGTTAATAATTATGCATCACAGCAGTTGATGAGGTCCCGCCTGGGGGCTTAAGCATAAAGAGTTTCCGGATATATCCCGGAGGAAAGAGGATATGAACATGAAAAGAAAGATGGCAATGCTGCTTGCGGTCCTGATGATCTTTGCCGTGGCAGCCGGCTGTGCAAAAAAAGGCGATGACGAGTTCCGCGTAGGAATGGAATGCGGGTACGCTCCGTTCAACTGGACACAGACAGATGATTCAAACGGCGCAGTGAAGCTGGAAGACGGATCATATGCTGCTGGATATGATGTTGAGATCGCCAAGCGCATCGCTGAAGGCCTTGGGAAAAAGCTCGTTATAGTCAAGACCGTATGGGAAGGGCTCGAGCCCGCAGTAAACTCAGGTGAGATAGACGCCATAATCGCGGGAATGTCACCCACGGCCGACAGAGAGGAAAGGATCGATTTTACGGCTCCATATTACAGGAGCGAGCTTGTCATAGTGGTCAAGGCGGGCAGCCAGTATGCTGACGCAAAGAGCATAGCTGATTTTGCGGGAGCAAAGATCACAGCCCAGCAGGGAACTGTGCATTTCGACGTTATAGATCAGATGGAAGGCGTTGAGAAGCTCGACGCAATGGAAGATTTCTCCGCGATGAGGGTAGCTCTTGAGAGCGGGATAATCGATGGGTATGTTTCCGAAAAACCTGAAGCCGTATCTGCAAAGGCGGCCAACAGCAGCTTTGATTTCGTGGAATTTGAAGAAGGCTCCGGATTCAATGTATCGGATGAGGATGTGGCGGTTTCCGTAGGCCTCAAGAACGACAGTCCTGAACTCGTTAAAAAGATCAATGAGATACTTGCTTCGATCTCTGAAGAAGACAGAGAGAAGCTCATGAACAACGCGATCGCTACCCAGGTAGAGGGATAAACGGGTTCGGACACACATATAAGAGAAATACCTGCTTTCTATAGGAACGGAGATACCACATATTTTCGTTCCTATATTTGGTGGATGATAAAAGGGGATAAGTATTATGCTTTCGTATGTTTTTCTTACATCAGGAGCAGCTCTGTTCTTCACCCAGTCATGGGAGATACTGAAAAAATTCTTTTCGATGTTCCTCAGCGGGATGTGGGAAACTGTTTTCATTTCCATATTCGGAACGGCGTTCGGAGTCCTTATAGGGCTTGGGGCCGGCATATTAAGGACCATACCTGTTATGCCCGGTGACAGCAGGTTCAAGAAGGGGCTCCTGAAGTTCCTTAACGTTCTTCTCTCGGCGTATGTCGAAGTGTTCAGGGGAACACCTATGATAGTTCAGGCCATGGTCATATACTACGGAGCAGCATCCTCCGGGATATATATGGAAAAGAACTTTGCAGCGATATTCATAGTTTCGATCAATACCGGCGCATATATGGCCGAGATCGTGAGAGGAGGCATACTCTCCATAGACAAGGGCCAGTTCGAGGCAGCTCATTCCATCGGCATGGATCATTTCAATACGATGATATACATAATAATGCCCCAGGTGATGAGGAACATACTTCCCGCGATAGGCAATGAGTTCGTGATAAATATAAAGGATACTTCGGTACTGAATGTTATCTCGGTGACTGAGCTCTACTATCAGTCAAAGTCGATAGCTACCCAGAACTTCATGTATTTCCAGGTATTCCTTATCACATCGATAATTTATCTCATACTTACTTTTTCCGTCACCAGACTGCTCAGGCTGTTTGAGAAGAAGCTCGAGGGGGCTGATACCTATACCATAATGGGTTCCCATACTATGGGACACGCCGCTTTCAAGGTGGATGAAAAGAAAGGGGCTATCTTATGAGCAATATCGTGGAAGTAAAACACCTTAAAAAGAGCTTCGGTACAAACGAGGTGCTCAAAGATATCGACTTTTCCGTAAGGGAGGGCGAAGTCGTCTGCATAATCGGATCGTCGGGTTCCGGGAAATCGACCCTGCTTAGGTGCATCAATATGCTTGAGATACCGACGAGCGGCGAGATACTTTATGAAGGGAAGAATATACTTGACGGTGATGTAGCTCCTTCTCAGTACAGGGCAAAGATGGGGATGGTATTCCAGCAGTTCCATCTGTTCAACAATCTGACTGTTCTTGACAACTGCACCGTAGGGCAGAGAAGGGTCTTAAAAAGATCAAAGAGCGAAGCGGAATCTACGGCCATGAAGTACCTTTCCATGGTAGGGATGGATGCGTTCATCAATGCCAAGCCGAGGCAGATCTCAGGCGGACAGAAGCAGAGGGTAGCCATTGCCAGGGCTCTTTGCATGGATCCGGAGGCTCTTTTGTTCGATGAGCCGACTTCCGCTCTCGATCCTGAGATGGTGGGAGAGGTGCTTACCGTCATGAGGACGCTTGCCAACCAGGGGATGACGATGATAGTAGTCACTCATGAGATGTCGTTTGCAAGGGATGTTGCTGACAGGATCGTGTTTATGGACGACGGAGTGATAGTCGAGGAGGGGAGTCCTAAAGAGATATTCACCGCACCTAAAAACCAGCGGACGAGGGATTTCCTGAAGAGGATAATCGAGATCTAGAGACGGATGATGCCGGGTTCTGTCAGGAGCCCGGTTTTTTATTCTAAAAACAGCGGTCACGGATATCATAACAGATCCTAGCCGCTGTTTTTGTTTGTACCGATATTTTATGGAAACGTGTTCTTATATCATCGTCTTGATGACTGGGGGATATGTTTCCTGTAAAGGGAGTTCTTTATGGTGAAGAACCTGATTATGAGATAGATAAGTATGGCTGCGGGGATCGCGAGCCACCAGAGCATTTTTGTATTCTGCTTCTCGTCGTATGAAAGATCTATCTTATCTACTTCGACCTTATCGATGATGGATACCGGGCCGTCGATTATGGAAAGATCGTCATCCTCGGATGTAAAGCCTTCCTCTACTACGTTCCTTGAAGCGTAAAGAGGACCTGAATATATCTTGGTCTCTCCCAGGAAAACCTCCGCTTCCCCTACGACGTTGCCCTGCTTTAGCGGAGCGCATATTCCCTTGTTGAATGTCGGGACTATCCTGAGATTGTTTATATCGCCCTCATCCTTGCTGATGGTAATAAGCTCGTTGTCGGTAGGCCTGAGCTCGCATTTCAGTACCCCTCCTCCGGGATCCGAAAGGGAAGCGTGCCTTACCTCAAGATCTGCTGTAAGATCTTTCGTAAGGGAATAGACATCATAATTGGAGAAGCCTGTGATCGCATAATCGAGCATGGAAGCGGCATATCTCCATCTTGCAGTGTTGTTATCCGAATTGTCACCGAAAATGAGAGCTGCCACGGAACGTCCCTCTCTCTCGGCAGAGGCTACGATACAGCCGCCTGCATTCGGGGTGAGACCCGTCTTTATACCGGTCGTACCGTCATAATAATAGGGATTGGTGTTCCCGGCCTTATCATAAGGCTGTATGAGCATGTTAGTGTTCCTGATCGTCTCTGTCTTTTCTTTTCCGCTTGAATCGGTCTTGTATATCGTATACGAGCTTGTCGACACGATCTGTCTGAACGTTTCATTCTTCATAGCATAGCGCGTGAGGATAGCCATGTCCCTTGCCGTGGTATAATGGTCATCCTTATGCAGGCCGTGGGGCGTAATGAAGTGAGAACTGGACATGCCGAGGTCGATAGCCTTCTCATTCATCATTGCGCTGAAATCCTCGATCGAACCGGCAGTGGATACGGCTAGGGTCGCTGCGGCATCGTTTCCGGAAACCAGCATCATACCGTAAAGCAGAGTCTCGACCGTAAGTACATCGCCTTTCTGAAGACCCATAAGGGATGATTTGTCGGTGATGCCTCCCTGTCTTATCTCCTGCCCGACTGTCACGTTCTCGGAGAGGCCCCTGTTTTCTATTATTATAATTGCCGTAAGTATCTTGGTCGTACTGGCAGGGAAGATCTTCTTGTCAGCATCCTTCTCGAAGAGGACTGCTCCCGAATCGAGGTCGATTGCTATGGCCGCTTCGCATCCTACTTCAGGCGCTGTTGCAGCATATGTGCTCAGCGGGCTCAGAAGCACCGCCAGCATGATCATGAACGCAAAGATCTTTTTCATTATGTCAAACACAGAATCTTAAAACTCCGTTCATCATTGTTTTTCAACTTCTTCAAGTCACCATTGTATTATAGCATAGGTAGACTGTTCGTTCTATATGTTAATCATGAATAAAAAAAGGCTGTTTATTGCTTTTTTTACCGATGCCCGCATGATTTGTAAAAGACTTTTGCGGATGATATAATGATTAAAAGATTTTAAAGAGGTGTCACGGATTGGAGAGGACGAGAAGACAGAGGTCGAGAAAACAGCCGCGAAGATCTATATCTGACATATTAGGCATTAAAAACATAAAGCTGAATCTGACAAAGAAACAGCTCCTCTTTTTCGTGCTTATCCCCGTTGCGGTGATACTTCTTGCGCTCATGATTTTCGGAGCGGTAAAACTGTTCAGAAAAGAGGACACGTTCCTTAAAGTGGACTTTGCGTTTGACGGGCAGATATATGCGACTTCAAACAGTATTTACTATATAAAGGACAATGTGCTTTACTGCACGGATCTCTCAGGCAAGGAGCTCTGGAGCCAAAGCTATGATATATCGAGCCTTGAGATAGTCGGAAGCGACACGTTCATCTGCGTTTTCAATGAGAAGACTGCGATAGTAACCGGTCCCAATCAGGAGAAGCGTTTCACGGTAACTCCGAGGGACTATATTATAAAAGGCGCCTACTGTGGCAATGACGTCATAGTGTTCCTTACTGAGACAAGGGAACAGGAGCCTTCCACGTTCCTCAGGGCGTTTGACATAAACGGGAATGACCTGCAGAGATTTGAGATCGCCGACTGCGAACTGCTCCAGTACGGACTCAGCGGGAAGATAGACAACCTGTGGACTCTTGTGCTTGACTGCACGGGGATAGAACCTATCTCAAGGATCACTGTCTCGAATCCCGCACAGAACAAGATGACAGGCATAATCGAGATATCGGATCAGCTGGTATACAGGCTAATCATGGGAGACAATAACATGTATCTCATGGGGACGAACAATCTGGTACA
The DNA here is from genome assembly GCA_017523755.1 of Christensenellaceae bacterium. GTDB lineage: Bacteria > Bacillota > Clostridia > Christensenellales > Christensenellaceae > SIG371. Next base: position 6,521 of record JAFWWA010000025.1, on the reverse strand, counting down.
GTATAACAACTTCAATGAAAAGCTGAGCGAAACGCTAATTTACGGTCTTAAGTGCGTTGATTCCGTCGAGATAAAGCAGAACAATGCGACGACAGGGGTCTTCCTGTTCGTATCCAATGATATAGGACCGGGCGATGACATTTTCAATGTCCATCTGATGACGAGCCAGAACGGGAAGAGCCCGTCTTCTGTCCTGCTCCAGCTGCCCAAAGGCATAAGAGATGTTTTCCTTTCAAAGGACAGGATCATCTGTTTTAGCGATTCTTCCATATATCTGTATAAGCACAACGGCGAATTCGATACGGAGATCAGGCTCGAGAGCAGGGTCACCGATGTAAGGAAACTCACGGATGAACTCATCCTCATATCGGAAGAGGATGGGGTATATCTATACAAGGTATGAGAATAGGAGGGTCTGTGATAAATGAATCTGCTTGATATTGTGGTCTTATTCGTTATCCTTCTGTTCATACTGAACGGGCTTTACCGCGGGTTCCTTCCTTCGCTTCTGAATCTGTGCGGTTTTTTCGTTTCCTGGGTCGCGTCTTTCCTTCTGTATCCGGTGCTTTCCGCAAGGCTGATGAGGAGCGGGTTCTTTTCGTCCCTCAAATTCTATATAGAAGGAGCGGAGAGGATAGGGACAGGAGAGGCTTTTGAGCTGAGCAAACTGAGCGTGCAGGATATCAGCCCGCAGATGCTGAACAACATACTGGACAATGCCAGCCTGCCGCCTCCCTATGATAAAGCCGTAGCGTATAACGTTTCGAACAGAGTTTACGCTGATAAGGGCATTGAGACGCTTGGGGATTATTTCAATGAGACTATCTTCAATGTGATAATGAACATTTTCTCATTCCTTATCATATTCATATGCCTCATGGTAGTGCTGAATCTGCTTACTAACGCTTTCTCTTTTGCCGTAAAGCTTCCTGAGCTCAGACACTTCGATATGCTCACAGGAGCCCTTACTGCTGTAATAAGATCGTTTTTCTTCCTGTTCGTCATGTTTACAGCCATTCCCGTAATCCTTGTCCTGCTTCCGGTATCATTCGTAACGGATATGGTCAACTCTTCAGTGGCATGTTCAATTTTCTATTCCGGGAGTATAATCCTCGGGTTCATTGCCGTCTGATTGTTTTCTGATTGTTTATAATTAGTTTGCACAGGTTACAAATTTGAAGTGTATCATTTTACTGTAAAAAAGAATCACAACTCGTGAAAGGGGTTTGTTTATGAAAAAAAGCCTGATTAGGAGATTATCTGTATTGTTTATGGCTGCGGTCATAACCGTCATGTCCCTCGTACCGGTGTTTGCTGTGGAAGAGGGGGAGAAGAGAGCAGTCATAGGGGCAGATCTTTCTGAAGACAAGGTGGATAAGATATATCAGGATTTCGGTATCGGAAAAGGTGATGTCAAGGAGATAACCGTTACCAACAAGAACGAACGCGAATATCTTGAGGGCCTTGTTTCAGAGGACAAGATCGGCAACGTCGCTCTTTCATGTGTCTATATAGAGACGATGAAGCCGGGATACGGGCTGGATATCAAGATCAACAATATCAAATGGTGCACCGAAGCCATGTATAAAAGCGCTCTTCTCACTGCAGGCATCACCGATGCCAAGGTGATAATCTCAGCTCCGCATCCGGTAACGGGAACAGCTGCACTGACGGGCATTTACCTTGCATACGAGGACATCACAGGAGAGTCACTTGACAGGAACGCCAAGGAAGTAGCCGTAGAGGAGCTCGTGACGACAGGAGAGCTTGGTGATCTCATAGGTTCCGAGCAGGCTGTGGAGATAATCAACAGCTTAAAGGAGATCCTTGATGAGACAGCCAAGATGAGCGATGAGGATGTAAAAAGTGAGATCAAGAGGATAGCGGAAGAATACAATGTCGAGCTTACTGACAGCCAGGTCGACCGTATCCTGAAACTTGTAAGATCTCTTGAAGGCCTCGACGTGAATGAACTTCAGGACAGGCTGAAGGGATATGCCGATACGATGAAGACCGTAAAGAGCGTAGGATCGTTCTTTGAGCAGCTTGGAGAGAAGATCGTAAACTTCTTCAACAAGGTAGGAGATTTCTTCTCGAAGCTCTTCGGCGGAAAGAAGACCGAGGGCAGCAAGACCTGACCTTAACAAACGAAGTACGGCTGTTTTTGACGGCAGTATAGGGACATGGATCTGAAAAACGGTGCAGCGCGATCTGCATCGTTTTTTATGGAAAAGAAAAAAGGAAGCTCTGCTTCCTTTCTTATGATCATAAAATGTCAGGCTGTTTTGAACCGGGAGATCACTGTACCTCGCCGAGTGCGGTTATGACTTTTATCATCTGTTCGATCGTCAGTTTTGACGCACTGCTTGCGACGGCAAACAGTCTTCTCATTTCTTCCCTGTTTTTGAGCTGCTCGAGATATTCGTTAAGATCGCTGTCCTCTGCAAAGTCCTCAAGAGACATGGAAACGTTATATCCCTGGAGCCAGAGCGGGTTCAGCCCCAGCCGTTCAGCTATCTTGTTTACAGTGTCTACCTTGGGGACACGCTGTGCCAGCTCATAGCGGTTGAGCGTCTGAGCGGGGATACCCAGCACTTCAGAAAATGCTGCAAGTGTATAATCGTATTTAGTCCGGTATGAACCAATCCTCTCTGCGAAAGTGCTGACTAGTTCCATCTGTATATGTCCTTCTTCCGTGATGCTGTACCAAACAATGCCGCCGTTCCGGCAAAAAACAGTTTAGTAAACTAAATATAACACCTAGATTATGCTTTTACAATACATTTTTTTGATTTTTTTCTGTATATGATGCATAATTCAGATGTGGAAAATACAGATAATACAGTTTTAAGCTATGTTTTATAAGCTGTATATTATCGAACACAATGAATAAATATGCATTTTTATTCATTAAACGAATAAAAACCAAGTTTTTTGCATGAGGAATGGTATTATTATGAACTATGAACAGCTTAACCGGACACTGGAATCGCTTACAGACGGCGTTCCTTATATCATATCGAATCTTGCCAATGCATCGGCTCTCATATTCGATTCCCTTGAAGGACTCAACTGGGCAGGATTCTATATCAGCCGTGATAACGGGGATCTTTATCTGGGACCCTTTCAGGGAAAGACCGCATGCATAGAGATACCTTTGGGAAAAGGAGTCTGCGGTACCGCAGCCAGCCTTATGAAAACAGTGGTGGTTCCTAATGTACATGAATTCGAAGGACATATTGCCTGCGACTCAGCATCGAACTCGGAGATAGTGATACCAGTCATGGTAAGGGGGAAAGTCTTCGGAGTCCTGGATATAGACAGCGTCGTGTTTGACAGGTTCAAGGATGAGGACAGGGCCGGCCTTGAGGAGTTTGTTGGCATCCTTGAAAAAAGGATAGAAAAGGGGATATAAAAAAACCAGTCAAAAACTGGTTTTTGGTGGCTCACCGGGGAATCGAACCCCGGACAACTTGATTAAAAGTCAAGTGCTCTACCGACTGAGCTAGTGAACCAAAATACTATGGCTGGGGTGGCAGGGGTCGAACCTGCGAATCAGGGAGTCAAAGTCCCTTGCCTTGCCGCTTGGCTACACCCCATTATCCAAGGGCTAACAAAAAGAGGGTGAGTAGTGGGGCTCGAACCCACGACCTCCAGGGCCACAACCTGGCACTCTAGCCAACTGAGCTACACCCACCATTTTTGGCGCGCCAGTGGGGATTCGAACCCAAGGCCTACGGCTTAGAAGGCCGTTGCTCTATCCAGCTGAGCTACTGGCGCATAGCAAATTCATCAGGCGCCCTTCAGGCGCAAGTACAATTATAAAGAACAGCATATTAAAAGTCAAGCGGATAGGTAAAACATTTTTGGCTTCAAAAACACGGCGGGAAACGCTGCCGTAAGGCTGCATATGATGCTTTCCGCAGTTTAAAAAACTCTGCTTTTGAGATATACTATCTAAAGAAAGCCAATATATAAGCTTATAAAGGATCATACGTATGAAAATATCCATAGTAGTCCCGTGCTATAACGAGGAAGATGTCCTTAAGGAGACACACAGGCGTCTGATGGAGATCGACTGCCTCGGAATGGACAGGGAGATAGTGTATGTCGACGACGGCAGTACGGACAGCACATATGAAATACTGACAGGGCTCGCTGAAGGTCATGACAATGTCAAGGTCATAAAATTCCAGAGGAATTTCGGTCATCAGCCGGCCGTAAGCGCAGGGATCGCCGAAGCGGACGGAGACGCAGTCGTTGTGATAGATGCCGATCTGCAGGATCCTCCTGAACTGATAAGCACGTTTATCGGAAAATGGAAGGAAGGCTACGATATAGTCTACGGGCACCGTGTGAAAAGAAAAGGTGAGAGCATATTCAAGCGCTTCACAGCCTGGGCATACTACAGGATGCTCAGCTTCATCGGCGGAAGCTTCATACCGAAGGATACCGGTGACTTCAGACTGATAGACAGAAAGGTAGCTGATTTCCTTAATTCTCTTACGGAGCGGAACCGTTTCCTAAGAGGTCTTACGGCGTGGGCAGGCTTCAGATCCATAGGCGTCGATTATGTGAGGGATGAAAGATTTGCGGGAGAGACCAAGTATACCCTAAGGAAAATGCTGAGGCTCGCAGAGGACGGTGTCACATCGTTCTCAGACAAGCCTATGATGCTTGCATTCTCTTTCGGTGCTGTACTGACGCTGCTGTCTTTGGTGATGCTCGTGCTCTCGATAATCATGGCGGCAGGTGGAAACGGACTGGGAGGGGTATATATAATGGGTTCTGTCATGCTCCTTATCCTTGGAGCGATACTGATCTTCGTCGGTATACTGGGGCTGTATATAAGCAGGATATATGACGAGGTCAAGAACCGGCCGTATTACATTATCGAGAAAAGAATCAATCTTTGACGTACAGGAGGCTGCAAATCACAGCCTCTTTTTTTTGCCTTAAGAATGGTAAAAATTGTATTGAAAAAAAACCATATTGCGTTTATAATAGGCGTGGTATGGAAGTATTAACTTTGACAATTTTTAGGAGGAATTAAATATATGGCAATCAAAGTCGGTATCAACGGTTTTGGAAGAATCGGAAGACTCGTTTTCCGTGCTGCAACGACAGATCCTGATATAGACATCGTAGGTATCAACGATCTTATCACCCCTGACTATATGGCATACATGCTCAAGTATGATACCATCCATGGTCGTTTTGACGGAGAAGTAGATTTCACCGATCATTCCCTCATCGTTAACGGGAAAGAGATCCGTGTCACTTCCGAGAAGGATCCTGCTAACCTTAAGTGGGACGAAGTCGGAGCTGAATATGTTGTTGAGTCTACAGGTCTGTTCCTCACAGCTGAGAAAGCTATGGGACACATCAAAGCCGGTGCTAAGCACGTCGTTATGTCTGCTCCTTCAAAGGACAGCACCCCGATGTTCGTTATGGGCGTAAACCATGAAGATTACAATTCTGACATGCTTTTCGTTTCCAACGCATCCTGCACGACAAACTGTCTGGCTCCTATCGCTAAGGTCCTTCATGACAACTTCGGTATCAAAGATGGACTTATGACGACTGTACACTCCATCACTGCTACACAGAAGACAGTTGACGGCGTTTCAATGAAGGACTGGAGAGGCGGCCGTGGTGCTTCCTACAACATCATTCCTTCCTCGACCGGTGCTGCAAAAGCAGTCGGCAAGGTTATCCCCGAACTCAACGGAAAACTTACTGGAATGTCGATGCGTGTTCCTACACTCGACTGCTCGGTAGTTGACCTTACCGTAAATCTTGAGAAGCCCGCTAAGTACGAAGAGATTTGCGCTGCTATGAAGGAAGCTTCAGAAGGCGAACTCGAAGGCATCCTCGGATACACCGAAGATCCCGTTGTTTCTTCCGACTTCATCGGCGATCCTCACACCTCCATATTCGATGCAAAAGCAGGAATCGCTCTTACCGATACATTCGTAAAGGTAGTTTCCTGGTACGACAATGAGTGGGGCTATTCCAACAAGATCCTCGACCTCATCGAGTACATGGCATTTGTTGACACCGGATATGAGTGCGGCAACTATGACGAGTGTGACTGCGGCTGCGAGTGCGGATGCGATCACGAGTAAGATCTTTATGAGGAAAGTGGGCCAGGGTGCCCGCAGAACCTTATGATCGTTAAAACCTGGGACCTGTGATTTTCACAGGTCCTTTTTCTTTAGGCTCTATGTCAAATGTTGGGGTAGAGCATAAAATCAGGACAAGATTGTTTAATCAAAACAGCTACAAGATCATGATCTTGTAGCTGTTTTTGTGCTCACCATCGAACCTGATCATGATCTATATCCAAAACTAGTAAAAATGGGCATACCAAAGACAGTCACTTAATATTTGTTTTAAACAGATATCCTTAACCTGCTGCCAAAAGTATCCTGGTTCTGAATCTGTTAAAGTTCCGGATCCCAAACGATACCCTCTTCAGGACCTTGATCTTGTTGTTCATTCCTTCTGTGTATCCGTTT
>JAFWWA010000024.1 GCA_017523755.1 Christensenellaceae bacterium | reverse complement strand
AGCTGCGCCGATCTCAGCGTTGGATGCGAAGTCCATGATGATATCAGCACCAGCATTCAGGTAGGACTCGATAAGAGATCTCTGCTTGGTCTGGTCGCCGCCGTAAACGCCGACGTTCAGCTCATAGCCCTTCTCTTCGCAAGCTGCCTGGAGGCTTGTACGAACACGGGTCTGGAACTCAGGCTCTGAAGAAACAGTGTAGCCGATTGAGATCTTGCCTTCGAAATCGGTGGTGAGGTCGTCATCACCGGAAACGATGGTAACATCTTCTGCTTTGTATTCGTCAGAAGTCTTTTCGGTTATGTCTTTTTCCTCAGTCTTCTCTTCGGTCTTTTCTTCGGTCTTCTCTTCAGCTTTTCCGCAAGCTACAAATGAGAATACCATAGCAAGGACCAGAACGAGACATAAAACTTTAAGTAAATTCTTCTTCATTGGTTTTTCCTTTCAGAGAATTGCCCTTAAAAGATCCGTATGAAATTTTCTATGTACATGTCGGACCATTGCCAACGGGTCTGATTATACTTATCTGCAGGGACTGTGTAAAAAGTAAAATCGTAACAAATGATCCTGCAAAACATATGGGATTGAAAAAAATAACCATTTGGTTTTTATAAGACCAAATGACGATTTTATGCATAGGGATGAGGAAAATGACTGTTAACAATTAATTGCTTTTTTTAAACCATGCAATAACCCCGTCATTGCTCTGAAACAGTAATAATTATTAGAAAATGCCGTAAAAATCGGAATTAAAGGCTCCGAGGTTCATTAAATACCACGAAAATGTAATAATTACGTAATAAATCTTGTAAAATATTGCCTTGTTACTTGCTTTTAAATTATTGCAGATATTATATAAAAATTCTTTTAGACTACTAATATTTAGATGTTACAGAGCTTTATTTTATAAAACTGGATCAATGCTCCCGCCTGTAAAAATATCGACATATTGAGATATTTTGAAAATATACATTATTATTGCCTTTTAAAATAATCTTTTTTCAGGATGATTTCATTGAAAAGATCGATGTATTATGATTACATGACTATTTTGTTTTATAATATTTATCGGCAGGATGCCATGCATCATTGTGTAGGAAATATCACTATGGAGGACTGTTATGGAGATCGGTAAAGGATATATCGATATAACTGATTTCGGTGCCAAAGGCGACGGGATGACAGTAAATACTAAGAATATAAATAAAGCTATAGAAGCACTTGATGAAGGCGACACGCTCATCATACCTGAAGGCGTTTTCATATCAGGCGCTGTTTTCCTGAAAAGCGATATGACTTTATATCTTAGTAAAGGGGCAGTGCTGAAGGGAAGCGATGACCTGAGTGACTTTCCTGTTGTTACAGCACAGTTTGAAGGCGCATATAAGGACTGTTATGCCTCGCTCATAAATGTCCTTGGGGAAGGATACTCCAATATAGTGATAACAGGAGAGGGCACTATAAGCGGAAACGGTGCGGTCCTTGGCCCGAAGGAGCTTTCGGAAAACAGCGGAGCAAGGGGAAGGACGATATATATCGAGCATACTGACGGACTTACCGTTACGGATGTTACGATAAGGGAATCTCCTTCCTGGTGCTTCCATATATTCGATTCGAAAAACATAAGTATCGAAGGCATCAAACTGTATAACAAATACAGGGAGGACGGCGAGCCTATAGCGCTTGCAAACGGAGACGGGATAGATCCTGACTGCTGCAGCAATGTCAGGATAATAAACTGTTTCATCGAAAGCGAAGACGACTGCATAGCCATCAAATCCGGACGAGACGAGACCGGAAGGAGATACGGCGTGCCTTCGGAGGATATCCTGGTAAAGGGCTGCAGGTTCAGCGGAGGCTTCGGTGTGGCATGCGGAAGTGAGATGTCAGGAGGGGTAAGAAGGGTACGAGTTGAAGACTGTACTTTTAAAGACACGTTCAGCATTGCCAGTGTAAAGAACTGCAGGGGGAGAGGCTCCGTTATCGAGGATGTGATCTACGAGAACTGCAGACTGATCAATAATGATAAGACGATAACTGACTCGCAGTGGTTCAGGGGCGCCCTGTATATAGACCAGTATTACGGTATCCCGGATAAGGAAATAGACCTTGTGACGCCGCATGATATTGATGATGGTACTCCTGAGATCAGGAATATCGTGTTTAAGGATATAACGCTCAAAACAGTGGGAGGGAATTCGATATATATATGCGGCCTTCCCGAGAACCATGTGAAGGATATCACCCTTGAGAACATAACTGCCACAGGTAAAAAGGGAATTATCATAAACAATGCCGACGATGTGAAGATAAAAGGGTTAACAGTATCGGTCCTGGATAAATGACCTGAAAACGGAAAGCCCCGTGCCATATCAATGACACGGGGCTTTCCTGTCTGTGTGCCCTGATTTGTCAGGAGGCGATATTGCTCTTTGCGGGTTTTGGATCAACCTTTTCCTTTTCGAGCGTACCGTCTACGACTTCATACATGCGCTTATGCGTATACTCTATGCCGTTCACAAAGTCTTCGTATGGCGTATTGCAGACGTCGAGCATGCCTATCTGATAGTTCTCACCGTCGCCTCTTCCCATTGCCGACTGATCGTAGAGAGTGAAATAATGTGCTCCGACACACTGCGGACAGGAGGCGCAGGCCTCAAGATATGTCTGATAGGCGAGTGCGCGGTCCTTCTGTGTACGGACACCGATTATTCCCGTACTGCCGAGCCCCTTATCTATAGAACCGAAGTGGTATTCGCCGACGATTATGGGCATCTGGGCCAGTTCTCCCACATAGTTTACTACCTCGGAAGGATCGATCTTATAGCAGTTGATGGAGAAGACATCCATGAACTCCTTTCCGGCCATCTGATTGGGGTAGAGGATGAATGCGTATCTCATGCCGAAGTTGAGATGGTTCGGATCGACCTTCTTGCAGGCCTGGGCAGGAACTCTCACATATTCCCTTATAAGTATGTATGAGAAGTCGTTTATATCCTTTGCTGCCTTTTCTGAAAGCCTGCTTGCGTAGTGCAAAGGCTCCAGCAGGCCGTCAAAGCCGGAAAGGGAAAGGCCCCAGGCACTGTTAAATGCGTTTATATCGTTATCATATCTTTCCTTCAGGAAATCTATCATGACTCTCTTGCTCACGAGTTCCCTGTTGGGATTCATGAGGAGCTCTTCGGCTATCTCAAGATTGTCCGCAAATCCCCATTCAGGCTCGTTACGCATGAAGTAACCGATGAGGAGCCTGTCATCGAGCCTTGACCGTAACTGCTGTGAATAGATATCGGAAGACTCCTGGAATTCTTCGCTGAAGACATCGGGGAAGTCTCTGTATATGCGGTCTTTCGTATCGGGATAGCCCGCCAGCTGCCATACATACGGAAGCTCCATCGTTTTTCCAGGTCTGCCGTTTATCACGGGCGGCTTTGGAAGCCCGCGGATGTTACCGTTCCCCAGAGTATTGAAGCCCCAGCTGTTTATGAGGGATCCGGTCATATCTATCCATTTGTCCCACCATTCAGGGCCAAACGCCCTTATGAGATTCACTATGAGGAAGTTGACTGATTCCTGACCGTGCAGCTTGTTCTGCGCCACATCCTCTTCCTTCATGAAGGCGCTCCTGAAATTGAACCTGGATGTCCAGGCGTCGGCGAACTCTCCGTCTTTTTCAGGAAGCCATTCGAAAAATTTCTCGACTCCTTCAACAGGGGTAGAGATGTCGGGGAAGAGCCCGTCAAGCCCGGTCGAGAAGAAAGCGTATCCGTCTGGATCGGCGAGCCACCAGCGGCGGCCGTCGTTATGTACGGCAAAATATCCTGTTGCAGGGAACTGCTTTTTCTTCCATCCTCCGTAACGGCTCCAGCCTTCGGGATAGGAGAGTGATCTTGAATCCTCATACTGTTTTTTGAGGTGGGCTATAAGTTCTTCCTTGCTGTGAGTCTTCTCAGGCCATTCCCTTACCATCCACTGTCCAAGCTCGTCGAGCTGAGGCTCGTCCGAGAGAGGTGTCTCGGGCATCTCATCGCTTGCATAGCAGTCCATGATATTGACCTTCTGATCTGACCAGTACTCTCTTAAGCCTATGGCGACCTTCGTGATCTTTGAAGGATCCACTGCTATGCCGTCCACGAAGCCACGGAACCTTCCCGGAGTTCTTGGAAGGAATATCCTCTGGGCATCGAGTGCCGAAAGGTCTGCCACGAGACGTGTCTTGTACCTGGGAAGGCATGTCAGCCTTATAAGGATATCGGGATCGTCCGTTTCGTTTCCCTCCTGCCAGAATTCAAACATCACGACCGGTGAGGCAAAAGGCGCTTCTTCGGAATAAACATCAAGATAAAGATATTTGGCATCTGCCCAGTCTATGCCGCCTACACGGCCCTTTTCGCCTTCGATGACAGCGCGGGCGGGTTTAAGCTCATCACAGCATAAAACGGCTTTCTGATCTCCAAGGTATGTGTAAGTACCAAGAGCTGCTTCAAGCCTGTCTAACGGAAATCTCTGTTTCATAACTGCTCCTATTGTTTTGTTTTTTTTATACATCAATTATACATAAAAAAAGACCGGGAGCTCAATATCTTTTGCGGAGATATAAGCACCGGCCTGATGTCAGCTGCAGGATAATCAGTCTCAGAAAAAAACGTTTGAAACGAAGATCTCGATCCCAATGAATATTAGTATGGCTCCGCCGACGTAAAGAGACCTGTTTCTTAATATGCGGGCAAGGGCTTTGCCCAGATGCACTGCAGTTATGCAGATAAGGAATGTGACGACAGTAATTATGGAAACGGATATAAGGACCTCGCTTAAGGAGTAACTGCTTACAGCGAAGCCGACGGACAGGGCGTCGATCGAGGTCGCCACAGCCTGGATTATGAGTTCTGAAAAGCTGTAGGGAGCGATCTCCTTCTCAGGATCATCCTTAAGCTCCTTTCCCTCGATTATCATCCTTATACCAAGAAAGAGCAGGAGACCGAGAGAAATGTACGGAACTGCCCTGCAGAGAGATGAGAACAGCTCGACCGCGGTCTTGACTCCGAGCCAGCCAAGAAAAGGCATGATTCCCTGGAAAAGTCCGAAGGTCAGGGAGGTTATATACATCTGATTTTTTGTCATCTCTGGATGCTTGAGGGTATTGCCGACCGTCACGGAAAAGGAATCCATAGCAAGAGCGGCACCGAAAAGCACGCTGTTTATGATGAATGAGGTTGACAGTTCCATAATAATGCCTGCTCCTTATACTCAATAAGAAACAGTATAACCCATTACCGGTAAAAAATCATTATGGAATGTCCTGAAGAATCATTCATGCCCCTGAAACTGGAAGAAGGATATATTTTGATGTAATATATTTAATGCTAAGATCTGTAAGAAATAAGATTTATCGGAGGAACGACATGGAACGTAAAAACGCATGGACCACATACAGTGAAGATGAAACCGCAAAAGTCATGGAACTCGGAAGCGATTACCGCGATTATCTTGACAGGAGCAAGACGGAGCGGGAATGTGCAAAGGAGACTGTAGCAAGGGCGGAGAAGGCCGGATATAAGGATCTTGATTCCGTCAGCAGTCTGAAGCCCGGAGACAGGATATATGTGAACACTATGGGCAAGGCCGTTCAGCTGTACATCATCGGTGAAAAACCGATAGAGAAAGGCCTGAATATCGTCGGAGCTCATATCGATAGCCCGCGAATGGATATAAAGCAGAACCCCATGTACGAGGATTCGGATCTCTGCTATCTAGATACTCACTATTATGGCGGCATCAAGAAGTATCAGTGGGTGGCATTGCCCCTGGCACTGCACGGCGTCGTCGCAAAAAAAGACGGCTCTGTTGTGGATATAGCGATCGGAGAAGATGACGGTGATCCCGTCGTAGGGATATCCGATCTGCTCATACATCTTTCCGCGACACAGCTCGACAAAAAAGGGAGCGTAGTAATAGAGGGCGAGGATCTTGACGTGATAGTAGGAGGAATGCCTCTCAAGGATGCCGAAAAGGATAAAGTCAAGTCACGGGTCCTTCAGATACTCAAGGATAAATACGGTTTTGAGGAAGAGGATTTTCTGTCTGCAGAGATAGAAGTGGTGCCGGCTGGCAGGAGCCGTGATTTCGGCCTCGACAGGAGCATGGTAATAGGATACGGGCATGACGACAGGGTATGCGCCTATGCAGAGCTTGATGCAATGCTGGGAATAGAAGGGATTCCTGAGTATACATGCTGCTGTATACTTGCCGACAAGGAAGAGATAGGGAGCGTAGGCGCCACGGGAATGCAGGCAAAATACTTTGAGAATGCTGTAGCCGAGATAATGGATAAATGCGGTGATTACAGCGAGCTCAAGCTCAGGAAAGCACTTGCTTCTTCAAAGATGCTGTCATGCGATGTCAGCGCGGGATTCGATCCGTCATATGCGTATGCCTTTGAGAAGAAGAATGCGGCATTCCTGGGAAGGGGAGTATGTTTCAATAAATTCACCGGTTCAAGGGGCAAGGGCGGAAGCAATGATGCAAATGCCGAATACATAGGAAAACTGAGGGCTATCATGGATGAGAACTCAGTCTCGTTCCAGACAGCCGAGATAGGAAAGGTCGATCAGGGCGGCGGAGGCACGATCGCATTCATATGCGCTCTTTACGGAATGAACGTCATAGACAGCGGAGTGCCGGTGCTTTCGATGCACGCGCCTTGGGAGATAATCAGCAAGGCAGACCTCTATGAGGCAGTGAAGGCATACAAAGCTTTCCTTATAAATGCATGATCAGGCGGTCGGTCCATTAATATGACTGAATATCCCAAAACTGTATGCTATGTTGCAGATACCGGAACGCTTGCAGACAGAGACCTGTATGAGGATCTTTTAAGTCTGGTCTCATCCGAGAGGAAAGAGAAGGCCTCTAAGCTGTCAAAAGAAACGGACAGATACAATTGTCTTGCGGCAGAGATCCTCATAAGAAAAGCGATCGAGGATCTGGGTCTTAGTGTCTGCGGGATAAGCTACGGATATAACAGATTTGGAAAGCCTTATCTGAAAAACGTTCCCGGATTCTTTTTCAGCATCTCGCATTCGGGCAGCCATCTCCTGCTTGCTGCAGGGCACAGCCCACTGGGATGTGATACGGAGGAGATAGGGGATGCGCGCATGAATGTGGCGAAAAGATTCTTCAGCAGCACAGAGTATGAAGCTATTAATGATACCGATGATCCTGAAGAAAAGGCGCGCCAGTTCTATGCTGTCTGGACTATGAGAGAGAGCTATATAAAAGCGCTGGGACAGGGACTTAATAAAGGCCTTCGCTCTTTTGAGCTCATAAAAGACAATGACGGGAGCTATCTGGTCACTGATGATGAAAACCCGTGTGACTGGCATGTTTACTCGTATCAGGAGATATCAGGTGTTGCGTGTGCCGTTGCGCTCAGCGGTAAGGGAGGAAGACCCATGATCGAAGCGGTAGATATCGGGAAGCTGATACTTCCTTATCATAAAGACACTGTGAAGGCCGATACAATGAAAAATCTGCTGATCCGGCAGTCGCCAGTAAAGCATTCTGACGGATAAAACAAAAGGAGCGGAAAAATGAAACTGTCGGTAATATTTGAAGAAAAACCCAAACAATGGGGCTTCAGGGGAGATCCGTACTTTTGGGATCACTTAAAAGGACTCGCTGGGGATATGGATATCATCTCTGCCGATGAACTGGAAGAGTGGATAAAAAAAGAATATCTGACGCTTTCAGGGAAGCCTTTGACCGATGAATATATGGATTTTGCAGTGATACGGCAGTTTGCTCACGGAGGGATGAGCTCAGGCGGTGTCGATAATCAGTGGTGGATGGAGGAAGGGATACCGCTGCTTAAAAGCAGACTGGAAACGCTCTGACAGTTTCAGGTACAGGATCAAAAAAGCTTCTCGTTTCGTGCGAGAAGCTTTTTTGATATTTAACGGGATCTTATCTGACAGGAAGCCATACACGCATCTGGTTTTTCCCTCTGTTGCCCCAAGAATAGTAGGGTATGAGGGTGATGGCAGCGGGATCGTATTTAGGCCTTTCAGAGGAGTATAGTTCATCGGATGTCTTCTCACGGAAGCCTTCGGCCTCGACCTTCACTGTCCCCATAAGATCATCGCTCAGAGGAAGAGATTCAAGCCTGCCTCCGTCCTTGAATCTGAGCCCTATTACGTCTCCGCCGTTGTCCGTACCCTCGGCACAGTAGACCAGAGGCCCTCTCATAACGGCAGCCTTTCCGCTGTCGCTGGCTACCATGCTGTTCGCATAACAGTATCTGGGAGCCATATTCAGATACAGGACCGCCTCTTTTTTGCACTTGATATACTGATAACCGTCTTCTGCTGATACATCTGTCTTTTTACCGTCTACCGTCAGCAGGCAGGTGCTGCTCCATGAGGGTATCCTTAGCGCAAGAGATACAGGATTCCCTTCAACGGTATATCTCACGGTCTCTCCATAGGGATATCTGGTCTCGACTTTTATCTTCGAGCCGAGAGTGTCTGAAAGATCGAGCTCACCTCCTACGAACAGATGCGAGAATACGGTCCCGTCCTTTACGCTCCAGGCATATTCCGCAAGCGATCCTACCATGCGCGCGACATTGGGGGGACAGCATGCGCAGTCATACCAGCCAGGTCTTTCAGGCAGAACATGACGGCAGTCTGGAACTACGCCCGATATGCCGGGGATAACTTCAAGCGGATTGACATAGAAGAATCTTTTTCCGTCAAGCTGCATGCCTGCAAGTACGGTATTGTATAAAGCGCGTTCCATAACGTCGGAGTATCTTCCGTCGGTCTTAAGGTCGAGCATCTTCCTGGCAAAAAATATGAGTCCTATAGATGCGCAGGTCTCAGCATATACCGTGCCGTTCGGGAGATCGTAATCCGTGGTGAAAGCCTCTCCGTTTGAAGTCGCTCCTATACCGCCTGTGATATACATCTGCTTTTCGGATATGTTTTTAAACAGCCTTTCCGAGGCTTCCTTAAGCTCTTCGTCATCCGTTGACAGGGCAAGGTCGGCCATCGCGGTGTAGAGATATGTGGCTCTTACCGCATGTCCCGTAGCCTTCGTCATCTCTCTTACCGGGCACTGGTTCTGCGCATATTCCCTGAGCTCAGGATCCATGCCCCAGATCTTCCATCCCTTTTCGGCGTTTTCCTTTACGAAATAGTCCGGATCCTGTCCGCGGACATCTGTCAGGTGCTTGGAAAGCTCCATATACCGTTTATCACCGGTAGCGCGGTACAGGCGCATGAGAGCCAGCTCTATCTCGGGATGACCCGAGTACCCAGGCTTTTTCCTTACTATGAAAAGATCATAGATGTGGTCGGCCATGCGCTTCATCGTTTCAAGAAGGACAGTCTTTCCGGTCGCTTCATAATATGCGACTGCAGCTTCTATCATATGTCCCGCACAGTATAGCTCGTGAGCTTCCTGAAGATTTGTCCATTGTCTTCCCGGTTCCTTCAGTGTGAAGTAGGTGTTCACATATCCGTCTTCATGCTGTGAATCCCTGATCGTATCTATTACCTGATCGATCCTCTCCTCAAGCTTGCTGTCGGGATGCCTTATAAGAGAGTAGGATGCTGCTTCTATCCACTTGGCTACGTCGGAATCCTGGAATACAAGCCCGTAGAAGCCACCTGGTTCCTTGCCGTTTTTTATAACGTCGGCCGCCAGCCTGAAATTCTCTATGGCATGGCTTTTCTCAGCCCCGGGGACCTCATCCCTTAATACCGCTTCCTGATAGGGTACCACAACATCCGAAAGCAGATCCTCGTATCTTTTCCAGAACGGGTCTGTTATGCTGAATCTTTTAATTAGCTGCGACATTTTTCTTCCTCCTTATGTGTCCCTCATCCGAACAGAAATAGTTTTATAAGGCTCAGGAATTCCTTCATCATGTTGTGGGGTATGAAGGCGATCGGAGCTTTTGCGGCTACTCCCGTTGGGTCCCTGTATCCGAGCCTTTTCGCTGTCAGCACCGATCTTGCGACATGATAGTTGTTAGTGACTATGCCTGTGCTCTTTTCTGGATCGCCGATGATCTCAAGACTGAAGATCAGGTTCTCGTTGGTGCTGAGCGACTTCTCCTCGGTTATGAGCCTTGTTCTGTCTATTCCTTTTTCTTCCATATATTCGAGCATCACCGACGCCTCGGTATGTTCCTCGTCTTTTCCCTGCCCGCCTGAGAGTATGCAGACGGTTCCTTCATTCTCTTCAAGGTATCCAACTGCTGCGTCGAGCCTGTATTTAAGCGAGGGGCTCGGTTCGTCACCGTAGATCTTCGCCCCTAATACCACGATATAGTCCAGGCCCTTCTCCGGAGTCGGATCGAATCCCGACAGCACGAAGCCTTCCGCAAGAGTGAACATGATAAGACCTGATATCAGTATCACGAGTATGACTATCCTTACTGCTTTTTGTATGCGCTTCCATATCCCGTATCTGCGTATAAGGTACAGGATGATGAAGAATAAGGATATCATTATCCATATTATAAAGCTTATGTGGGTCGTGTGTATCGCTCTTACCGCTATCCCGTAGATGAGATTTATAGCAGCCATCACAAGAAGGAATATCCCTGTCCCGTCTGTTCTTTTTTCAGTTCTTTCTTTTTCCATGTCGTTCCGGTTCTTCTTTATCAGTAGTCTTTTCTCCTGCCGCAGGATTCGCACTTATATCCCAGGAAGACCTTTTTAAAGGTGCCGCCGCAGTGCCTGCACAGACCTTTTTCCTGTCTTTCCTCGATCAGCTCCCTTTCTTTTCTTTCAGCTTCTTCCCTGTATTTCCTGTAATTGATGATCCTGTCAGCCCTTTCATACATGTCGGTGAATATGGCCCCGACATCTTTGAGCTCTCCCGAGGAAAGATGAGCATTGCCCCATCTCTCCTGATAAAGGAAGAGCCTACCGTCCCTCGTCAGGAAAAGTATGACCGAACCGCCCGTCGAGGACGATACCGCTGCTATATTTCCCTGGAGCTTTTCGGAGCTAATAAAATTATTGATCTTCCTTGCCCCATAGTCGTTCTCGTCTTTTCTGCCTATTATAATCTTGCCGTCATGATATATCGCGGCGGGCCTGTTGCCGATCATCTTGACCTTGACTATCCCGGACACGGAGTTTATCTCGTCGAGATAGCCTCTGGCTTCTCCTATAACGTCGGCTTTTCCATCTTTCTTAAGGACGATGAAGCCCCTTCCTCCGCCGTCGGCGTCAAGTATATCGGTAAGCGACGAGGATACACCTGCCGTATCTGACCTTCCGTACGAATTGTATGTCACCCGGATGAGCGAGCCGTCCTTTTTTATTCCCAGGACTTCGCCTTCCGACACGAAGATATCATCGATGCCCGTCCAGTACATCGGTCCTTTTGCAGTGCTGTTGGGGTGTCCGCTGGGGTAGTCGCCCGTTATATAGACCCTTCCGTCATTTCTGAGTCCCGCTATGAAATCGCTTCCTATGGCGAGTTTTTTCACATCCGAGAACCCTCTTGCCGATGACAGCTTGTAGATGGAGTCGTCGCCTGTCAGGTAAACGCGTCCGTCAAAGCTGACGCCTGCGGTCCTCTTGGAGTCGTTCACTATCTGTTTTATGTTTTTCCACGAACCGACGTTTATCTGACCTTTGGGATTATCGCCGAGAGCCTTTGCAGTTCCGTCTTCCGTGATATAGGTGATAACGGTGCCGAACAGATTCCCGCAGGATATGAGGCTGTCGAGTGCTTTATATACCGGTCTGAGTCCTGACAGCCTGTCAGAAAGGATGCTTTCCGATTCCGCTCTGGTCCTTTCAAGAGCCGCTTTTTCCCTTTTTATGCGTTCCTGCTCTGACCTTTCGAATTCCCTTAAAGCCTCTCTCTCTTTTCTTTCCTTTTCATATCTGAGCCTTCGCTCTTCGGCCTTCCTCTCATTGTAGAGGCGTGTCTCTTCAGCGGCGCCGGGCATCGATTCATATCTCATCTCCCAGTATTTCTGTATCATAAGACTTTCGTATGAAGGCTGGTAGCTGACATTGGCAAGCCCGCCAAGACTGCTGCCGTTGAGCGTTCCGGTAAAATTGGTCTCGATCTTCGATTCCTCATTCAGCCATTTTATGAACTCGGTCGCTTCCTTTACCGAATGCGTGTCTGCCCCGGCTTCAAGGAGGGGACGGCACTGCTCGTCGAGGAGCTTTACGAGCGTCTGATAAGTAGAGTACAGGTCATCTGAGGCTTCTCTTGTGAGCCTTGCAATATCTGCGACACGGCTCACGGCATCCCCGCCGAAAAGATCTATGCTCGAGCTGCTTCTTATCTCGATGTACGAAGCTCTTGAGTCATATCTGGACTCTGCTGATGATGCCTGCCTTTTTGCATTAGATACGTATTCCATGATCTGTTCTGACACATCCATACCATATCCGCCTTTTTTTCCGTATATGAGAATTCTATATTCAAAAGCCTGTGTGGTCAATCTGAAAGGTTGGATGCGGAGCTCAAAAATGAACCTTAAGGATTGTAAGCCCGGCGGATGATAAGGAGTATCGCAATATGGCCGAAATATGTTGGTTTATTCCGCCCCTTTTGATACAATAAGGATGTATGAGGCCTTGCCGGATGATAGGTCTTAAGGCCCGCTTTTTATAAGGAGGATGATTCATGGAACTAAAGACCCCGCTTTATGACGAACATGTCTTGCTTGGAGGGACCATAGTCCCGTTTGCCGGCTATCTTCTGCCTGTCCAGTACCCGACCGGTGTGATCAAGGAACATATGGCAGTAAGGGAAAAAGCCGGCCTTTTTGATGTTTCCCACATGGGAGAGATCACCTTTAAGGGAGAGACCGCACTGGCATCTCTTAATCATATACTTACCAACGACTACACGAATATGAAGGTCGGGAGAGTAAGATACGGAGTAATGCTTAATGAGAACGGCGGAGTGATCGACGACCTCATAGTATATAAGTTTGCCGATGACTATTATTTTGTCGTGGTCAACGCCTCCAACAGGCACAAGGACTATGAGCATATGAAGAAGAATATACTCCCCGGGACTGTCATAGAAGATATCTCGGATACGCTCTCGCAGGTAGCGCTCCAGGGGCCTGCTTCGTTTGAGATAATGGGAAGACTTCTTGACGAAGGGGATATACCGAAGAAGTACTATACCGCAAAAGAGCATGTCGTGATAGACGGTATGGACTGCATCATCTCCTATACGGGCTACACCGGAGAGAAAGGCTTCGAGATATATACCGCCAATGAGAACGCTAGAAAGCTATGGAATCTCCTTCTTGATACCGGTAAGGATCTGGGACTGATCCCGTGCGGGCTCGGGGCAAGGGACACCTTAAGGCTCGAGGCTGCGATGCCTCTTTACGGCCATGAGATGGACGATACGATCACGCCTCTTGAGACCGGACTCGATTTCGGAGTAAAGATGAACAAGGAGGAGTTCATAGGGAAGGATGCACTCGTGAAAAAAGGCGAGCCCATGATAAAGAGGGTAGGTCTCGAGGTCGTGGGAAGGGGCATCTTAAGGGAACACCAGGACGTCCTTTCAGGAGATGTAAAGGTCGGACATACTACGAGCGGGACCTTCTGTCCTTACCTCAAGAAAGCGGTCGCCATGGCCCTTATAGATAAGGAGCATGCGGCTATAGGGACGGAGCTCACGGTCGATGTGAGAGGAAGGAAGATTGCTGCAAAAGTGATAGATCTGCCTTTCTATACAGCTGAAAAATAAATAATTTTGATGGAGGATCATACAATGTCAGAAGTTTTAAAGGAACTGAAGTATCTTGAGAGCCATGAGTGGGCACGCGTTGAAGATGACGGAAAAGTGAGCGTAGGCATCACTGATTTCGCTCAGCATGCCCTTGGAGATATTGTTTACGTAGACCTTCCCGAAGCAGGGGATGAGGTGACAGCCGGCGAGTCTTTCTGCGAGATAGAGAGCGTGAAATCCGTATCCGGAGTATATTCCCCCGCCACAGGGACCGTTGCCGAAGTCAACGAAGCCCTTCTAGACAGCCCCGAGCTCATAAATGAGGATCCTTACGGATCATGGCTGATAAAGATCGAGAATGCCGAGCTTTCAGACGCTCTTCTCGACAGTGAGGGATATGAAGCTGTGCTTGAAAACGAGGAGCAGTAATGGCAAGGTACGTGGTTTCAACAAAAGAAGAGCAGCTTGAGATGCTCAGGGCCATAGGGATGGAGAGCCTCGATGACCTCTACAGGGACGTCCCCGAAGAGGCAAAGGCAAAGAGCTTCGATATCCCTTCCGGTATGAGCGAGATGGAAGTCAGGGCTTTCATGGAAAGCCTGGCTGAAAAGAATACCAGATTTAAAAAGATTTTCAGGGGAGCAGGCGCCTACAGGCACTATATTCCCTCCATCGTGAAGTCTGTTGTCAATAAAGAGGAATTCGTGACGGCATACACGCCCTATCAGGCCGAGATATCCCAGGGCGTGCTCCAGTCGATATTCGAATACCAGACCCAGATGTGCGAGCTCACGGGGCTCGACGTCTCAAACGCTTCAGTCTACGACGGGGCTGTGGCAGCCGCCGAAGCCATCATGATGGCAGTGGACAGAAGAAAGAACCGGGCGGTGGTATCGGGAGCCGTTAATCCCGAGATGCTCGAAGTCATAAAGACCTACTGCGAGAGCAGGGACGTGGATCTTGTCATAACGGGCACCTCTGACGGGAAGACCGATATGGAAGAGCTGAAAGCATCGGTCGGCGCCGATACGGCATGTGTGCTCATACAGTCCCCGAACTTCTTCGGGCTCATCGAGGACGTCGAGGATGCCGTAGCTATCGCTCATGAGAGCAAGGCGAAATTCATCCTTTCCTCAAATCCTATAGCTATGGCGTATCTTAAGAATGCCGGAGAATATGACGCGGATATCTGTGTTATGGAAGGTCAGCCCTTAGGGCTCGATGTAGCGTTTGGAGGACCTTACCTCGGGATCATGACATGCAGGGAAGCCCTTATGAGAAAGCTGCCGGGCAGGATAGTCGGACAGACAGCCGACCATGACGGTAAAAGAGCTTTCGTACTTACGCTTCAGGCAAGGGAACAGCATATAAGAAGAGAAAAGGCTTCTTCAAACATATGTTCCAACGAGGCTCTCTGCGCCATGACAGCGTCGGTATATCTTGCCGCTATGGGCAGAAACGGGCTCGTTCAGGCAGCAAAGAACTCGATGTCTCACGCGCATTATCTCGCTTCAAGACTTCTTGAGCTTCCGGGCTTCAGCATGCGGTACGGCGGTGAATTCTTCCATGAGTTCCTTATAGACGCTCCCGTAGCTCCTAAGGTGATAGAAGACAAACTGAGAGAAAAAGGCATACTTTCCGGACTTGAAGTGGACGGCGGCATACTGTTCTGTACGACCGAGATGAACACCAAGGCCGATATCGATGAGCTCGTAGAGATCATAAAGGAGGTGCTCTGATATGAAACTGCTTTTTGAGAGAAGCATAAGCGGAAGAGGACAGGAGATCCTTCCCGCATGCGACGTAAAAGAGTACGTCCCGGCTGACCGTTATCTTAGAAAAGCCGACCTGAGGCTGCCCGAGATATCCGAGGTGGACCTTTCGAGGCATTATACGGAGCTTATGAAACAGGTGCACGGAGTCAATGACGGACCTTATCCCTTAGGGTCGTGCACTATGAAATACAACCCGAAGGTCGATGAGGATGCTGCGGCGCTTCCCGGCTTTACAGGGCTCCATCCTCTTGTAAGGGAAGAGGACGCACAGGGTTCGCTTGAAGTCATGTACAGGGCAAAGGAACTCCTCTGCGAGCTTACCGGCATGGACGACATGACTCTCCAGCCCGCAGCAGGTGCGCACGGAGAATACACCGGTCTCCTCCTTATAAGGAAATATCATAAGGAGCGGAACGATCTTAAGAGAAAGAACATCATAGTTCCGGACTCCGCTCACGGGACCAATCCCGCAAGCGCGACGATGGCCGGATTCAACGTCATAAACGTGAAATCCAACGATGAAGGCGGGATCGACCTTGACGAGCTCAGGAAAGCCGTGAACGACGAGACCGCGGGTCTCATGCTCACGAACCCGAACACGCTCGGCATATTCGACAAAAACATCCTTGAAGTGACAAGGATAATCCATGAGGCGGGCGGCCTGTGCTACTATGACGGGGCCAACCTTAACGCCATCGTCGGCAGGATCAAGCCCGGCGATATGGGATTCGACTGCATACATTTAAATCTCCATAAGACTTTCGCGACGCCTCACGGAGGCGGAGGCCCCGGAAGCGGGCCTGTGGGCTGCAAGGATTTCCTTAAGGGATATCTGCCGGGTCCCGTGGTCGTAAAGGACGGAAACACATTCGGATTCATAAGACCTGAGAAGTCGATGGGACAGGTAAGGAGCTTCTTCGGGAACTTCCTCGTCGTGGTAAAGGCTCTCACATACATCCTGACGCTCGGAGCTGAAGGTCTTAAGGAAGCCAGCTCGAACGCCGTGCTCAACGCCAACTACATGATGCACAGGCTTAAGGACTATTACGACATGGCAAGCGGAGACATCTGCATGCATGAATTCGTCATGGACTTAAGCAGAATGAAGGCTGAGACCGGGGTATCGGCTATGGATATAGCGAAGGCGAGCCTCGACAGGGGCATCCATCCGCCGACAATGTATTTCCCGCTCATAGTCCACGAAGCTCTCATGGTTGAGCCTACCGAGACCGAGAGCAGGGAAACGCTCGACATGATGTGCGAGATATTCATCGATCTTGCGAAGAAAGCGAAGGAAGATCCGGCATATCTCAACGGGGCACCTTATACAAAACCGATAGGGAGACCCGATGAGGTGACTGCCGCAAGGAATCCCGTACTTAAATATTCTTTCTGAAAGAGTTTACTGTGACTGCCGCCCGCATAAGCGGGCGGCTTTTTATTGCCCCCAAAAATGCCGATATCACGCGTTTTCTATTGACCTTACAGAGGATCGTACTGTAATATAAAAAATGTTAAAAAGGGTTCCAATATAACATTTTTTATATAAGGAAGGACTGGAAATGAAAAGGGAAATAGTGCTTCTTGACGGAGCGGTCGGTACCAGCCTCTGGGAAAAGGCTGAGAAAAAGGGTTATGCGAAGGATCCTGTATGGAGATATAATATCGAGCACCCTGAGATCGTGAAGGAACTGTGCCTGGATTTTCTCGACGCAGGGGCAGAGATAATACTCACGAACACCTTTGGGGCGAACAGGCATAACGTTTCGAGGACATCGTATACTGTGAGGGAGATAGTAAGGGCGGGAATGGAGATAATACATGACGCTCTTAAGGGCAGGGCAAAGATCGCTCTTTCCGCGGGACCGCTGTCAACGCTCCTCGAGCCTTACGGAGACCTCACGGAAGAGGAGTGCAGGGAACTGTATGAGGAGCAGCTCGGTGCGGGCATGGAGGCAGGCGCAGATATGATCATGCTCCAGACATTCATGGACGTGGAGATGATGAAGATCGCTGCCGTTACCGCAAAGCAGTACGGCGTACCGGTGTTCTGCACCATGACGTTCGGCAAAAAGGGAAGGACCATGATGGGGAATTCCGTGGAGGATATCGTAAGAGCACTCGAGCCTGTAGGTATAGACGGTATAGGCATGAACTGTTCATTGGGGCCTGATCTGGCTCTTCCGATCATAAGCGAATTCAGGAAATATAACGATCTCCCGCTCGTGTTCAAACCGAACGCCGGCATGCCTATCCTCGCAAAGGGAGGGGAAACGGTCACCGATTACGATCCAGACACCTTCGTTAAGGATGTGACGCCGGCACTTGATTTCGTATCATATATAGGAGGCTGCTGCGGCTGCAACGCGGAGTATATAAGGAAGCTCAAAGCAGCGATCAACGCAGTGAACTGACGTGTCAGCTCATCCTCATCACTTATCCTCATGCCTAAGAAACGGCAAAAATTGTACGTGAAGTGAAATCCGTTTTGCATCGATAAACCATTTGTTAATAAATTTTAAACACACATGAAAAGTATTGACAGCGTTTTTAGCTCGTGTTATCTTGTAACCGTAAAAGGGAGTAGCAACTGCGGAAACGCAGTGTCATGACCGTCATCCGCAGGCCGGAAGGTCTGCCGTAATGAATCAAATCGCAAGACTTTTACAATATGTCCGCATATTGTAGAAGTCTTTTGTTTATATATGGAAGTCTCCTGATGATATGCGGCGGGAAACAGAAGGAGGAAAATATGATGATCACACTCATGAGCATTTTTCTTGGACTGGCCGTAATGAGGATAGTACTGTGCATCGTATGGTGGCTGATATTACTTCCGTTCAGGATCATAGGTACCCTTGCAAGACCCTTCGGCCACAGACATTGGAATCATCATTTCGGCCCCAGACACATGTTCTGGTATTAAGAAGAGATAACGGGAGGTAAAGGACATGATCTTCATCATCATAGGACTGATAGTTTTAGGAGCGCTT
>JAFWWA010000023.1 GCA_017523755.1 Christensenellaceae bacterium | reverse complement strand
GACAAAAGTCTTTGTTACGGATCCCGTTTCAGGGGCTTCATCTTCTGATGAAACAGCCGTGTCATTTGGGTCTTCAGCACTCACAATTGCTTCCTCCCGCTTGAACCGGTATATCTCCTTCTCATCCTCTTTTCCTGTATAGAGCCTTGAAAAAAGGCAGAACATGAGCATGCCTGCAGTCAATATGATCAATGAGTTTTCAATTATCCTCTTCATATTATCCTTTCTCCTTAGAACGCTTTTGTATTCAATATCCATGCAAATCGTGGTAATATAAAAAGCGAGATCTTAAGCCCTCATAAAAGGGCATGATAATGAGGTGTTTATTATGGCTGAACCTATAAAAACGATATACTCCCCGTATTATGATCCGAACGGATGGATCCAGATAAGGGAAGCTGACGACAGTTTCTTCGATGACAAACCGATAGTGACCGACCCCGTAAACGGGATGATAGTGAACTATTCCCATTACACGAAGGGATTCACAAAGAGCTACCATAAGCATTCGATGTCCCATGCTGTATATGTCATAGACGGCGTACACCGTTCCGAAAGCAACGAATTCGGGCCCGGTTCCCTGGTGCTTGACCCCGTTGGCTACGCATGCGCTCACGGAGCTACAGAGGACAACGACTGCAAGTTCATATGGATCACTAATAAGGCCGGCGACATACAGTATCTAGACAAGCCTGTCGAAAAGCAGCTTACCAATAGAAAAATCGAGCACTACAGCGCATATTCCGCCGAGGGTTGGGAAAAACTCAGTATCGGAGATGCTGTGGTCGAGATCCAGAGATGCATAAAAGATGCTGAGACAGGTGCTTCAGTAAGCTTTGTAAGGATCCCTGCAGGTATGCATATCCCGACCTTCGAGCTCTCCTGCAACTCAGGCATATTCATCATAAGAGGTTCGCTCGGATCTGATCTTTTCAGGCTTGAGGAGAATACCTTCCTATGGATGCCTGCCGGATACAGGAGGACATGGAACGCAGGAAATCAGGGATGTCTCCTGATGCTTGTTGAGAATACAGAAGGAAAGCTCACTCTTATATAAGAGACACATACCGAAAACATGAAAGCCTGGTCCTGAAACGGGAATAGCCCCTATCAGGACCTTTTCTTTAAACAAAAACCATACTTACCTTTTATGATTTGAGTTTGTCTGTGATATCTGTCGATGATATACTTTTTAATGATAGGTATATAACTAATCTGATTTAAATAGGATATATGCCCTATCGATCATTAACCTGTTGCCTGTATTTTCTGTCCGGGGAAAGGAAACCGTTTATGAAAAAGCGCCTATTACCAGCAATACTAGCCGTTGTTCTTATCCTGTCTTTTGCGACGGGCTGTTCAAAGCCCGACCTCCCGCCGAGTCTCTCAAACGATCCTGTGCCTTATGCTTCAAATGAGGCTAAAACCGTGAGCGACGGTGAAGCACAGCAGATATATGCCGATATCGATGCCGTAAACAACTCAGATACTCTTACCGATATCCGTAATGAATTCAATCAGACAGAAGATGATTCCCTGAAAATGGAACTGTTCGTAAAGCAGGCCGCATTCCTTGAAAAGCTTGAAGCCGAAGGAACGATCACAGATCTGTCAAATGATCCCTCCCAGTATTCTTCCCATTACAAGGTCGACGGTATGCCTGTCACGTATCTCTTAAAGGAACCGGATCCCATGCTCAGCGGGAGCGGCTCACATTTATCAGGCTTCAGTTCAGGTCCCTCTCCCCTGCATCTTACCGACCATAAGCCGGAAATAAGCGTTCCTGCCGGGACAGATATAAAACTCAACGCTCTTATCATGTCATGGGACAACGAACCGTTCGACAGAAAAAGCAAGGAAGAATTCTTTAATAGTAAAGCAAAATCAGCTACTCACTGGGATCTTGCGCAGGCATTTGCCTTTATAATCGAAGATACCGGTGTCGCTGATATAGAGATAGAGAGAGCCGATGATTTCAAACTGTCGGATCTTTCCCCTGAAAGGCTTTGCCGGTATGACATAATCTATTTCAATACCCACGGATACCTTAGTGGAGATAATCCCTATATGTGCACTGCAGAGCTCGTAGGAGACGACTGGGAAAAATTCAAGGAAGTTGTCAATTTTAATAAAAGCATGCCCTCGGGTATGACTGGAGTCGAGATAATATTCAATGCCGGAACTGGTGAATTCTTCGACGGATATATAGGGCGTTATGCTGTAGGCGGACACTTTTTCGATACCATCCTTGAAGGCACTGCCTTTAATCCCTGCTGGGTCCATATCGGTTCATGCTATGGCATGGCCGGAAACAACAGCCTGGCTCGAGCCCTCAGCAATCAGGGAGCCTACTTCGTTTCGGGATATGATGACGAAGAATATAAGAATATGACATACGCCAACCTCTGTGATATACTGCCCGAACTCATTGAATTCGGCACCTTCGGGAAAGGAATGGAAACGGGCAGCAGATCCGCAGCCAAACATCACATAAATAATGACAAGGCTAAGCTGGTATGGCTGTCGGGTGACAACGATGCACTTGACTCATATCTTTACTGCGGTTTCAGACTCAAAGTCCTTACCGATTATTATTACCCTGAAGAATCTCAACAGGGCAGTATTTCACTGTATAAACAAAGCGGAAAAGACTTTGAGTTCGTAAGCGAAAAAGGATTTGAACTGGCTGGTGATAATATCCTGTATGCCGATCTTGACTACCGTGAAAGGTACAAGGTGATCGTTGAACTGCCCAACTATGAAAGATATGAGGCCGAATTCAACGCTACCCATGCGCTGAGCATACATGAGATCACACTTACTTATGAAGGCGGAGACCCAGGAATGCTCATGACCCCTGAAGGCATGAATGCTGTTCAGGTCTATGTGACGGATGACAGCAGTGCAAAAAAACCTCTCAAAGGTGTATCGATACAGATATTCGGCAAGACAGACAATACCGCCTATGAATTATTACTTGATGCTATTACAGATGAAAACGGCGATCTCCTCAATTATATCCCCGACAGATACACTACTCTTATGGCGGTAGTAAGCCGTGAAGGATATGTCACTCAGACGATAGAGAGCAGTGATTTTAAGGATGGTTTCTTCTGGCAGCAGACAGTACGTTTGAAGAAAGGCAATTCAGAGCCTGTAAGAACACCTGAACCGTCAGGAAACAGAGCTGATAACGCACAAAGCTCCGACGCTCTTTCGGCTCTTCTGTCTTCACTGACCGCAAAGTACGGTGTCATGCCAATAGGAACAGACTATATAGACTGCGGTATGGAGATAAAACCCATAAAAGGAAAAACAAGCGGAATGCTTTTTGCCGACATAGACGACTATGACAGAGACAGGGCAAGCGAAGTCCTTATATTAAGGAATGATCCTTCATTCCCTAGAAATGGCTCGAGCAACGACCGTCTTATATTTGAGATCTATGAGGAAAGGAACGGCCGCTATGAGTTCCAGGCTTCAAAGGAACTGACCGCCTATGGCCTCTCCAGCACATTCAATTTCCACAGTATGAGCGCATTCAAGTACGGCTCTGAGAACGACTACGGAAAAGCCGTCTTCATAGGTCTTGAGCTTTTCAGTCAGATGAACTCGCAGAATACCACTGTAGTCCTGCTGCACTATGACGGTGATGAGCTGTACCTTCTTGACGGTGCTAACTACGGCGAGTGGGACGGCTCGGATGATATGAGGTCGAGTTTCGCAATACCCGCTACTCTAAATGACGGACTCATACTTGAAAGGGACGGCGACGGATGGAACGACTGGACCGAGATATCAGGTTCAGGCTCTCCTCTTGATGATTCGGTACTCAGTGAATTCAAGAACAGACTCAGGTCGTTCGGCCTTGATCTTAAACTCATGAGATCCATATACAGTGACTACAGGGGAACTAACGGAGTCGCTAAAAACTCAGCATACTGCGGACTTACTGCCAGTGATACTCTTTCCCCCTATGGTTCATCAGAGATCTCTGTGCTTGGAGCGATATCTACCGAATATGCTCAGGGAGGCCAGACACTTACAAGAAGAGACATGACGGGGCTCCTTGATCAGTACCGTTAAGAATGATAAAGCCCAAAGGAACAGTTCCTGACCGGACTGTTCCTTTTTTCATAATGTTAGTATGGTCTTCCGTACATGAAAACAGGGTAACTCTTCTTAGACCAGAGCTCCCTTATAACGACACACCCCCTCGAGCTTGAGGCTTCTATTACCTTTCCGTTCCCGGCATATATGCCTACATGATGGATCTCGTTCCATCTGCCGCAGCCGGTGCATCTTCTGTTCCTCCAGAAGACAAGGTCACCTGGCATGAGCTCACTTCTGCTAACGAGCTTACCGTGCTCAAAGAGGTATCTTGCCTGTCCCGCAGCATTCGTATAGAATACGCTCTTAAGCACCGGAACCGCATCGCCCACGGCATAGTACACGAGCCCCGAGCAGTCAAATCTCCTTTCTCCCTTTGCACCAAGGACATACGGACATCCGAGTTTCGTGAGTGCTGCCTTCACTATAAGGCTGCCCCTTCCGTCAGGCTCCAAACCTGATACGATATCGATATAATCCTTTCTGTCAGCGAAATACATCCCCGTGAGCCTTCCTATCAGTTCATTATCCCTTTTGTCCGTCATCTCTTTAAGGACAAGCCGCTGTTCTTCATCGAACCCCATAAGGTCAGCCGCTTCCATGGCTTCAAGTTTCTTTTCCCTTACGCTCACTTTAAGCTCCCTTACAGATACCGGTTCCTCACCTTCCGTAGGAACACCCTTGTGCTCTGTTACGCTTTCGGTATATGAGACGCTGTTCATGAGCCCGTGAATATGTGACATCTCAGCTTCCGTGGAATCCGTAACCGTCATGACATCATGGGGATTCTCTTTTCTCATAATCGCATCAACGGCATAGACGGAGATCACGTCATACCAATTGTTGACAGCATCCGAATCGCCGTCCTCATAGCCGTACTCTATCTTTATGCTGTCAAAGTCAGATCTGCCAAGATAATTCTCTATCCTTTTCCTTTTCCCGTCCTCATACCTTTTATCAACTCTTTCCATTACCGCTCTTAACGGAGCTGAACCATCAGCCTCATCAGCATAGAAGACCCCCGTGGGCGATCTTATTACAGATGTCACGGATGCGAACGCTGTTACCATAAATACGATACCTGCTGCAGCGAAAGCTATGAACGGAGCCTTTTTCCCTGTACTTTTCAGCGCTTTTTGAAAGGCATCCCTGACCTTTTCCTTCGTCCCACGGTAAAAGAGAACACCTGAAGTATCAGTGTCCTTCCTGATAATGCTTACGGCATTATCTTTTCTTTTTTCCTGTATCCTTCTTAATACGAAAACGCGCCTTTGCTCCCTGTCATTTTTCCTTCCTGCAGGCAGGCGTATATTATCAGAAACGAGGCCTGCAGTTTCCTTTATCTCTTTCTCAGCATGCTCATATGCTGAAACATCCTCTTTTTCATCTGTATAACGCTTTGCCCCGTTTAAAAGCCTCTTCCTTACTTCCGCCGAAATCCTCAGTCTTCTTTTCCCTATATCTGTCAGCCTCCCCCGGTCTTGTTGTCATAAGAGCATAGAGCCCGCTTTCCTTTCCTATCCTGCAG
>JAFWWA010000022.1 GCA_017523755.1 Christensenellaceae bacterium | reverse complement strand
TAAGCTTATGCTTATCCTTTTCCTTTTCTGTTTGAGCACTCTTATGGATGCTCTATTCGTCATGCAGTTTTCAAGGTACTTTCTGCCCAATTGAATTTCTTCGATTTAGGCTTGACTTTTAATAGTTAGTCTTGTTTTATTCAGTTTTAAGCTGAAGTATTACACCTATATATTACAGCATTTTGTTTGTCCTGAAAACATGAGAACTGACTTTTTCGCCATGCTCCAAGATCACTTTGATATATCCCGGGTGTGATGCTACAATGGATGAGTACAGATTGGATATACAGGGGGCAACTGAATGATGCATCTCAAACTGAAGGATTTCAATGTTTTTGACAGGAACAATGAACTGAACCTGATAAGGACTCCGGATGGTGATCTGAGCCTTTTCAGATTATTCTTCCCAATCTTCATAGAAATGCTGCTGAGCCATTTCATGAACACTGCCAACGTATATATCATGGGCAGGGTCTCGGATGATGCCGTAGCATCGATTGGAGTGGCGACCCAGATCCTGACACTGGTGCAGTTCATTTATGTCGTGATCGGCATAGGCGTAACGGTAGTCATTAATCAAAACCTCGGCGCGGGCAATACAAAAAGAGCGGTGAATGCTGTTTCAACGGCGATCTATCTGAGCTTTGGCCTTGCTGTAGTCGTAGGGATCGCAGTGAGTGTTTTTGCGACGCCCCTCATCAGGCTCATGCAGCTCGAAGAGAAACTGATCCCTGATGCAGCCGTCTTCCTCAGAATCACAGCGGGTATTTCCGTTTTTTCGTCAATACTGACCGTGGCGATGGCTGTGAGCAGGGCATACGGGAACACGTTGTTCCCAGTCATAGTTTCTCTTCTCATGAATGTGCTGAATGCCATAGGAAGCTATGTTGTTGTGCTGAGACCTTTTGAAATGCCGTTTGACAGTATATCAGGGATGGCTTTTGCAAGAGTCGCGAGCCAGCTGATCGCCTGCATCATCATGATGATGCTTTTAAAGAGGGTAAGGCCGGATATACGTATACTGAACAAAGAGGGCCTTGACGGTTCGCTCATGAAAGATGTGCTTAATATCGGTATTCCCAGTGGTGTGCAGTCTTTCTCGTATTCGATATCACAGACTATTTCCACCGCTATTCTGGCAGTTCTTGGAGCGGCTGCGATTTCATCTAAGATATATGTGACCAATATCGTGTTCTACTCATATATTCTTGGCTACTCGTTCGGACAGGCGAACGGCCTTATGGTGGGAAGGCTTGTCGGCCAGAAGGAATTTGATCGTGCCTACCGTATGACGATGAGAAACCTGACAGTCACGCTGGTCCTCAATGCTGTGTTTTCCATAATCATCTATATGTTCCGCTATCAGCTCATGGGGACATTTACGTCCGATAAAGCGATTATCGATCTCGGAGTCAGCGTAATGGCGATAGACATCCTGGTGGAGATAGGAAGAGGCATGAACCATACCTTCCAGAGCACCCTTATATCAACGGGAGATTCGAAATTCCCTACGATAGTAATGATCTGCACGACATGGGGATTAAGCGTCCTGTTCTCCTATCTGCTCGGAGTGTGCGCCGGGATGGGACTTATGGGATGTTGGATATCTTTTGCATTGGATGAAGTGGTGAGAGGATGCCTGCAGCTTATGAGATGGAGATCAGGTAAATGGCGTTCAAAGAGCATCGTCAAAGAGGAAGCACCGCAGAACTGAACAGGGTCAAGAAGATCTGCACGCTTTGCCCACTACTCAAAAGGTTTTTATGATTGACCTGTATTTGCGGTACAAAATGGAAGGAGCTGAAACAGTAGGGTCTTACAGTCGACGGAAAGTGCTAGCAGAAAACGGTCGCAGCTCTCGGCGGGGTGTGG
The DNA here is from genome assembly GCA_017523755.1 of Christensenellaceae bacterium. Taxonomy (GTDB): domain Bacteria; phylum Bacillota; class Clostridia; order Christensenellales; family Christensenellaceae; genus SIG371. Next base: position 21,799 of record JAFWWA010000022.1, on the reverse strand, counting down.
ATGGCATAAAAAGAAATGTTGATATCATCAACAACAATAATGATGGCATCATCCTTTATAGGGTGGTGCCTCTTTTTTTATTTACGTCTTCTTTTTCCTTTACCGTGTTTTTGACCTATTTGTTTTTTTATTTGAATCTGTTGAACGTAATATGAGTGGTAAAGTGTGTGGTAATCCGAGTGGTAAATTGAGTGATAGTCTCCATTCATTTCAGTTCATATTCTAAGCGATTCGGCTTAAATGGATGCATGTACTCATGACATGAAAAAAGCCCGTAGAATTGGGATTTCTACGAGCTCTTGGCGGAGAAGGAGGGATTTGAACCCTCGCTACGGTTCCCCGTACTACTCCCTTAGCAGGGGAGCCCCTTCGGCCGTACTTGGGTACTTCTCCAGAATAAATGGCGGAGAGAGAGGGATTCGAACCCCCGGTGCCGTGAAGCATCACTGGTTTTCAAGACCAGCTCCATAAACCGCTCGGACATCTCTCCATATATGGTGCTGCATACGCAACACCGATATTATATTCTAGCCGTTAAACAATGTCAATCATTAAAATCTATTCTGAAACGCTGTTGCCGGACAGATCGAATCTGTATGTGTTCGGAACTAATTCACCTTTAATGACAGAATAAAGAGTTATGTAGAATGATCCTGTGGTTCTGTCTGCAGTAAGCATTTCGCTCTTGATATCACAGGAATTTATCAGTTTGCTGCTGTCGTATATTAGCAGTTCATATGGGAAACTACTCCTGTTTTCCTTTTTATTCTCCATTATATAATACTGCTTTCCGTCAGGTAGGAATCCCCAGGTCTCAGGATCGATGTTTTCAAGTATAAGCTCCGATTTAAGGCTTTCAAGGTCAATAAGGTACAGGCTGTAGATCTCGCTTCTGTCCACATTATCATTATAAAGTACCATTGCCTTTTTACCGTCGGGAGACAGACGGAATGAAACAGCAGGGGAAATGATTTCGTGCTTTGATGTTGGATCATCCTCATTCTGAGTGTCTGAATTATCACTTTCATAGCTATCAGACTCAGTATCATCGGGAGATGATATATTGACATCGATATCAGTACCAGATTCCTTAGCTTCAGCTTTTATCCTGATAAGTTCACTGGTCTCATCGTTGATACAGTATATATATCCGCCAGCATATGTTATGCTGCTTATAAATCCGGGTTCTTCCTCTATGGCAGTGACTCCGCTGTCCGGATCGTCAGGATCGAACTTAAGAAGCTGTATTGCATCGGAAGGACCTGCCATCGCATATATCGTATTATTATCAAGATCCCAGCTGAACCCTGTCGTAAATGTACCGAAGCCTTCTTCACCGGTATTGACAAGCTTACTGCTCTCAAAATCATAGAGATAAAGTACGGCATTATCTTTTGAACTGTCCAGTATGGCAAGGTATTTGCCGTCATGCGAAAAGGCTGCATCGGTTATACCGTAGAACTCAGTACCTGTATCCAGAAGGACAGGATTTGAGGCGCCTTTTTTTGAGATCCATATCTCATCTACGGTAACATCTTCGGTATCCAGAGAAGTGCTTGGGGAGATCGTTCTTACATAGACGACATCGCCTGACGGACCCGTTGCGGCATATACTGCATTTTCAAATTCAGGATAAAGGATCAGCTCTTCGCCGTTATACAGAGCAACTGAATGCTTAACAGGTTTCGTATTGACAGAATCGATCGAAGGAAGCTCATTAGTATTAAGACGGTCAACAGTAGGAGAGACATCCGGATTTTCCGAGGCGGATGAGATGAGCGACTTTAATTCTTCTGCATCGTCGGCCTCTTCAAAGCCCTGGGAGATCAGTATCATGTGCTCATAATCGCTGCACAGGGTCGGAAGCATCCCGTCAGCAGATAGGTCTCCCGACGCGTAAGCGTCAAACATATCATACAGAACATAGTATTTTTGACTATCTTCAGGCAAATCATCCCTGTTAAGTATTATATGCAGATCGCTTTTGTCTTCGTTGACTGAAACCGTTACAGGAAAATTAAGCTGGAGAAGGATATGATATGCATTGTCCTGATTGGAATGGAATCCGTAAGCTCCACAGACGAAACTGTTATCGGTCAGATTGCTTGTGTTCACATATTCATACAGCTCAATGCTTTTGAGCTTTATTATTATCCTGTACGGCGCTTCGGTATTACTTATCGAATATGCGGGAACAGAGTCGATCCCGGCAGCGTCGGGATCTGTTATTGCGCTTACAGATTTGAATAGAAAACAGATATCCACACTGTCACCGTTCTCATTGACGACAGCATTTTTTATGTTGATATCTGTAAGTTCATCGTTGCCGCCCTCAATAACGCTCCCCGAAGCACCCTCGGCTTTTTTGCCGGGGTCAGCTTTGGGTATCTGGCAGGAAGCGGACAATACGATGACCATAATGAGGATAATTACCGCCCTGAGTTTTTGCATATTCATTCCCCTTGATAGATATTTCTGGCACACTCATCAAATCGTGCTCTTATTTCTTTTTCATCAGCAAACAGTATCCTTCTTTCTGACATGAGGATATTGCCTGCCACCATCGTCATAGTGACATCGTCAGACCTTGACGAGTACACTATGTGTGAATCCAGATTCAGCAAAGGCTGATATCTTTCAGAAGATATATCGATAAGGATGAGATCAGCCTCGGCTCCTTCTTCAAGCCTGCCGGCGTTTACACCCATCGCCTTCGTTCCCCCTGCTCTTGCGATCTTAAGAGCTGTCGCGCCTTTCATCCTTAAGGGATCGGTCCTCTTGCTCAGGAGAGTGAGGAACCTGGTTTCAAGAAGCATATCGAGATTGTTGTTGGAAGCTGCCCCGTCAGTACCGAGAGCGACATTGATCCCATGCTCTAACATTCGCGGGACATCAGCTATCCCGCTGCCGAGTTTAAGATTCGACTGGGGACATGCTACGACTGTCTTTCCCCTTAAAAGCTCCATATCAGTGTCATCAAGCCAAACACCGTGCGCAGCAATGAGTTTTGTCTTATCCGCACCGGCTTTCATAAACACCTGGGTGGGGGAGAGACCGTTGTATCTTGATCTGCAGCCATCATTTTCATTCTTTGTTTCCGACAGATGGATGATAAGGGGTTCGCCGTTTTCAGCAGCGATGCCGGTCACCTGCTCGATAGTCTCAAAAGGACAGCTGTATTCCGCATGAAGTGAATTGCCAAAAGATATGAGAGGCTCGCCCAAGCACATTTCCCTAAGCTCTTCAGACTCTTTTATCCTGACCGAAGCCTGTTCCTTATCTCCAACGACGCTCCTTGACAGGATAGCCCTTATGCCGCTTTCTTTTACTGCCCTGAAAATATCAGCGCAGAAATAGTACATATCGATGATGGAAGTCGTTCCGCTTTTTACCATCTCTATGATGGAGATAAGGGACGAAAGATAAACTGCTTCAGAATAAAGCCTGTCTTCAAGAGGATACATAGTGTCATTGAGCCAGTTTTCAAGAGACAGATCCTCGCCTGCACCTCTGAACATTGACATAGGCAGATGTGTGTGCGCATTTGAAAAGCCCGGAGCAAGCAGCTGCCCGGAGGCATCGATCACCTTATCCGCGTCAGGAAGAAGAGAACCGTGAGGCAAGATCTTAAGGATCTTGCCGTCTTTTATGACGAAATCATATTTTGCATATTGTTTCTGATCTATTGAGGCAAGGGCGTTTTTTATTAGGGTGATCATTTATTATCAGATTGCTCCTTAAAGGCGATATGTAATGTCAGGAATACTTTATATTGATATAAAAGCAGGCCCCGATACTGTAATTATACTACATACCGGCTGTTTTTAAAAAACAAATGAATAAGCGTGGGGCATATCACAAACGGACAAAAGAAAAAAGCAGGCAAGCCTGCTTTGATCGTTCATTTGTTCTCAAGGTCCTTGTTCCTGATCTCGACCCTGCGTATTTTTCCGCTTATGGTTTTAGGAAGTTCATCGACGAATTCGATCACTCTGGGATACTTATACGGGGCCGTGGTCTTCTTAACGTAATCCTGAAGCTCTTTTATGAGCGCTTCAGATGGCTCGTATCCTTTTGCGAGCACTATCGTAGCCTTGATGACCTGCCCTCTTACAGGATGAGGAACGCCCGTTATCGCACATTCAAGAACAGAAGGATGCTCCATAAGTGCGCTCTCCACTTCGAAAGGCCCTATCCTGTAGCCGCTCGATTTGATTACGTCGTCAGCTCTCCCGACATAAGTGAACATCCCGTGCTCATCGCGCCATGCCAGGTCTCCGGTATGATAGAGGCCGTCATGCCATGCCTCTTCAGTAGCCTTGGGATTCCTGTAATACTCTAGGAACAGCCCCGGATTTTTCTTTTCGGGATCTGCTTTTATGCAGAGCTCACCGGAAACACCTGTGCGGCATCTTTCCCCGTTATCATCATAGACATCAATGTCGAACAGGGGATTAGGAAAGCCCAGAGTACCCGGATACCCGTCATCCCATATGAAGTTGCCGAGCGAAAGCACCGTTTCGGTCTGTCCGAACGCTTCCCTTATCCTTAGACCGGTCACGTTATAGAACTGGTCCGACACCTCAGGGTTTAAAGCTTCTCCTGCGGTCGTGGCGTATTTAAGACTCGAGAAGTCGTATTTGGAAAGATCTTCCTTTATGAAAAAACGGTAGATCGTCGGAGGAGCACAGAAACTGGTTATCCTGAACTTTTCCATGACCTCAAGGAGATCCTGAGGCACGAATTTATCAAAGTCATATACGAAGACAGTCGTCTCAGCCAGCCACTGTCCGTATAGCTTGCCCCACACACATTTTCCCCATCCGGAATCGGATACGGTAAGATGCAATGCACCGGGTTCGTTGTGATGCCAGTAAACTCCCGTAACGATATGCGCAAGAGGGTAGGAGAAATTGTGGGCGACCATCTTAGGCATGCCGGTGGTGCCTGAGGTGAAATACATGAGCATGATATCGTCCCAGCCTACCGTAGCCTTCTCAAAGATCCCGTCCGATTCTTCGACCAGACGGTCAAAGTCGAGCCAGCCTTCCCGCTTCCCGCCAACGATGAACTTTGTCGTAAGGCTCGGCGCATTTTCCTGGGCTTTATCTGTTTCGGCGGCAACGCCACCCTGTGATGTCACGACGACCGCACTTATGCCGGCTGCATTGATCCGGTATTCTATATCGTGCTTTACAAGGAGATGGGTAGCAGGGATAACGATAGCGCCGAGTTTATGGAGCGCTGTTATTGCTATCCAGAACTGGTAATGCCTTTTTAAGATCAGCATGACCCTGTCACCTTTTTTTATACCGTGCTCCTGGAATACCTTCGCAGCTTTATCTGAAAGTATCGAGATATCCCTGAAAGAGAAATGTTTTACTTCTCCTTCAAGATTAGTCCAGAGAAGAGCCTCCAGATCCGGCTTTTCTCTGCCTAAAACATCTACGACGTCATATCCGAAGTTGAAATCTTCGGGGGTATTGAGCTTGAAATTTCTGGCAAAATCAGCGTAGGAAGCGAACTTGCCGTTCACATATTTTTCGTATAGTGCCATTCTTATAACTGTCTTCCTTTACTTTGCTATTATCGCAAGGAATTTGCATGGCTGACCGTTTTCAGCCTGCATCGCATGCGGGTGCTTGGAATCGAACATGATCGTGTCGCCCGGGTTCATAAGGACTTGTGTGTCCTCAATAAATACTGTCATGCTGCCTTCAAGGATATAGTTGATCTCCTGACCGCTGTGGGAATTCTTGTGTGTGGCAGCATTGACATCCGAAGGTGTCACGGTAACGAGGAAGGGCTCCATTTTCTTGTTCTTGAAAATATATGCCAGATGCTGATACTTATATTCCTTACGCCTCTGCATTGCAAGACCTTCGCCGCTTTTTACGAAGGAAAACAGCGTAAGACGGGCACTTTCGCCTGTCAGAAGATCTGTGATATCGACACCGAGCCTTTCTGCAACGGTATAGAGGAAGCTGAATGAAAAGTCACGATTGCCCTTTTCATATTCTTCATACTCTTCAGTAGAAATATGAAGGAGTTCCGCCATCTCTTCCACGCTGACGTCCATGATGTCTCTTAACATACTGATACGTTCCGCGATCTGTTTTGTCTTTTCTTCCATTTATATCTCCTTGTTCAAATGTCTTTCCGATGGTGAAAAGAGAATTATTATCCTATCTCGACTGGATTGCTCTGTAGAACATACATGCATTCTGAGGCGTTCCAGATGACATTCTCGCCGTCAAGATTCACGAATTTTTTTCCGTAAGCTTCCTTGACTTCCTTTGGTTGTGAGCCGTTTCCTGAATATGTGCAAGACAGGAACCCGAAAACTCTTCCCTTATAGTCGTCTGGAATAACAAACTCTGAGCTGAACTCGCCTGATTCTATCTTCTTTTTCTCACTTGCGAGCTCTTCTCCCGAAGCGCTGACGAGAGAGATCTTGACCACGCATCCGTCCATAAGGTCTGTCGTCCCGCTGACAACGGCTTTGTCTCCTGATACTTTGAGGCTGATATCGCCTTTGAGGTCATATATAACAGCATCGGAGGCGGGCTGAGGTTTTTTGATCGAATCTGACTGCTGGCCGCAGCCTGATAAGAAAACAGCGAGCATAATGAATATAAGAACTATTGCTTTTCTTGATATCGTTTTCATCTTAGATCCTTCTATGTTTATTTCCATGGTAGTATACCTAAAAACGGTATTTTTGTAAAGGAAAGCCGCTCTTCTCAGAAGGCAAACGAGCCATCCCTGAAAATGGCAACTGATGTACCGTCTCTCCTTATGCCCTCTATCGAAAGATCCTGAGTTCCGACCATGAAATCTACGTGGGTGATGGAATCGTTGAGGCCGTGTTCTATCAGCTCATCCTTGGACATGTCCCCGCTTCCTTTTAGGTTTTCAGGATAGCTGCTGCCGAATGCCAGATGGCATGATGCATTTTCATCAAAGAGAGTATTGAGAAACATAATGCCCGACTTTCTGATGGGGGAGTCAAAGGGAACGAGAGCCACTTCGCCCAGATATGAAGCACCATCATCCAGAGCCACGGCTTCCTTTAAGAGATATTCCCCTTTTTCCGCGTGAACTTCAACGATCTTTCCTCTTTCAAACCGTATGGAGAAGTTATCTATGATATTCCCTTCAAGGGACAGCGGCATGGCTGAATAAACTATACCGTCGACTTTTAAACGGTGAGGCGCGGTAAAGATCTCTTCAGTGGGGATATTGGGCAGGAATGTGATGCCGCCGTCGGTATCATCGCTTCCTCCGACCCATACATGACCTTCGGGAAGACCTATCACCAGATCGGTCCCAAGGCTGTTCGTATAGCGCAGCTCTTTAAGGTCAAGGGAATTCAAAACCGATGCTTTTTCGGATAATGAAGACAGATGTGCTTCCCATCTTTCCACAGCTTTTCCGTCCCCTGTGATCCTGCAGGCAGTGAATACTGCGTCCCAGAGCATGTCAAGGGCGGACTCGGGATCGAGCCCGGGAAATACAGCATGAGCCCAGGGGAGGACAGGATGCGCTCCGACGGCCCACTGTATCCTGTTCGACATCAGCAGTTCGTTGAACGCCTTGCGTGGAAGTGAGGCGGCTTTCTGCTGCGCTCTAATCCTTAAGGGATCTACTCCGGAAAGGAGTGCGGGGTCGTCTCCTGCTATCGAAAGCACAGGACATTTCTCCTGAGCCATGAAGCTGAACTTTTCTGCAAGATATCCAGGAAACTCACTGAAGACCGAGCTGTCGGCATGAAGATATCTCTGCCTTGTCACAAAGCCGTCCGTCCAATCCATTATCACGTCTTTGGCTCCGCGTTCATAGCATATCCTCACGCATTTTCTTGCGAGCCCGGCGCAGTCGACCGATGCGGTGATCCTGGGAGTCTGGCCGGGCTGGACATTCATCCCTATATCTACGAGCAGATGTGCGTATTCTTCAAGCTTGCTTTCAAAATCCTTGATCATAATAGTTGCCGTCCTAAAAAAACTGCTCTTAGGAAGATACCGTAAGAGCAGTCAGATAATCCTTATTGCTGATTCCTGTGCTGGATATTGTATCTGTTTCTCAGATTGTGGTCGAGTATTTTTTTTCTGATCCGGATGTTCTTCGGAGTGACCTCCATGTATTCATCCTCGCCGATGAATTCTATAGTCTCTTCAAGGCTCATTATCTTTGCAGGAGTGAGCCTTAAAGCCTCGTCAGAACCTGCGGCGCGTATGTTCGTGGCATGCTTCTTCTTGCACACGTTGACTACGATATCATCCTGCTTGGGATTGATGCCGACCACCATGCCCCCGTATACGGCCATGCCAGGCGTGACGAACAGAGTGCCCCTGTCCTGAGCCTGATAGAGTCCGTAAGTTACTGCTTCGCCCGTCTCATAGCATATGAGAGAGCCTGTCTGCCTGTCAGGGATATCGCCTTTATACGGCATGTATCCTTCAAGGACGGAGTTCATGATGCCTTCGCCCCTGGTATCGGTAAGGAACTCGCTCCTGTATCCGAAAAGACCGCGCTCCGGGATTAGAAAATCAAGTCTCATCCTCGTATCGCCGAGAGGATTCATCTCTACCATCTCGCCTTTTCTGTATCCAAGCTTTTCTATCACTATACCGACATTATCCTTCGGCACATCGACTGTGAGCCTTTCTATAGGCTCGGTCTTTACGCCGTTCTCGGTGCGGAAGAGCACACGGGGTTTTCCTACTGCAAATTCATAACCCTCGCGCCTCATGTTTTCTATAAGGATGGAAAGATGCATCTCTCCTCTGCCGAGGACCCTGAACCTGTCTGGAGAATCGGTTTCTTCGACTCGAAGGGAAACGTCCCTGAGTATCTCCGTGAACAGTCTCTGGCGCAGATGCCTTGAAGTCACATATTTTCCTTCCTGACCGGCAAAGGGACTGTCATTTACAAGGAACATCATTTCAACGGTAGGTTCCGATATCTTTACGAAAGGCACAGGTTCGGGATGGTCGATATCACATACCGTATTTCCGATGTTGACATCTTCGATGCCTGCAAATGCAACTATATCTCCCGCCTTTGCATTTTCTACAGCTTCCTTTTTCAGACCGCTGAAAAGATAAAGGGAAGAGACCTTTTTCTGTTCCTGGAGCGATGGATCGTGGTAATCGCACAGCAGCACCTGCTGGCCGTTAGTTATGCTCCCGCGCTCGATCTTTCCTATGGACATCCTTCCTACGTAGTCATTGTATTCTATTGAGGATACAAGCACCTGCAGAGGACCGTCGACATCTACATCCGGAGGATCGATGTGGTCAAGTATCGTATCGAAAAGAGGCTGAAGATCGGTCCCGGGCTCATGGGGATCCATGCTTGCCGTGCCGGCTCTTGCGGAGCAGTAGACTACAGGGCTCTCAAGCTGAGCTTCACCTGCCTCAAGATCGAAAAGAAGCTCAAGGACCTCGTCTGAGATGTCATCCAGCCTTGCATCGGGCCTGTCGATCTTATTCACTACGACTATCACTTTAAGGTCCAGATCAAGGGCTTTTGAAAGGACGAACCTTGTCTGTGGCATCGGGCCTTCATATGCGTCTACCAGCAGCAGCACGCCGTCGACCATCTTAAGCACACGCTCGACCTCGCCTCCGAAGTCGGCATGCCCGGGGGTGTCGACTATATTTATCTTCACTCCCTTATATGTGATGGAAGTGTTCTTTGAAAGGATGGTTATGCCTCTCTCCCTTTCGATATCCCCTGAATCCATGACCCTGTCCTGAATGACCTGATTCTCGCGGAAGACTCCTCCCTGACGGAGCATCTCATTCACAAGAGTCGTTTTTCCATGGTCTACGTGGGCTATGATGGCCACATTCCTCAGATCTTCACGTATCATATACACCTCAAATAATAACCTGTCGCGTTATCCTTGAGAAAAAGGATACCAGGGCAGGCAGAATCCTAAGTAATTTTAATGAGAACGGGTGTTTTTGTCAATTGAATATAGAGCATATCATATAATATATATCTGATTGATAAAAAGGTATTTTTGTGAGATATTAAAAGCAGGTAAATCATTATGGATAATAGAAGCCTGATATCTAAACTTCAAACTTTTCTGATCATATTAGCGGCAGTGCTTATGCTGGTCTCTTGCCTGCGCCCATCTGCTGCAACACCGGGCGAGACCGCTTTAGCATCAGCTCCGGTCACAACAGACAGTCTGTCCCCTGAGATCTCCGAAGAACCTTTAAGCACTTTCTATGTTCCTGCATCCGAGACCATAGATGTAAGACCTGTCCCTAAGCCGAATGAAAGCACGGATATGCCGGTGGACCTGCCTGAATACGTGCCTGCCGATCCTGTAATGGAGATGGTATCGAGTCTTTCAGATGAGGAACTGATAGGTCAGATGGTCATGTGCGGATTTTCAGGCGTCAGCTCTCCTTCTTCTGATTTTCTCGCGTTCATGGAGAAGTACAAGGTAGGAAATGTCATCCTTTTCGGGGACAATATAGAGACCGACGAACAGACAAGGAAGCTGACTTCTGTCCTTAATGAGCATAATCCGGTAAAAGACATACCCCTTTTCATATCTACGGATCTCGAAGGGGGATCGGTAAGAAGATTCAACAGCTGGAAGCCGAACATTCTTTCGGCAAAGAGGCTCTATCAGAAAGATGATCCGGAATTCACGTATGAACAGTTCCTCAGGATAAGCGTAAGGCTGAAGGAGTGCGGGATCAATATGAACCTTGCGCCTGTCCTGGACATGTCAAAGAACCAGGATGCCACATTCCTCGGAACAAGGATCTTCGGGGGAGACCCTGAAAGAGTATCTGAACAGGCAAACGCGGCAGTCGCGGGCATAAAAGACGGCGGGGTCGTTAGCATAGGAAAGCATTATCCGGGACATGGCGGAAGCAATGAGGACTCCCACGCACGCACACCTGTGATCAACAGTACGCTTGAGGAAATGAACGGCTATGAGCTGATACCTTTCAGGAGCGCGGTAGAGAACGGCATAGACGGGATACTGGTAGGGCACCTCCTTTATCCGGAAGTAGACGGTGAGATAGCTTCCGTGTCACACAGATTCATAACCGAGATCTTAAGGGAAGATATGGGCTTTGACGGACTGGTTATGAGCGATGATATGAGGATGGGCGGTATAACGGGAAAATACTCTGCAGGTGAGGCTGCAGTCAGGTTCATAGAAGCCGGCGGAGACATGGTGCTTATAGGGAAAAGGGCAGGCCTGCAGGAGCAGGTCTTTGAAAGCATCTATGAAGCGCTTGATTCGGGAAGGATAACGAGAGAAAGGCTTGAAGAGAGCGCGTTAAGGATACTGAGACTGAAATTCAGTCTGAAGGACGGTATATAGCTCGTATAGATCATAGATGCAAAAAACAGGAAGCATGCTTCCTGTTTTTTGTATTAGGTATTCTCTGAAAGCGGTCACAGGCCTATCAGATCTGAAGCTTCGCGCATCCCTTCTATGGTGAGCTCCATGACCCGGTCAAGCTCCATTCCAAGCATATCAGCTCCCTTGGTTATGAGATCACGGTCCACTTTCGCGGCGAACCGTTTATCTTTGAATTTCTTTTTCAGAGATTTTACCTCCAGGTCCATAACGCTCCTTGATGGCCTCATCAGAGCGGCTGCGGTTATAAGGCCCGTAAGCTCATCGATGGTGTACAATACTTTTTCCATCCTGTGATCCGGATATACATCGGTACATATCCCGTAACCATGGGACATCACAGAGTGTATGAAGCTTTCGTCGATGCCGTGTTCCTTCATCAGATCCCTTGTTTTAAGGCAGTGTTCGTCAGGCCATTTCTCATAGTCAAGGTCGTGGAGGAGACCTACGGTACCCCAATAGACTTCATCTTCTCCGAATTCACGTGCGAATCTTTTCATTGCCGCTTCGACTGAATATGCATGCTTTAAAAGATGGTCTTCGCTGTTGTATTCCTTCAGTAATCCAAGTGCTTCGTTTCTGTTCGGGATCATCGTGTCTTTTCCTTCCGCTGTGTTCCTTTTCTGCCGGGCATCGTTTTCATCCGGCCAACGCTATTATACTTCTTTTTTTCTGGCAGGTATACAACGTAACTGTCGTTGATGTATAATTATGTGAAAATCCATAGGATCACATAATAACTGGACCGGAGGGATATGCCATGGGCATGGTTAGCAACTGGATAAAGGATCATTCACAGGAAATGGCGGAGGATCTTTCAAGGATAAATGAGAGCGAGCTGTTCAAAAAGAATATCGCAGGCTTTGGCATGAGGGAGAAAGTCATCGAGAACCTGAAGGAATTAAGGTCTGCGCTTTTCCACAGCCTTTACGAAAAAGAGGTTTTAAGGAGCGAATACATAAGTGCTCATCTGTCAGAGCATCTCAACAGGGCCGCGATAGGTATAAATGAGCTTATCCGCGAGGTGCTCGTCGGCAAATGCATGATGGATAAGACCGGCTGCGACAGATGCTCAGAGAGGGCTGAGGAGATAACGGTAAGGTTCATGCAGAGGATGCCTGAGATAAGGAGGAAGCTCTCAAAAGATATAGAGGCGGCCTATCTGGGTGATCCTGCAGCCAGATTCGTGGATGAGATACTTCTCAGTTATCCTTCAATAGAGGCTGTCAGCATATACAGGATAGCGCACGAGCTTTTCATGATGGAAGTTCCGGTCATTCCAAGGGTCATGACAGAATATGCCCACCAGCTGACCGGTATAGATATACATCCCGGGGCAACGATAGGCGAACATTTTTTCATCGATCACGGAACAGGAGTAGTAATAGGGGAGACGTGCGTCATAGGCAACAATGTGAAGCTTTACCAGGGCGTTACCTTAGGAGCGAAAAGCTTTGAGCTCGATGAAAACGGAAATCCCGTGAAGGGGATCAAGAGGCATCCTAACATAGAGGATAACTGCATAATCTATTCGGGAGCGACTATCCTCGGCGGGGATACCACCGTAGGCCATGACAGCGTGATAGGAGGAAATGTCTGGCTCGTAAGAAGCGTGCCGCCGTACTCGAACGTGTATAACTCGACTCCGGATCCGGAGATCAGATAGGATGATATGAAAAAGAATATAGCCGTAGTGCTTCAGTATGAAGGAACGAGATACAGGGGATGGCAGGTACAGGGCAATACCGACAGGACCATACAGGGAAAACTGGAAGAACTAGTGAGCAGGATGGCGGGAATAAGGACCGAGGTCCACGGTTCAGGCAGGACTGACGCCGGAGTGCACGCGCTTGCGCAGACAGCCAACTTCAGGATCGATACCGATATGACGCCGGCGCAGATCATGGATTATATGAACAGATTCCTTCCGGGAGATATATCCGTGATATCCGCAAGGGAGGAGAAAGAAGGCTTTCACAGCAGGCTGTCCTCATCCGCAAAGACTTACAGATACAGGATCATGACCGGAAAGATACCTGATGTATTTAAAAGACGATACACTTACTATCATCCGGATGCCCTTGATCAGAGCGGCATGAGGGAAGGCGCGGAGCTTTTTCTGGGAAGACACGATTTTTTCACTTTCCAGGATAACAGAAGGCTCAGAAAGTCTTCCGTGAGAGATATATATTCGGTAAGTATATCTGAAAATGAAAATGAGCTGATACTGGATATCACCGGAAACGGATTCCTTTACCATATGGCAAGGATAATGGCGGGCACCCTTATAGAGATAGGCGAGGGGAAAAGACAGCCCGGAACGATAATCACAGCTTTTGATTCGGGAAACAGGCAGGATGCCGGGATGCTTGCGCCTCCGGAAGGCCTGTTTTTAAAGGAGGTCATATATGACTGAATATATAAGGCCGGAACCGGCTGATTATGATTCTTTCCCTGAGTCGCAGATATCTGTCTGCGGGATGGAAACAATACAGGCAGATATGAAAAAGACGGCAGTCAGGCTTAAGCATATGGTCAGGTACTGTACCATGGACGGTATGGATCTTCACATGAACATCCATATACCCGAAAGACAGGGAAAGCTGCCCCTTGCCGTGTTCATACCCGGATCAGCGTGGCGTGCCCAGCGTATTGACGATACCACTCCCGCGATGAGCCTGTTCGCAAGAAGAGGTTTTATTACAGCCCAGATACAGTACAGACCGTCCGACGTAGCCCCGTTCCCGGCTCAGATAAGAGATACGAGGACCGCATTGAGATTTCTTGCAGGCCATGCGGAAGAATACGGTATAGATACTGACAGGATATTCATATGGGGCGATTCCTCGGGAGGGCATACGGCTCTTATGACGGCATATACGGCAGGAGATCCCTGTTTTGAGAATGAGGAAGGATCGGACCCTGTGATAAGGGCGGTCGTTGATTACTATGGACCTACAGACATCACAAGGATGAACTGTGAACCTTCAACGATGGACCACATTTCTCCCGATTCGCCTGAGGGGATGCTTATAGGAGGAAAAACCGTCACAGGTTCTGAAGAAGCCTTAAGGACGGTAGTGATGGAGAAAGTCAGCCGTTCTTCTCCTCCGACGCTGATCATCCACGGCACTAAGGACAGACTGGTCCCGTTCGGGCAGAGCGTGATGCTTTTTGAAAGACTGAAGGAAAAGGAAGTGCCTGTCAGATTCATATGTCTTAAGGGTGCTGACCATGGATCGGACTGCTTTTTTGATAATCCTGTTTACGATATTGTAGAGGAATTCGTAAAGCGCTATTTATAGCGGCAGATCGTATTTTATAGCGGCTGAGCGTAATCCTTGAAAACAAACTTTCATATATATATAATTATTGTTTAGATACTTCCGGGTGCGGAAGGATAAGACAATGGATAAAAGAGGCTGAATGATGAGAAATCTGACGATGATGACTGACCTTTATGAACTTACTATGATGTACGGTTATTTTAAAGGCAATACTCACAATAAGACTGCGGTTTATGACGTTTTTTTCCGTCAGCAGCCCGGTACCAGCGGATATGCTATCATGTGCGGGCTCGATCAGGTGATCGACCTCATAAACAACCTGCATTTCTCTGATGATGACATCGATTATTTAAGAAGTCTGGATCTTTTTGACGAGGATTTCCTGGCATATCTGAGTGAATTCAGATTTACAGGCGAGATCTATGCTGTTCCCGAAGGGACTGTGGTCTTTCCCATGGAGCCTCTCATAAGAGTAAAAGCAAAGCTTGCCGAGGCTCAGCTCATAGAAACGGCGATGCTCAACATAATCAACCATCAGACCCTGATAGCCACGAAGGCTTCAAGAGTGTGCTATGCGGCGAAGGGCGGACCTGTCCTTGAGTTCGGCTTAAGGCGTGCCCAGGGTCCTGATGCCGGTATCTACGGCGCCAGGGCGGCAGTGATAGGAGGCTGTGCCTCAACATCCAATGTTCTGGCCGGACAGATGTTCGGAGTAGCTCTTTCAGGAACTCACGCGCACAGTTGGGTCATGAGTTTCCCTAAGGAGATAGATGCCTTCAGGGCTTACGCTGATATCTATCCCGATGCGTGTCTTCTTCTAGTCGACACATACGATACTCTGAGGAGCGGCGTGCCGAATGCTATAGAGGTATTTAAGGAATTAAGGGCAAATGGACATGAACCTCTCGGCATAAGACTTGACAGCGGAGACCTGGCATATCTTTCAAAGATGGCCAGGACAATGCTCGACGAAGCCGGTTTCCCAAATGCAAAGATCTGTGTTTCAGGAGATCTTGATGAACTCATCATGAACGATCTTCTGGGTCAGGGGGCAAAGATCGATTCATGGGGCGTTGGAACCAAGCTTATCACAAGCGAGAACTGTCCTGCTCTTGGCGGTGTATATAAGATGAGCGCTGTGGAAGTGGACGGTAAAGTTGAGCCCAGGATCAAGCTTTCAGACAATCAGGTAAAGATCACCAATCCGGGATACAAGAAGATAGTGAGACTGTATGACAGGGACTGCGGAAAAGCAATAGCCGACCTTATCATGCTCGATGAAGAGACTATAGATGAGAACGAGCCTCTTACGATATTCGATCCGAACATGACCTGGAGAAGGATGACTGTCACGAATTTCAAAGTTAGAGAGCTCCTGGTTCCCATATTTGAAAACGGCATGCAGGTATATGAATCACCGTCAGTGCTCGAGATCAGGGATTACTGCAGGAAGGACCTTGACACATTCTGGGACGAGTATAAACGTTTCAGCATGCCTCATATATATAAAGTTGACCTGTCTGACGGGCTGTATGCCTTAAAGCAGGAGATGATACAGACAATAAGCAGGAATAAACGCGTCAAAAACGTCTGATCGGTAAGGAGGAAATTCCGGATGCTTGAACAGCTGAAAGAAAAAGTATGGAAGGCAAATCTTCTTCTTCCGAAATTCGGTCTTGTGACTTTCACATGGGGGAATGTTTCAGAGATCGACAGGGAGAAAGGGCTTATCGTTATAAAACCGAGTGGTGTGGATTATGAAACGATGAGGCCCGAGGATATGGTTGTCGTTGATTTTGAGGGAAAAGTGGTTGAGGGAAAACTGCGTCCCTCCTCGGATACACCTTCCCATATTGAACTGTATAAGGCCTTCACGAATATCGGAGGAATAGTTCACACCCATTCAAGACATGCTACGGTTTTTGCTCAGGCTGAGATGGACATCCCGTGCTTTGGAACGACACATGCAGACTATTTCTACGGCCCGGTTCCTGTTACCAGAGATCTGACTCCCGAAGAGATAGAGGAAGCGTATGAGAAGAATACCGGCATAGTGATCGCCGAGACTTTTGCAGACAGGGGGATAGATCCTGATGCGACACCGGCAGTTCTGGTTAAGAAACACGGCCCGTTCACATGGGGTAAAGACGCATTCAAGGCTGTTGAGAATGCCGCGGTCCTCGAAGAATGCGCTGCGATGGCATATATGACCATCACCCTCAATAACGATGCAGGACCTGCTGATATCTCCATAATGAACAAACATTATTACAGAAAACACGGAAAAAACGCCTACTACGGGCAGGGAAACCGATAAACACCTATCCGGACGATTATTAAGGGGAAATAATGGAAAACAAGAATATCATACTTACAGGAGACAGGCCGACAGGAAGGCTCCATCTTGGGCATTATGTCGGTTCTTTGAAAAGAAGAGTTGAGTTGCAGAATTCAGGAGAATTTGATGAGATCAATATACTTATCGCAGATGATCAGGCTCTAACTGATAATGCTGATAATCCGGCGAAAATCAGGGACAATATTATTAATGTAGTACTGGATTATCTGTCGGTCGGCATCGATCCTGAGAAGACAACCATCTGTGTGCAGTCTGCACTTCCTGCTCTTCATGCTCTTACATTTTATTATCTCAATCTTGTAACTACAGCCAGATTGTCAAGGAATCCTACAGTCAAGGCCGAGATCCAGATGAGAGGATTTGCTGATGAAGGACTGCCTGCCGGCTTTTTCACATATCCAGTCTCACAGGCAGCAGATATAACTGCCTTTGATGCAACGGTAGTTCCTGTAGGTGAGGATCAGTTGCCGATGATAGAACAGACAAGAGAGATAGTTGAAAAATTCAATAAGACATATGGGGAAACGCTGGTCCTGCCAAAGGCAATGATACCTGAAAACGAAACTCAGAGAAGACTTCCCGGAGTCGACGGAAAAGCTAAAATGAGCAAATCTTTAGGAAACTGCATATATCTATCGGATGATGCAAAGACTGTAAAAAAACAGGTCAACGGAAAGATGTTTACTGATCCTCTGCATTTAAGGATAGAAGATCCGGGTCATATCGAGGGAAATGTTGTTTTCACATATCTTGATGCATTATGCACAGATGATCATTTTGCTGAATTCCTGCCTGAGTATTCAAATCTTGATGAAATGAAGGCACATTATATGAGGGGCGGACTCGGGGACGGTACGTGCAAGAAGTTCCTCATAAATGTCTTGGAGGAGACACTTGCCCCGATAAGACAGTCAAGGTCAATGTGGGAAAAGGATATTGATTCAGTCTATGATATTCTTAAGGCAGGTACAGAAAAGGCTCAGGA
This sequence comes from Christensenellaceae bacterium, assembly GCA_017523755.1. Classification (GTDB taxonomy): domain Bacteria; phylum Bacillota; class Clostridia; order Christensenellales; family Christensenellaceae; genus SIG371. Next base: position 3,761 of record JAFWWA010000022.1, on the reverse strand, counting down.
GAAAACAAACGAAGTACTTGCCCGCGTCAGGAAAGCCATGAGGATAGATTATTTTGATGACAGGAATATTATCTCGGACTGGAAGAAGATGCTGATCAAATAGTATAAGGTTACTGATTTGTAATAGTCTTATAAAAAACAAAAAGCAACAGGCTGTTTGGAAATAAATGATTCAAACAGCCTATTGCTTTTTATTGGTAACTGCTCAGCTATATGAAATACTTGTTGGTAAGATAATCAATCTGTATGTTTGAAAGAAAAATAGTCCTGGCTGAAGGCTAGGCGAGATCTTAAGGCAACTGTTGATAAAAGTAATATTGAAAAGGCAGGTGTTTCATTATATGTTAATAAATTGTGTTTTATTGACAATTTATATGCTTATGTTTATAATTTATTAAAAAATGATTGAAATGGCATTAAAAATGATTAAAAGATTATTTATATCACTTTTTTTCTGTTTAACAGTATTTAGTATCTTTTCATGTCAGTCAACACCCGAAGATGAAGCTATAGTGGAGAAGAAGCCCATTACCGAGATAGCAGAGACAGTAACAGAAGATAAAGAAAAATCCATAATGCCGGGAGATATACCTGAGAGATGGGATGAGGAGATCGAAAAGCCTGAAAGCAAGATCAAGATCATATTCAGAGCAGAGATAGATGCACCTGAAGAAGCAGAAATAACAGTTGAAAGATTTGACCCTATAGTTTTTGATGATGAAATGCTGACAAAGTATATTAAAAGTTTTCTGAGTGATGAATATGGCAAAGTTAAATTTCTAAAGTGGCCTAACGATGTAAAACAGGGCTATATCGATGAACTCATAGCGTATAAGAGGGGAACTGAGGTGGACGGAAGGATAGTCACACCACCAGAAGATGATCCGTATATAAAGGAACTTGAGGAATATATAGCTGAACTTCCCGATGACAAAGATGAATATGTTGAGCCTGTACTTGATTATGATATTCCATATGATTCTTCTGAGTATAGGAAGTATAAATCGAGAGGAAAGAATTATTTCAGTGCTAAGATAATAGGCGGAAAGCATGATGGAAATGTAGTTTTCTTTAATAACTATATTAAAGGTGAGACTCCGTCTACAAACATTGAATTTAATTGGGGAAATGGTGGAACAACACTCTCAGAATTAAATGAGCGTCTTAACAGTGATTATCCGGGTAGCTATGCTGAAGATCATCTATTGATAGAATCTGCAATTGAGAATATGACCGGAGATGAGGATTTGGTTCTTAATACAATCAATGCTTTGATCGATTCCCTGGGGTTGTCAGATAAATATGTTTTATATGATTTGGACAAGGCTGCTTTTTATATCGATAATACCTATGTAGGAGGCTTTAAGGCGGTTTTTAAACCCGTAGTTAATAACAACATTATTCCGTTTCTTTCGTCTAATGAAGGGACGGGTTTTATAAACAAAGTAAACAATAATTATTCGGTGCAAATAGGGAATGATGATATCGTTATAGGTATCGTTGATAATAAATTGCACTATTTTAATGCTCGTTCTATGAAGCAAAGAGTAAAAGAAATCACCGACAATGTTAAACTGCTCCCATTTGTTCAGGTACAGGAAAGAATAAAGAAGTTATATGACTATAATTCAATACTCGATAAAGTGTACGGGGTTGATAGAGCTGTTGTAGAGATAGACAGGATAAACCTAAGGATGGCATACACGAGAAACGAAGGGGAGGGGGATGTTCTTTATTCAACGCCGGTATGGTGTGTATACGGCAAGTATCATATGTATAAGGAAAACGGAGAGCTATATGGCACCATGGATTATAACATGATGATAAACGCAATAGATGGAAGCAATATGGGAAGCTAAAAGAATATAATTATTCAGTTTGCACATAAAAATTTTAAATATAATATAAAAATGTATGATTGTGTATTCATAAACTCTAACATGTTAGAGTATAGTATTAAAATAATAAAGCAATATTAAATATGGATAGATGCAAAAAATGAGAAAAATGATTTTAGTAATAGCAATGGTGATTGTGTTATTAAGTGCAGCCATGCCTTCCTTTGCAGACAGTAAGAGCTATATAGGTAGTTGTGCCAACAGTTTTTATACAACATCAAAAATAACGATAGTTAAAGATGATTATTTCGAAGATGTAAATATATATGCAAAGCTTGGGAGCACGTCAGGACCGGGGACTTCATATTATTCAAATCTTGTCCTGTTTAATAATCAGGCATGCACTAGTATTAATAATCATCATCAGATAATGCAAGCATCAGGTCAAACTCATTGGTGGGATACAAATATTAATCCAGATAATACTACAACATATTATCTAAAACTTCAGGTAAAAAATGTTAACACAGGATATACAACATATGTTGCAGGAACATTTACATCTACAGATACTGATGTTTTACAATAATGACTGTTATATAGAGAAAAATGAAAAAGAATATAATACAAGTAATATGTTTTTTATCAGCAATCATTTGGTTGATATCCTGCCAGGCGACACCTGGAGATGAGGTAATAGTGGAGAAAAGACCAATTACTGAGATAGCAGAGACAGTAACGGAAGATAAAGAAAAATCCATAATGCCGGGAGATATACCTGAGAGATGGGATGAGGAGATAGAAAAGCCTGAAAGCAAGATCAAAATCATATTCAGAGCAGAGATAGATGCGCCTGAAGAAGCAGAGATATATGTAGATAAATATGAGATAGGATTTTTTGATAATGAGATCCTCCAAAAACAGTTAAAGGGCTTTCTGGGTGATGAGTATGATAAAGTGAAATTCCTTAAGTGGCCCAACAATGTAAAGCAGGCATATATCGATGAGCTGATATCATACAAAAGGGGTGCTGAAGTGGACGGAAGGATAGTTGCTCCGCCTGAAGATGATCCGTATATAAAAGAACTTGAGGAGTATATAGCTGAACTTCCCGATGACAAAGATGAATATGTTGAGCCTGTACTTGACTATGATATTCCATATGATTCTTCTGAGTATAGGAAGTATAAATCGAGAGGAAAGAATTATTTCAGTGCCAAAATAGTCGGAGGAAAATATGACGATGCTTGGATTTATTGCCATAACTATATTCCGGGAGAAGAAGTATATTCAGGTATAAAGGTAGCAAGAGGAAATTCCGTTATACGGGAAGAGGATTTATATGATGAGTCAAAGCATTTGTGGATAGATAAGGATCAGGATATCGATGTTCTGAAAAAGGGGATATCAAATATATCTTTAAATATGGAAGAAGCTGCAAAGATAGGAGATGAGTTTTTAAACAGATTGTTTCAAACAGATGAGTATGATATTGCATATTGTAGTAAAGCGCTCTTATATTTTGGGAAAGATGATTTTAAAGGCGGGTATGAGATTAGGTACAATAATAAGAGCAGCGATACTGCTGTATTGCCGTTATCCGGTAGTGAGATTGCAGTTGATTTTATAAATACTGTAACAAACAAGTATGCTGTTCCAATGAATCTGGGCTATGTCATCGTGGATATCTTTGATGATCAAGTCTACAGCTATCAATGCAGTTTAAAAAAAAAGGCAGAGACTGTACAAAAAAATATAGGCATCCTCCCATTTAACGAAGTCCAGGAGAGGATAAAGAAGATCTACAGCTACAACTCGGTACTAGATAAAGTATATGGGGTAGACAGAGCAGTAGTAGAAGTGGACAAAATGATCTTAAGGATGACATATACGAGGAATGAAGGGGATGAAGTAAGCATTTAC
>JAFWWA010000021.1 GCA_017523755.1 Christensenellaceae bacterium | reverse complement strand
GCTGGATATCATTACAGGAAACTGCGATACGATAATCTATCTCGGGGGTAATGAACAGTCCACTCACGAATACATCTCGAAGAGTCTCGGGAAGGAGACGATAGACACGCTTTCGGTATCCGAGCCGACGGGAGGAAAGAGCGGAGGCTCAAAACAGAAGGGAAAGACAGGACGTGAGCTTCTTACGGCTTCCGAGGTCAGGATGCTCGACAATGACAGGGAGGTCATATTCGTAAGAGGCATGTTGCCTGTCATGGACAGGAAATATGAGATCGAGAAGGACAGGGGATACATCCATGCTAGATCCCTCGGAGACTATGTTCACAGGGAGAAGAAAAAGGACAGCTTCAGATATCTTGACGAAGTGATAAAGGATATGGACATAGGCGAGCTCGAGCTCATAAAGGATACCGATCCTATTTAAGGGGGATAATGTATTTGAATCAAAAACATATAAAGTATGCCGTGATGATGGCGCTGCTGATAATCACGGCTTCTCTTTGTGCGCCTGTTTTTGCGGCGAACGACGGCCCGATACAGGTGATAAATAATCTGAGCGATTTCATATTCGGCTTCATAAGGGCGGTCGGCCTTATAATACTGGGCTTCGGCATACTGCAGCTCGGTCTTTCTTTCAAGTCGCATGATGCCTCGGCCAGGGCAAACGGGATGCTCACAATAGCGGGAGGCATAGTCATAGTTTTCACGAAGGAGATACTGACGCTCATAACCGGATAGTAAGCAGGGAAAGGAGGTACCTTTGGGAACAGGAAACTGGGTGCTCGACAATCTTTTAAGAGCTCTTGAGATATGGTCCGAGAAGCTGAGGGAAGTGATGGAGATAATAACCTTCTCTCCGGACGAATTCAAGGGAGGAACCATATGGAAGGTGGTAACGGGCATACATGACGGGCTGAAAGGTATCGCTCTTGGGCTTCTTACCGTATTTTTCCTGATGGGGGTATTGAAAGAGACCGCTGACTTCAGGGAGCTAAAAAGGCCTGAGCAGGCTTTCAGGCTTTTCATACGCTTCGGCATAGGCAAAGCCCTTGTGACCTACAGCATGGATATACTCAAGGCTATTTATACGGTCATACATGGGATCACTATGAGGATAGCAGAGAACGGGGGAGGACTGGTGACGGGAGGAGTCACACTGCCTGATGCGATAAGGCAGAAGATTCTCGAATGTGGATTTCTTGAGAGCATACCGCTCTGGATAGTTACCCTTCTTTCATCCCTTATAGTGACCGTGCTCTCTTATACTGTGATACTTACGGTCTATTCCAGATTCTTCACGGTATACATGTATACAGCGATAGCGCCGGTACCGCTGTCGGCGTTCTCGGGAGAGGGGACGAGGCATATAGGCGTGCAGTTCTTAAAAAGCTATGGAGCTGTATGCCTTGAGAGCGCTGTCATAATGACAGCCTGTATCATATACTCTGCGTTTGCTTCCTCTCCGCCTGCCGATATAGACCCGTCGCTTTCAGCGGTGCAGGCGGTATGGAACTATATGGGAGAGCTCATATTCAATCTGCTGATACTCACAGGGTCGGTGAGGATGTCAGAGAGGCTGATAAAAGAGATGACTGGGCTTTAAGGAGGAGATATGGAAATAAAGATACCGGGAGATATAAGGGAACATACCGAGACCGTATTCATGGGACTCACGTTAAGGCAGACTGTTTTCTCGGCTCTTGCCGTAGCGGCATCAGTAACGGTGTACTTTGCACTCAAGGACACTGTCGGTGCTTTCCTTATAAGCTGGCTCTCAGTTCTTGCTGCAGTACCGTTTGCTGTAATGGGATTCCTTAGGTATCACGGCATGCGGGCTGAAAAGATCATTTTTAAGGCTCTTATGACTGCCGTGATGGAGAGGAGGGTGATCCTTAACAGGCCTGTCAATCTATACTATGAGCTTTTAAGGGAAGAATATGAAAAAGGAGGAACGGATTGCTTAAAAGATTAAAAAGGGCTGAAAGGGAGGAGAGTGAATACGCAAAGGTGCCTAAAACAGCGTCAGACCTTCTCCCGTTCGATACGATATGGAAGGATGGGATCATTAAGACCGGAAGCAGGTTCTCAAGGGCCTTTACATTTTCAGATACGGGTTATGAGACCATGAGCGATGAGAAGAAAGCCGCGGTATTCAGCGAATACTGCGGCTTCATAAACTCGCTTGAGACCTATGCGGCAACGAAGCTGACGCTCATAAGGGACAGGATGACCCATAAGACTGAGACCGGCATGATGATGGAGATGAAGGATGACGGGCTCGACCATATAAGGGAGATGAGGAACGCACTTGCTAAGGAAAGGCTTTATTCAGCTCCGTTAAGGACCGTATCAAGGTACATGACAGTGACCGCAAACATAAAGGACCATGACGCGGCCGTTTCCTACTTTGACAGGTTCCTTACCGGAATGAAGGATATCTTTTCAAGGTTCGGGTCTGAGATAAGGGCTCTTGATGCAGATGAGAGGCTCAGGCTTTATTCTGATTTCTATACGGAGGGCAGAGGCAGGGAGACCATCCCTTTTGACGAAGCCGTAAGAAAGGGCTTTTCGGTAAAGGATCTGTGCTGCCCGTCTTCATTTAAGGCGTCAAGGAATCACATGGAGATAGGGGACAGGTATGCAAGGGCGCTGTATCTCATGCGTTATCCGGTAAAAGCATATGACAGGATCCTTTTTGATCTTCTCGATACGGATGATTCCCTCGTGATCTCCATGGATCTTCTGCCTGTTCCCTCTGAGGAGGCGGTAAGGGAGATCAATAAGAGACTGCTTGCGACTGAGACCGAGATAGCGGGCTGGCAGAGGAAACAGAACAGGAACAACAATTTCTCTGCCACTGTCCCGTATGAGTTCGATCTCATAAGGAGGGAGTCAGAGGACTTTCTGACAGAGCTCATGCAGAAAGACCAGCAGATGGTGCTGGGCCTTATCACCATGCTCATAAAGGCAGACAGCATGGAAGATCTCGAAAAGAAGACTGATGCTCTAAAAAGCACAGGCAGGAATCTGTCGCTCGTTATCGATACCCTTTCCTTCGAGCAGACTGACGGGTTTCTTACAGCGCTGCCGTTTGGTGTCAGGAGGATAGGTGATCTGAGAACGCTCACGACCGAATCGGCAGCTGTATTCATGCCTTTAAGGACTGCCGAGGTGAGGCATGAGGACGGGGTCTTTATGGGAAGGAATTCGGTGTCGGGAGGCATCATAACCGTAAACAGGGAAAGGCTTTTAAACGGGAACGGGATGATACTCGGCACCTCAGGCTCCGGAAAGTCCATGTTCGCGAAATACGACATGATAGAGAACAGGCTCAAAGGCCATGACATCATAATAATCGATCCGGAGAGCGAATACGGAAGGATAGCTGAGGCTATGGGCGGACAGGTGATAAGGATAGCTCCTGACTCGGGAAACCGCATCAATGCCTTCGATATAACTGGAGATGACGGTGGGGAGAATCCGGTATTCAACAAAAGCGCATTCATACTTTCGTTCATGGAGCAGCTCATAAGCGGAAGACATCTTTCTAACGAGGACAGATCGGTCATAGACAGATGTGTGGGCGAGCTTTACGGCAAATACTTTTTCGGAAGGGAAAGGAAGAAGCCTACGCTTCTCGATTTTTATCATGAGCTGATGCGCCAGGAGGAGAAGAACGCGAAGGACCTGGCGCTTGCGATAGAGCTCTATGCCAGCGGAAGTCTTGGCATGTTCGCAAAGGATACGAACGTGGATATCTCGTGCCCACTCATATCCTTCGACATAAGGGATATGGGGGCAGCGATGAAGACCGCTGGTATGCTCGTGATAATGGACATGATAAACAGCAGGATACTTGAGAATTCAAAGAAGGGCAGGAGGACTTTCATTTATATAGACGAGATCTACCTTCTTTTTAAAAACGAATACTCATCGTCATTCCTTTTCGAGCAGTGGAAAAGGGCGAGGAAATACGGTGCGTTCTATACGGGGATAAGCCAGAACGTTACAGATCTCCTTCAGTCCGAGACTGCAAAGACGATGCTCGCCAATTCAGAACTGGCTGTCCTGTTCAGCCAGGCAGGAAGCGACAGGAAGGAACTGGGGGAACTCATGGGTCTGTCTGAGGAACAGCTCTTGATATTAACGGAAGCGCAGGCCGGTGAGGGGATAATGAGAGTCGGAAGGGAGATCCTGCCGTTTGACTGCAGGATAGGAAAGGAAAGCGGGCTCTATGCTCTTATGACAACAAGACCGGGGGAGGCTGATAGATATAGGGAAAAGAAGACTGAGGATTTCGGCGGAAGCAAGGAAGAGGCTTTTAAGCGGGGCAAAGCGTTATACAGATGAAAAAGAGGATGTTTCGGCATATGAGCATGCTGAGAAAGAGATAAGGGAAACTGCAGGCCTCGTTTCTGATAATATACGCCTGCCTGCAGGAAGGAAAAATGACAGGGAGCAAAGGCGCGTTTTC
>JAFWWA010000020.1 GCA_017523755.1 Christensenellaceae bacterium | reverse complement strand
CTTCCCCATAACAGGCACTCCCTTCTGGTAGTCAATGTCATGGTACTTCATCCATCGACATTTTTCTACCTGTTCGTGTCTACTTTTAGTGTAGCATCAAAACTTCCTTGGCCGCGTAGACTGTAATGACTTGCCTGATCTGGAATCGCTGAGATTCATAGTCCTGAGCGCCAGGCTTGTATGGACGTTCTCAGCTGCATACAGGGTGCCTCTGAGCAGCAGGTCAAATAAAACCGCTTGTATTTGACCCGCTGGTTCATCCCAATGAAGGAATGGGCAATTTCCCAGGACTGGTCAGGGTCGAGACAGCAAGTTGAATACCGGCAGGCCGGTAGGCTATTTGTAAAGCTCCGACCCGTTCAATCCGCCATCTACTTACTGCGATCAATCCTTCAATATCTTGAGAAACGTATCCAGCCTTGAGTTGATGTATCCTGCGAACAGGCTCTCCATAGCCGAAAGATTGTGCTTCACATGATATTCGTCAAAGGCATTGTAATAAGCGACCCTGTCCGTGAACTTGATGTCGATCGGCGGATATCCCGCTTTCATCAGCTCCAGATTGACAAGCAGTCTGCCGGTCCTGCCGTTGCCATCGATAAAGGGATGGATACCTTCAAACTCGATATGAAACCGGGCGAGCTTGGTCACGATGTGTTCCTCGCTTGCGGCATAGTCGAGAAGAAGCTGTTCCATTCTCGGCTCGATCAGATACGGCTGCACGGGTTCATGATGCGCTCCCATAATGCGGACGGGAACTCTTCTGTAAACACCCCGGTCATCCTTTTTGTCGGCAAGTACAAGATAGTGGATCTGTTTAATGATGCTTTCAGTGAGAGGTGCTTTTTCTTTCACAAGCTCTCTGACATAGTCGAAAGCCTCTTTATGACCGACAGCCTCCATATGATCTTTCAGCGGTTTCTGATCTATCGTAAGCCCGCGAAGAACAAGGTCAGTTTCCCGGAGCGTCAGTGTGTTGCCCTCAATCGCGTTGGAGTTATATGTGTATTCGACTGTAAATTCTTCGTTCAGCCGTTCCAGTTCACCCTCGGTCAGAGGTCTTCTGCTGTCAAGCTCCGTTTTCTTGCGGTCGATCTGAGTGAGGATGCTTTCCTTTGATTTAAACCTTCCATCGGCGGGCTTTTCTGCGTCAATTGGGATCTTCCAGCCGCGTCCTTCCTGATATGCGCCGGGGATCTTGCCCTCGGAACATAATACTCTTATTCTTCTGTCTGAAATGCTCCATTTTGCGGCCGCTTCTTTTACTGTCATATACATAAGCCCTCACCTCCAATCTGATGCTTCATTATACCATATTATCGGAACAATGTTAATGCTATCGGAACAACATATTGCAAATTAACGGAATAATGCAGCTCTTTTGTATCGGAGCAACGAATCCTTGTCGGAACAATACAACTCCAATCAGCGGAACAATAAAAAAAAGACACTCGGAAATATCCGAGTGCCATTATGCGTCATTATTGCAGCCTTGGGGTGTTTTTAACATTGCAATTTGCAGTATGATTGCTGCCTTGACCGACCGTAAAAGCCTGTATCCAAGCCGTTTCTGCGATACCGCCATATTGAAAAACCGTTATAACCGGCACATCCGGATTGCTGGGAAAGGCCATGGACATCCTTAAGGAAGTCGGTTTCGACAAGATCCAGGAGCATGAGCAGAAGCTTATAAGAAAGACCATCGACGGACTGCTGAAGATTGACAACGTGACCGTATACGGAGACACAGAGGATATATCCGACCGGGTCGGCGTCGTTACCTTCAACTTCAGCGATGTAAACTCCCATATCCTTGCCGAGCATCTGGCAAACGGCTGCGGTGTGGCTACAAGGCGCGGCCTTTTCTGCGCGCATCCGTACTACTGGAGGCTGCTCGGGATACCTGACGAAGATGTGGAACAGTTTGAAAACTGCACAGGCCCCAGACTCCCGGCATGATCCGCGTCAGGTTCGGTATATACAATACCGAGGAGGAAGTGGACGCTTTCATCGAGAGCCTGCCCAGGGCTATCGAAGCGGCCAAAAAGGATCAGGAGGAACAGAACAATGCCTAAGATCTCATAAGGGAGATCGACCCAGCATACTGATCTTTTGCGATAAAAGACGGGCCGCGTCCTGCGTTCTATGTCGGATACGGTCCGTCTTTTTCTGTCCTGTGCCAATCATTCAGGCACACGTATCAGGGCTTTAAGACCACCTTTATGCCTCTGCCGCTCTCGGCAGTCTCATACGCCTCTTCCCATTTCTCAAGAGGGAATATGTGCGACACCACGCCGTCTGTGGGCATCGTGCCGTCCTTTATGCCTTCGATGGTCCTGCTGAAACAGTATGGGCTTAACTGGGAACCGTAGATCACTATCTCCTTAGCGTCCCCTATTATCGACCAGTCCACCGTCGAAGTCCCGCTCATGACGGAAAACTCCACGAATCTTCCGCCCTTGCATATCATCTCGAGGCCCTGTCCCACGGACGAGGGATGTCCCGTGACTTCAAGATATACGTCGCAGCCGTAGCCGCCGGTCTCTCCCATCACGCGCTTCACGGCATCCTCTTTTCCGGGATTTATGACTATGTCGGCGCCGAATTCCCTGGCTTTCTCAAGCCTCATGTCGTTCATGTCGAGCACGATGAACTTTTTAGGATTGCGCTTCTTTATGGCGCCTATCATTCCGAGCCCCAGCGTCCCCGCGCCTGCCAGCACCACCACGTCGTCTACCTGTATGCGTCCCTGCTCTACTCCGTGGAGGGAACATGCAAACGGCTCTATGAGCACAGCCTTCTCTATCGGAAGCTCCTTAGGGATAACATAGTTTATGGATCTCCTGGGCAGGATCGCGTACTCCGCCATGCCTCCGGGCAAATGGTTCTTGAAGCCGTATACGTTATGCGGGTCACAGAGCCAGTATTTTCCGGACTTGCAGTAGCGGCAGGTACCACAGGGCACTATCTGCTCGCTCACCACCCTGTCGCCCACCTTAAATCCGCCCTCGACGTCACCGCCCATGGCGACGATCTCGCCCACGAACTCATGGCCCGGTATGAAAGGCGGCTCGCAGTAGCCCGGCATCCCGTCTCCTCCCCAGAAACGCGCCGTATTGTGTCTCGCCTTAACGTCGCCCGCGCATATACCGCAGGCTTCAACCTTTATAAGCATCTCGCCCGGTCCCGGCTCCTTCACCGGCACCGTCTCAAGTCTGTACTGATCACCCGGCCCGTGGGCCACGAGCGCTCTCATCTCTTTTGGCAGCATATCCCTATCCTCTTTTCCTTTTATATGATCATCTATCTGTCGGCTCTTTTGAGCGTGAAACGGACTACTCCGCAGTCGGCGGCCAGCCATACGCCGCGCCAGCTCTCATCCCCGCTCCTCACACGGTCGACTTTGTATTCCCCGTTCTCATCAAAATGCCCCTCGGTCACTTCTATATAGTCCGTCGTAGTCACCTGTATGGTCGGATTGAGCAGGTTCGCCGGGATCGATCCGTCTATCGGTTCATATTCGTTGAAGAACAGATGGCATCCCTGCCCCGCGGCATAGAACTCATCGGGCCCCGTCTGAACGAGCACGGCTCTTCCCTTCTCCGCCCTGTAATCCATGGGATCCCCGAAGCGTCCGCCGCTCATCTCGGGATGGCGGAAGTCGGCCCCGACGTTGCCCCAAAGATACGACTTTAGTCCCACGAAAGACGCGTAGCATTTCCAGTTCTCAAGCTCGAGGAGCATGCTCGTCTCTCCTGTATACTGGTAGACCGCCCTGACGTTATCCTTTCCCCTGAAGCGTATTAGAAGAGGAGCGATGCTCTTAAGTATCATGAACGATCTTGCGGCTGCCTCAGCCTCAGGCTTCAGTTCCCCGTCTTTTGCAAGACAGCTCTCCACTCCGAAGATATGGTAGCCTATAGCCCCGAGCTCTGCCGCAGCGTATATCATGTGGGTAGTATTAACGGCTTCGAGCCCTGACTCGGGAACATAAAGGGGCCACCCTCTCTCCGGGTTGGCATATGCCTCGAGCACCTCCCTGTGGCGGTTCGTCTCCATCTTGTAATCGTCTGGGCATACGGCGTCGACGTGCTCAAGAGCCGCGTACCATATATCCCTCACCTTGGGGACAGGCCCTCCGGCAAAGTAGCTGAGGCCCGGGATCTCGAAGTCCTCTCCCTTGGTGAGCCCGTCCAGAGCGACGTTCACATACATGAAGGTATCGTATTCCTCTCTTCCGGCAGCCGCCACCTCGTCGATGTATCTGGCTACCGTCCAGGCAGAGAACGCCTCGGCGCCGAAGCGTCCGAACACTTCAGGCCAGCTTCCGCTCTTTTTTCCACCTGCCTTCTGCCATCTCTTATACGGTTCCCCGTCCCTGTTCTTATCCAGATAGGCTAAGAGCTCGCCCGGCACATCGCTCATGAACGCCTCCGTTGCCTTCGGATGGAAGTCCCTTCTGGCTCCCAGCCACTGGCCCGACTCATTCTCTATCTGGAAGCCGAGCACGGTCCCCGTATCCTTATCATGGTCCCTTACGGTCTTCACGAATTCCCTGAACGCTTTTGCATCCGCCTCTACGTTCGCCCTCACGTGGCACGTGAGATTGAGCATGGGAGTACCGTCGGCCGAGCGCGCCCTCTCGAAACGGGCAGTATCCTTCTTGACCCATGCCGGGCAGTAGCTCATTATGCCGTTCTTCCATGTTGCGAACCACAGGAAGACCAGATGCACTCCCATCTCCCTTGCCAGGTCGATCATATCCGTGATATACGCCCTGTCGAAACATCCCTCCTCAGGCTCGAACCGGTCCCAGCAGACCGTTACCGCGCAGGAGTTCCCGTTGAGCTTTTTAACGGCGTCGAAGCTGATCTTAAGGTCGTCAAGCACATAGCTCGTGGAGTTGTGCGCCTGTCCTCCTACGGGGAAAAAAGGCACTCCCTTAACAGTGAACTGTTCATGTCTTTTCATGTTTTTATCCCTTTCCTTGTTAAAGATCCTTCCTGAAACGAAAGGCAGAGATCCGGCCTCCTTTACGGGGCCGGCGTTTTATATGTGTTTTTCCTGGATTTTCTTAAATACATTATATCCTATAGTGATTTAAAAAAAAAGCCCTTCCATATATATAAAACGGTCTTACCGTATATATCCGGCAGACCGTTATGCTGTTATTCTATATGTTTTTTACAAGACGTTTTAAGACCTCCGCGTCCATTAGGAACTGATCTGCGTCATCGTCCCTTACGAACTCTATGAGCGCTGCCGTCGAGAAAGGCGCTGCAGCCCTGATCCAGGGCTTCCATCTTTCCTCTCCCTTTATAAGAGGCATCCTGATGCCTCCCTCCCACTGGTATACGTGGAGGTTCATGAGCTTCTTCTCCCGTACAGTCTCCATTATGTCATCCGTCTTCGTTTCCTCCGGATCGCAGTCGAGGGGCTGCCAGTAAAGGAACACGTTGTCCTCCCCTATGTCTCTTATGAGCCTCATGGCATTCTTCTGGAGCGAGGTAATAGTCCCCTGATGGTATTCGAACGATATCGTCTTTCCGGCGGCACGAGCCATAAGAGCTGCTTTTTTCGCATCCTTTATGACCCTCTTCCACTGCTCCTCATCCGCGTCGCGTCCGTCGACGGTGCCCGCCCATATGCGTATATTTGGAGCATCAAGCGTGCAGGCGATATCGAGCACCAGCTCAAAATCCTGTCCTTCACCCGCCCTGTAGTAGCTTCCGAGGGAAAAAGTCTCAAGTCCCTCCATCATGCTTCTTATCTCTTTTGCCGCCGCGGGACTGACGGCATGGACGTCGCTTCCCCACTCGATACCGTCGAGCCCGGCCTTCCGTACGAGCTCAGCGATCTCACGCGGGGATTTCTTCCTGAACGTCACTGACACGAGACCTGTTTTCATGTGCCTTCTCCTACGCCATCGTTTTGAGCATATCAAGGGTCACCTCATAGAGCGGTGCCTTCCCGCTCCTCACCCTTTCCATCTCCTCCATCATGTACGCGCCCATCCTGAAGATCTCCTTCTTCTGACTTCCTGCCCTGTGGGGCGTTACCAGTATGTTGGGTACACTGAAGAACTCATGTCCCTCAGGCAGCGGCTCCGCGGGATCCGTCACGTCGATAAGGGCAGTCCTTCCGGGTTCCTCCCTCATCGCGCGCACAAGGTCCCCAGTCACCACCTGGGCTCCCCTTCCTGTATTTATGAATACGGCGTAGGGACTCATCATGGAAAGGAGCCTGTAGTCTATCATGCCCTTCGTCTCGGCGTTGTTGGCGAGATGGTTCGATATGACGGGGCAGTTCATGAATATATCCTCGAGCGTCGTTTTTCTGACGCCGAGCTCCTCTGCCTTTTCATCGGGCAGGAACGGATCGAACACCCATACCTCAAGGTCGAATGGCTTTAAGTTCTCTATCACCTTTTTTCCCACCATGCCTGCTCCTATGAGGCCCACCCTGTTATTGTAGTTCCCCATGAAATGGCCGCCGTAGTCTCCCGCCTTCTCAAAGCCTTCCTCCCTGTATCTCTTTACCAGCTGGAAGTATCCCTTGTTCGAAAGCAGTATCTGTCCCAGCGTGAATTCGGCTACGGGAACAGCGTTGGCCGCCCACGCGGAGAATATCCTCACCCCTCTTTCCATGTAGGGGCGCGCGAACTGCTGGACGGTGCCTGCGGCATAGTATATCTCCTTAAGATCGGGAAGCAGGAGGGCCGCTTCCTCCTCTGAGAATGCCGGCATCCCCCATGTGGAAAACACCGTGGTGACTCCCTTGAGCGGACCCGACACCTTAAGCTCTTCTGTCGATATGACCGGGCATCCTCCTATCTGCTCTTCCGTATACGCGTTATGGATGTTCTGTTTCTCATTGCACAGGAACACTGTATTTTCCATCTCATATTCTCCTTTTTGATACCGGGATCTCACATATATTATATAGGACACGGGGCCCTTTGGTCCATCCCCGCATGTCCTGCTATATGTTACCCTTGCGCAAAAGTGATATAATATCCCAAGCGGAAGACAAGGAATATGATATCATCCGCCCACGGAAAGGCCTTTTATATGAATAAAAGAACCCAGAGGGCGATCACGGGAGCAGCCCTCATCATAACGGTGGCGCTCCTTGCCCTGTTCATAAAAGACATACTGATACCTCTTTTCAGGCTCGAGCTTGCCCACGACACGGAAGGCGCTAGGGAGCTCCTCGTATCAAAGGGGATACCGGGGCTCGCCGCCGTTTCGATAGTCGAAGCGCTCCAGATGGTGGTCGTCTTCATCCCGGCCGAATTCATACAGATATCGGCTGCCTTGAGCTATCCCTTCTATATCGCCGTTCCCATATGCGACTTTGGCGTGTTCCTGGGAGCCACTATCATATTCATACTCGTAAGGAGCCTCAGATACGACAACGCCCAGTACGAGAAGAACATGGAAAAGATATCTGCCCTAAGCAGGAAGATGTCAAAGGACAAAAGCACAGTCTTTCTCATGTCCATACTCTTCATGATGCCGGTAGTGCCCTTCGGTGCGATAGCTTATTACGGCGCCTCATCAAAGCTGAACTACAGAAAATACATACTCACCATGTCGCTGGGAGCCCTCCCCGACATAATCACGTCAAACGTCATGGGAGCCGCAACAAGGATCTTTATCGTTAATTCCCTTCCGATACCGCTCCTGATACTCATAATAATAGTGCTTGCGGTGCTGCTCTTCATAGCGGTGGCAGTGTTCATGGATAAAGTGTATTTCAAGGAGAACGACGGGACGCCCGATTCCGAGATGCATTATCTGCTGTTCAGGCTGGCCGACCTGGCAAGGGGCCGCAGACAGAGACTGACCTTCGACCGCACAAAACTCGAAGGTCTCGATGCTCCTTTCATAGTTTTCGCGAATCACGAATCCTTCTGGGATTTCTACTATATAAGAAGGCTGCTCGAGGATTACAATCCCTCCATCGTAGCCAACAGGTATATCCTTTCAAGACCTGTTATAAAGAAGCTCCTAAAAAAAGCCGGCATGATACCGAAGAAGCTCTTCTCCCCCGACAAGGGGACGGCTATGGGGCTTCTAAAGACTCTCCGGGGCGGCTTCCCCGTGATACTTTTCCCGGAGGGCAGGCTGTCCGCCGACGGGCGCGCCTATCCGATCGTCGAAAAAGGCGGTGCCCTCTACAAGAGGCTTAAGGTGAGCCTGGTCTTCGCAAGGATATCGGGAGCGTATTACTCCCGTCCGAAATGGCGCGGCACGTTCTTTAAGTCCGACATACACGTGTCCGTTGAGAGAGTCGTCACCGCGGAGGAGGCGGCAGCTCTTTCTGCCGAGGATATAGACCTTCTTATCGAAAAGTACACAAGATACGAGGCGGATCTCGAAACGAAGACCGTATACAGGCAGAAGAACAAGGCAAGGCACCTGGAGGACCTCCTGTACCGCTGTCCCGACTGCGGATCCCTCTATACGACGGGCTCGAAGGGCAACGACTTTTACTGTACGGCCTGCGGGGCAAGGCATACTCTCGGAAACGACTATCTTTTCGACGGAGGGGAAAACTCGATCACGGGATTCTATGACAGGATCAGGGAGATGGAGGAAAAGGAACTTGATGACACCGTCCTGTTGTCCGATGTGAGTATAAAGGTGTTCAGGGAAGGCGGCAGACTCATAAAGAAGGAGAAGGGAAAGTGCACTCTTAACAGGGATACCTTCACCTACGCCTCGGCTTCGGAGAGCTTCTCCATAGCCACCGCGGACATACCCGCTCTCGCGTTCTCCTGTGGGACAGAGTTCGAGCTGTACCATGACGGGGATCTCTACTATTTCTATCCTGAACGTGACAGGATGCAGGCGGCGCGCTGGGCGCTCATGATAGATATCATAAACGGAGAAAAGTAAATGGAAGAAAGAAGGACTCTTATAAACATTTCAAGGAAGACATTTCTGCAGGTCACAGTTCTGCTTCTCGTACTCATGCTGGCCGCGGCAGTCCTGACGTACATAGTCCCCAAGGGAAGATTCGGGATGAATGAGGACGGCACATATGACTACTCCTCCTATCAGGAAACGGAAGAGATAAAGGGCATCCCCGTATATAAAGGCCTGCTGGCACCGTTCCTCGTTTTTGCGTCTGATGACGGCCTAACGCTCATAATGCTGTCGCTGTTCCTTCTTGTCATATCGTCGGCTTTCCAGGTCATGGACGATACGGGAGGAATAAAGGCTCTGGTCTCACAAGTGTCATCCGTATTCAAAGGGAACAGATACCTCTTCGTATCGGCGGTATCGCTCCTGTTCATGTGCTTCGGTGCATTCCTGGGGCTATTCGAAGAGATGCTGACCATGCTCCCCATAGCCGCGGCGCTTTCCGTCACTATGGGCTTCGACCGGTTCACGGGCTTCCTCATAAGCATAGTTTCCTGCGGCTTCGGCTTCGCCACAGCCGTGACCAACCCCTTCACGGTCCTTCTGGCCTCGGAGATCATAGGCGCGGATCCGGTCGCCGGCATATGGTTCAGGCTCGTCATATTCGCGGTCATGTACCTTGTGCTCCAGATCTTCATCAGGCTCTATATAAGGAAGATAGAAAAGGACCCCGCTGCCTCGCTTACAGGAGCTGTGGCCACCGGGGACAACAGCGGGATAAAAGAGGACGGCCCCGCGGAAAAGGATAAAAAGAGGCTGACGCTGACATACGGAATCTTTCTCACACTGAGCCTTATAATAATAGTGGTCTGCTCGTTCCTGCCTTCCGTAAGGAGCTACTCGGTCGTCATACTCACGGCTTATTTCCTCATAATGGGGATCCTCGCCGGCGTCATATCGGGTGCTCCGTTAAAGAATGTCATGAAAAGCTTTTTAAGGGGCATAACGGGAGCGCTTCCTACCATAGTCTTCATAGCGCTCGCGGCGTCGGTCAAGTACATATTCGAGGAAGGGATGATAATGCCCACCATAGTATCCGCCATCAACCGGGCGGCCACGGGCAGAGATCCTTTTAAGATAGCTATCATGATCTATGCCGTCGTCCTGGTGCTCGAATTCTTCATATCGTCGTCAACAGCAAAGGCCATACTCATAATGGGGATCCTCAAAGCCGTCGAGATAGGGCTCACGAAGAACATGTCGGTCCTCATCTACACCTTTGCGGACGGATATACTAACGTCCTCTTCCCGACCTCGCCGGTCCTCATGATAGGGCTCTCCATGATAGGCGTCGACTATTTCAGATGGGTAAAAAAGAGCCTTCCTCTGTTCCTCGTAACGCTTATCCTGGTGATAGGCTTCCTCTTCCTCGGGATCACTATAGGATACTGACATAAAAGTCAGCAAAAAGACCCTGACGCAGTGCCGTTAAAAGCATTTGCCAGGACCTTTTTATTATGTCCTTATAGTTGTATGTAAGGCCTTAAACGAGAGTTTCAGTCTCGAAGGCTGTCCAGGGTATATCCACCTCAGCCCCGCCGGTTATGATGTCGTCCACATGCAGGAGCAGCGGGAAATCGGCGGCGTCAGCCTCTCCCCTGTCTATAAGCGTCCTTACGGCCTTCCCCGTCCGCTTCGCTATTACCACAGACTCAAGGGTCACTCCCTTAAGCTCCTCCATTGCCTTTTCAAAGGGCATCCCTCTTCCCAAGAGCGTCCCTATGAGCCTGGTCCTTCCCCCGAATATCGTGACATAAAGGTCGCCTGCCCCATAGACGATATTGTCGTCCCTGCCGCCTGTGAGCCTTAGAAGCCTTCTCATCTCCCTTACGCTCTGCGAGAAAAGGGCTGCCTGGGAATTGTAGTGGATTGCTCCTATGCCTTCCCTTCTTTCGGCAAGGCCTACCGCCAGCGTGACAGCAAGGGCATATGTGTTCTTCATGGCGACAGCGCACTCGACGCCCGTCACATCCGTTGACAGGCTTATATGATAAAAGGGGGCCTCGAACATGGCCTTCGTCTTCCTTAAAAGCTCCATATCGTCGCCGCAGAAGCAGACATAGGTATCGTCCCTGTCGGCAAGCTCGTAGCTCGTGCACGGCCCGCCCACGGCCATGAGCTTTATATCCTTCCCCTTAAGGTTCCTCTTATAGTACTCGGGATAGGTTATGAGCTTTCCCTCCTCACCTATGATCATTCCCTTGGTTACCGACAACACGGGCAGGTCTTCGTGGATCCTCTTAAGGATGTTCTCAAGGAACCAGTCAACTCCGAAGCTCGACACTCCGGAGACCAGCAAGTCGGCTCCCTCAAGAGCGCTTTCAAGCTCCTCTATCTGGTAGTATTTAAAACCGTCCGGGAGCGTTCTTTTCATGGTGATGTGTCTGTTGTCTCTTCTTAATCCGTCGATTATGTCCCTGTCAAGGTGGGTGCCCACGAGCCTTATCTCATGTCCGTTAAGGAATGCCGGTATCACTATGGCTGAGCCCATCATGCCCGAACCTACTACGGTGATTATGCCCATCCGTTACCTCCTTTTACACTGTCCTTATCCTGTTCCCGTATACGACGAAAGCCCCCCGTGTGCTTTATATAAAGGCGGAGGGCTTCCGTACCGGTGCACAGCTCTTAAGGCTGCGCCAGTTCACTGTTATTCCTTATCTGCAAGCTTGGTCTTGAGATCTTCAACTGTATAGCGGAGGATCTTGATATCCATCATGGCATCGAGCAGAGCCATCGTCATGAGGAAGCTGAACCAGATGAGCACGCATGAGATCGCTGCACCTAAAAGGGTCCCGAGTCCTGCTAAGAAGCTGCCGCCTGCCCAGCCTACGATAGCGCCGATCACGCCGACCACTGCCACGATAACGAGAAGTATGGACGCGATGGTCCTGATGATGGCATGGAGCCTCTTACCGGGATTCTCAAATAATTTCTTGAACATTTTCATTCTTCCTTTCGATCAAAAAGATATATATATTATATTACTGCCGGTATGGAATAATCCATATCTTTAAAAGCATTCTGCTGAAAAAAAGAAGGCTTCCCTTAAAAGAGAGCCTTCCTTTACCTGACGCTTTAATAATTCTCGCAGTTGACTTCGAAATATGCCTGCGGATGAGCGCATACCGGGCAGATCTCGGGTGCCTTGACGCCTACGACTATGTGTCCGCAGTTCCTGCACTCCCAGACCTTGACTTCGCTCTTCTCAAACACCTTTGCTGTCTCGACGTTCTTTAACAGAGCGCGGTATCTTTCCTCATGGTGCTTCTCGATCGCGCCGACCATCCTGAATTTTGCTGCAAGTCCCGCAAAGCCTTCCTTCTCAGCAGTCTTTGCGAAATCCTCATACATGTCCGTCCACTCGAAATTCTCTCCGTCTGCTGCTGCAGCAAGATTCTCGGCGGTATCACCGATGCCGTTCAGTTCCTTGAACCACATCTTTGCGTGCTCTTTCTCGTTGTCAGCTGTCTTGAGGAACAGGGCGGCTATCTGCTCATATCCTTCCTTCTTTGCCTTTGAAGCGAAGTAGGTGTACTTGTTCCTTGCCTGGGACTCACCTGCAAAAGCAGCCTGCAGATTCTTCTCGGTCTGTGTTCCTGCATAAGGATTTGCCTTTGCTTCGGGTTCGTCCTCGACGGGGACTATCTCATCGCCTGTAGCTCCGCAGAGAGGGCAGATTACTTCCTGTCCTTCCTCGATCTCAAATTCCTGTCCGCAAAGTAAGCATTTATATTTCTTCATATATCATTGATCCTCCTTAGACCATTTTATTTATTATCCTATAGGTTCGAAATCCTGGGGCCCGTGCTTGCATAGCGGACACACGAAGTCGTCCGGGAGCTCGTCCCCCTCGTAAACGTATCCGCATATTTTGCAGACCCAGCCCTTCTTTCCTTCAGTCTGCGGCTTCGGCTTCACCTTATCCTGATAGTAGGTGTAGGTCATCGTCTCCCTGTCGGAGATCACCCTTGCCTCGGTCACGGAGCAGATGAACATCCCGTGCGTGTCGAGATCCATATACTGCTCTACCTCGAGCGACATGAAGGCGTTTATGTATTTGGGGAGGAATACGAGTCCGTTGTCGGACCTTAATACATCCCAGCCCTCGAATTTATCCGTGTTCCTGCCGGATCTGAATCCGAACGACTCGAATACGCTGAACGGAGCCTCGGTGGAGAGGCAGTTCACGTTCATCTTCCCCGTCTGCTTTATCACATGATGCGAATAGTTCTGCTTGTTTATGACTACCGCTACCCTGTTGGGCGTATTCGTTACCTGGGATACGGTGTTGACTATGAGCCCGTTGTCCTTCGTCCCGTCGTTAGAGGTCACGACATAGAGCCCGTAGCCTATCTTGAACAGCGCCGAAAGATCGCTCTTGTTGGCGGTCTTGTCGCTCTGCGCCAGATAATCCTGACAGAGCTCGTCGGACAGGGCCTCTATCTCCTCCCTGTTCTTATCCGAAAGCGCCGACATGAGTTTCACCGTCGTATCGCAGTATGTCAGGTTCTTGCAGCTCTCGAGCATCGACTTCATCGTCTTTGCGGCAAGAGGAGCCCACGATCCGTTCTCGATGAAAGCGACCGTCCTGTTCTGGAAGGCCCTCTCGGTAAGGTGTTCGATGAATTCCCTCATGAACGGGAATATCCCCGCATTGTACGTGGTCGTCGCGAATACGATCCTTCCGTATCTGAACGCGTCTTCAACGGCTTCGGCCATATCGCACCTTGCAAGGTCGTTTACCACCACGTTCGGGCAGCCTTTTGCCTTAAGCTTTTCAGCGAGCAGCTCTACCGCCTTCTTCGTATTGCCGTAAACGGAAGTATAGGCTATCATGATGCCTTCTGTCTCAACTCCGTATGATGACCAGGTATTATAAAGCCCCAGGTAATAGGGAAGATCCTTATCAAGCACCGGTCCGTGGAGCGGGCAGATGGTCTTTATCTCGAGCCCCGCGGCTTTCTTTAAGACAGCCTGCACCTGCTGGCCGTATTTGCCTACTATGCCGAAATAGTATCTCCTCGCCTCGCAGGCCCAGTCCTCGTCGGCGTCGAGGGCTCCGAACTTTCCGAATCCGTCTGCTGAGAAAAGGACCTTATCCGTGTTGTCATAGGTCATGACGACCTCGGGCCAGTGGACCATGGGAGCCGTCACGAACGTCAGCGTATGCTTCCCCAGCGAGAGGGTGCTGCCTTCGCCTATGACGATCCTTCTGTCCTCAAATTCAGTCCCGAAGAAGTTCTTCATCATATTGAAGGCCTTCTGGGATGAAACTATCACGGCGTTCGGATAGTTGTTCATGAAATTGACTATGTTTGCCGAATGGTCCGGCTCCATATGCTGGACTATAAGATAGTCAGGAGCCTTCCCGTCAAGTATGCGCGAGAGGTTGTCGAGCCACTCGTGCGTGAATCTTCTGTCGACCGTATCCATGACGGCCGTCCTGCCGTCTAAAATGACGTATGAGTTATAGGCCATACCGTTGGGCACTTTGTACTGTCCCTCAAAGAGGTCTATCTCATGATCGTTCACCCCGGCATACCTTATATCGTCTGATATGAACATTTATCTCCTCCGGTTGTCATTCCCTGCTCTAAAACACACGTGCCTTAGAGGGCACTCTCATTTTCAGGGATACATTATTATAAGTGATCACCATCTTAATATATTCTATCGTATATATTTCCTTATTTCAAGCTGACGGATGCCCTGTCTGGATATGGAAAAGGCCCTTTCCTTTTGGAAAGAGCCTGTCTTACAGTGTTTTTCAGCTGATCTTTATATAGTCGGAGCACATGTATCCGTACATTCCCCTGAAAATGATCCTGTACCAGCCCTTGAACTTCGTCTTCTCGAGGATCTTGACCTTCTCGCCCTTGGGTGAATACGCAAGCGTATTGAAGGCTGTGCCGGGACCTCTCCTGAGCCTTACGTCGGAGCCCGTCACGGTGCCCTCGCCTATGACCTTGAGCCCGTTCTCCTCTATGGCTATGTCGGCCTTCTTCATGTATGCGAATCCGGACTTGTATCTGATCTTCACCATGCCGTCTGCGTTAGCTTCGGCGTTATCCCAGATCTCTATCAGCGAATTCTTTATGAGCGTCCTCACGTTCGTATAGGTACTGCCGTTCTTCTCATATACGGCTGCGTCCTTGTTGGTAAGGCCTATGGCGACCGGTCCGTCAGTCACGGTGCTTCCGCCGCCTGCATCGGTCACCTTTACGGTGCACTTCGCGATATACTTTCCGTCAGAGGACTTGGCGGTTATCACTGCGGTGCCTGCCTTAAGACCTGTCACCTTGCTGTCCTTGTAAGTGATGACGGAGGTGTCTGACACGCTGAACGATACCGTCACTCCCGAAGGCAGCTGCTTTGCGAGGCTGAGCGTCACTGAGGAGCCCTTCTTCACCTCTAACGAGTCGGAGGAGAAGCTTATCGAGTAACTGCCGGTGCTACCTGTCCTCGTGATATATATCGAATACATATATCCGTATTTACCCGCATAGAGTATCCTCGACCATTCGGTCTTCTCTTCATATTTAATGATGTAAATGACGTCGCCCTTGTTCGCCTTGCCGAGACTGTCGTAGCCGGTCCCGGGTCCTCTTCTTATATTCACTCCGGAGCCGTTGACCTTGCCCTTTTCCGTCGCTGTCATGCCGCCCGTCTCTACCTTCACATAGTCCGAATGGACGTATGCGGCCGTCCCGTTGTAGTTTATCTTATAGAATCCGTTCGTCTTCGTCTTCGAAAGGAGCTCGACGAGGTTCCCTTTTGACAGTTCAGCCTTCTTTGCAGTGGAAGTGCTGGCTCCCGATCTTACGTTGACACTGCCCGTCGTAATTCCGAGCGCCACCGTCCCGCTGCTGACGGTCACGGTGCATTTGGCTGTGAATGAGCCGTCTGCCGTAGTCACGGTTATTACAGCCGTGCCTTGTGCGACTCCCGTGACGTTGCCTGCTGTGTCGACTTTTGCCACCGAGGCATTCGAGGAAGCCCATGTGACCTTCTTGTTGGATGCGCCGGCGGGCGATACCGTAGCCGTGAGCGCCGCCTTGTCTCCCTTTGCTATAACGAGATCCGAAGCTGAGAGCTTTACGCCTGTCACTTTTACCGATGCTTTCGTTACGGTAACGGTGCATGACGCCTTGAATCCGCCGTCCTTCGTCGTAGCCGTTATGACAGCCTGGCCTTCGGCCACTGCCGTTACCTTGCCCGCGCTCACCGTCGCGATCTTGGCATTGGAAGTGCTCCAGGTGACCGTCTTATCAGACGCGCCTGCGGGAGCCACCGTCGCTGTCAGTGTCTTCGTCCCGCCTATGGCAATTGACATCTCTTTCTGATCAAGCGTTACGCCCGTGACCGCGACAGTGCTGTCGCTTACGGTCACGCTGCACGACGCCTTGAATCCGCCGTCCTTCGTCGTGGCTGTAACAGTGCAGCTGCCTTTCGCTACTGCCGTGACCTTGCCTGCGCTCACCGTCGCGACCTTGCTGTCGGACGTGCTCCACGTGACCGTCGTGTCGGCTGCGTTCGATGGAGCCACAGTCGCCTTTATGGTCTTCGTTTCTCCCTTTACGAGCTTCAGTTCCTTCTGATCGAGCGTTACGCCCGTAACGGCTGCCGCGGATCCCGTCACTGATATGTACTGAGATGACATGTATCCGTATATGCCGTTATAGAGGACCCTGTGCCAGCCGGAGGCGGCATTGAGCTTTATGATCGATATGCTGCTGTTCTTGGAAGCCAGGGCAAGCTGGTCGTAGCTGGTCCCCGGGCCTCTCCTCACCTTGACGTCCTGACCTGTGACCGTGCCCATGGCCGTCACCTTCATGCCGTCCGCGTCTATCTTCACGTAATCGGTGTGTATATACGCCGCAGTCCCGTTGTAGTTTATCTTATAGAACGTGCTGCCGTATGTCTTGTCGTCTATTATCTCCGCCACGGAGCCGTTCGAGAGGACTCCCAGCTTGGAGTATGATGTTGAGGGTCCCGACCTCACGTTGACGCTGCCGTCTATGGTCCCGACCTTCTTTACCGTCATGTCTTCCGGCGGTGTCGTGGAAACGGAGCCCCCTGTCGCAGGCCTGCTTATGTTCACGGTCTTCACCTGGCAGTTGGGGTAATAGAAATCAAGTATGAAGGACGACGATTTGCCTTCCTTCGCCATCTGATACGCCCCGTGCTGCGAGAAGCCCACGCCGTGGCCGTTCCTCACGAGTGTAAGCGTATAATCGGCTGTGTTCTCCGTCAGCCTGAACAGTCTCATGTTCTTCTTCGTGAATATCGCGTATTTCGCGCCGGTATTTATATACGCCGTGAGCAGGCTCAGCGTGTATTTTTTTGCCGTCGTTTTTCCGTCAGCCGTGATGTTTGCGGTCACGGTGAAATCATAACCCGAAACGAACGGGCATTTTGCGATCGACGGGAACGATGACGCGGAATGCGCCGAGCATTTTGCCGTCGGAAGCGAAGCGTGCTTCGTATCCGTGACGGGAGCTATCGAATCTATCGATACGATCTTTATGTCTGCCGCTTCAGTCCCGTCCTTTTCCTTTATGAGATCCTTGAGGTACTTGTCGAGATTTTCCGGAAGGCCCTTTGACGCCGCGTCCTTATATATCGTCACTGTCTCCTTGGGGCTCGTGGAACACTTGTAGTCGTACGGATCCTCCTTTACCGTGTCGTAAGGCTCGAGAGGTCTCGCGTTCCAGGCATGCTGGTATATCTCAACATATCCGCCGTTGGTATTTGTCATGTAGACGTCGACGAGCTCGCTGTCACAGTATAGCACCTTCTTCGCCGTGGCTTCAGCGCCGGCTATGCAGGCGGTCCACTTTGCGTTGTATCCCTTGTATACCTGATGCGTCGGAGTATCGAGCATATCGTACGCGCTGCTCGTGCTCTTGAGATGCGTCATGGCATATGTCCTGGCTATTATCGCCTGAGCCTCCTGGACCGGCTGCGGATAATAATCCCCCACCTCACCGTAGAGGACGCCTATGATGTAGTCGTCGAGATACACATGATTCACGAGAAGGAGATTTCCGGAGCTCACGGTGAACACCATGTTCCCCCTGTACTTGAGGGAGCCTACGGTTATGAGGTTGACTCCTCCCGACTCGGCACCTTCCATAATGCTGATGCTGGCTCTGTCCTTTACGACCGTGTTGCCCGAGGCATCTGAAAGAGTGAGCGTGCTGCCGTCCGTGGTGACGGTATAGGCCTGCCTGTAAAGGGTCTTGCTGCTGTCTTCCTTCAGATAATAGTTGCCGTTAAGCGTGATGGTCTGGGACTTTACGGATCCTATCGAGAGCTTGATCCTGACGACCGATCTTATCTCCCCCGCGGCCTCAGCCGTGCCCGGCAGCAGCATCATGATCATGATGACCGCCAGTATAAGTGATATGTATCTTTTAAGTTTGAACATAAGATTTCTCCCTTTTTTTAACGGTTTATACAACTCCGATAATATTTAAGCATAAAAGAGCGGCACCTTTCAATTATCACTTGTTACGCTCCCGTTATATTTGTGTTAATCTTGCGGGGGCCCGGCTCTATGTACAACCGCTCTCAAAAATGCTATGATTATCTAGGTTAAGGCGGTGTAAGACTATGTTCATCACATTTGAAGGCGTGGACGGTTCAGGCAAGTCCACACAGCTAAGATTCCTTTCCGAGCATCTGGAGCTCATAGGCAGAAAGTACATAATAGTACGCGAACCGGGGACGACAGAGGTCGGCGAAAAGATAAGGGACATCCTTTTAGACAGGAACAATACGGCCATGTCACCAGTGACGGAGGCCATGCTTTACGCTGCCGCAAGGGTCCAGCTGATAGACGAGGTGATAAAGCCTGCTCTTGATAAGGGCGTCACGGTGCTGTGCGACAGATACATCGATTCGAGCGTCGCTTATCAGGCATTCGGGCGCGGGCTCGGGGTCGACGCGGTCCTTAAAATGAACGACTACGCCGTTAAAAACTGCCTTCCCGACATTACGTTCTTTATAGATGTGAGCCCTGAAGCCGCGGGTGAGAGGATGCATTCAAGGACAGACCTCGACAGGCTGGAGCTTGAGAGCCTCGCATTCAAGGACAGGGTCTATCAGGGCTTCCTGTATATGGCAGAGCGCGAGCCTGAAAGGATAATAAGGATCGACGCTTCGGGAAGCAAGCAGGAGACGAGGGAGAAGATCCTCTCACATATCGGAAGGATCACGTCATGAAGGGACTGATAAGGCCGGAACTCATACTTGAAGGAAAGCTCGCCCAGGCCTATCTCATATCGTCGGATTCAAAGGCGGCCTCGCATAAAGCGGCGGCGGACTTCATACGGCAGGTCTTCTGCAAAAGCGGCACCGGCTGCGGGACCTGTATAGCCTGCAGGAGATTCGACGCGGGGAACCATCCCGATATCCTTGTGATAAGGAGCGACGGGGAATCCATAAAGAAAGAAGATATACAGGAGCTCACGTATTTCCTTTCCGTGAAGCCCGTCATGAACGGATACAGATGCATCTATATAGAAGATGCGGAGAAGATGAACCTCACGGTACAGAACAAGCTCTTGAAATCCTTCGAGGATCCGCCGGAGCATACGGTGTTCGTGCTCTCGGCCGTGCATCCGGGGCTCCTGCTCCCGACGGTCGTCTCAAGATGCGCCGTTTTGCAGATACAGAACGCGCCTCCTTCTTCTTCCGACAGTCCGGAGTTCCGGGCAGCCCTCATGCAGGCGGGCGGAAGCAGGTCCGAGGCACAGGAGCTTATAGACAGCTCCTCCTACCAGGAGATGAGGAAGACGGTCACGGGGATCGCGGGAAGGCTTGTCAGAGGAAGGATATCTGCGGTCTCGATGGCAGGTGATATCATGGGCACAGGCGACGTCAGGACAGCGCTTTTCATGCTGGCTGGTCTCCTTGCCGACTGCGCGGCATACCGCATGGGCGCAGAGGGCCTTCGCTATGCGCCTGACGCGGAGGATATCATAAAGCAGGCATCCCTGAGCCCCTCGGTGCTCTCGCTCATGGCTGATACAGTCACGCGGTCTATGTCGGAGGAGAGCACATACAGTGCGGTGTCTGACAGGCTCATAACAGAGTCTATGTTCATAGACCTGTACAGGATAATAAAAGGATAGGGATAATTCCCTATATGACAGTTTTGGAGTAACAGATGACTAAGATAGTTGGCGTAAGGCCGGATAAAATGAACCGTATGCTGTTCTTCGACGCAGCCGGTCTGGAGATCGTCCAGGGCGACTATGCAGTATTCATGACGGAACAGGGCCCCGAGATAGGAAAGGTCATTACTTCCGTAAGGGAGCTCAGGGACGATTCGAAGATCAGCTCCTTAAGGCCCCTCCAGCGCAAGGCGGGGGACCAGGACATGGAAAGGCTCGAGAAGAACAGGGAAAAGGAAAAGGAAGCTTTCTCTGCCGCTGAGGAGAAGATACAGGTGCTCGGGCTCGACATGAAGCTCATAAACGTGGACTGCTCCTTCGACGGAAGCAGAATCGTGTTCTACTTCACGGCGGAAGGCAGGGTCGACTTCCGCGAGCTCGTTAAAGAGCTAGCCCAGATATTCAAGACGAGGATAGAATTAAGGCAGATAGGCGTCAGGGATGAGGCCAAGCTCATAGGAGGCCTGGGCCCCTGCGGAAGGCCCGCGTGCTGCGCGTCCTTCCTTACCGATTTCTCCCCCGTTTCGATAAAGATGGCAAAGGACCAGAACCTTTCCCTTTCGCCCACCAAGATAAGCGGGCTCTGCGGAAGGCTCATGTGCTGCCTCAACTTCGAGAACGAATACTATGAGGAGACAAGGAAGCTGCTTCCGAGGACAGGCGCCGAAGTACTGACCCCGGACGGCGACGGGACCGTGACGGAGGTGAACATCCTCACCGAAAAGGTCAAGGTCAGGATCACTCTCCCCGACGGGAGCGCGGACGTGAGGGAATATCCGAACAGCGAGCTGACGGTCGTAAAGGCTCAGGGAGCAAGAAGGAAAGACGCGCCTCAGAAACAGAAGAACAGGGACGGAAGCGACGGCCGTGAGGAAGGCTGACGAAATTGTATTTCAAGGATATAAAAATCGCCGAAATACCTGTTGCATTTTATGAGAGCGCTACATATAATAATATTCGCTATATCTTTAAATGGAGGTAATGAATCATGGCAATGAAAATATCAGATGAATGCATCATGTGCGGTGCTTGCGCAGATACCTGCCCCGCAGGAGCTATCTCCGAAGGCGACACCCAGTACGTGATAGACCCCGAAGTTTGTCTCGGATGCGGAGCCTGCATGGGAGTTTGCCCCATGGGAGCTATCTCCGAAGACTGATAGAGTAAGGTCACAAGCCCGCGTCTGCAAAACAGATCCGGGCTTTTTTAGTCTTTAATAAGGGGGACCCCCGCATGGGCGAACGCACAGACGACCTCCAGTACAAGGGGCTTATGTTCATACAGGATGACAGATACTTCTCATTCGGCACCGACGCCGTTCTCTTGGCGCGCTTCAGCACCGTCAAAAAGGGCGAGAAAGCTGTCGACTTCGGCACGGGCACGGGGATCATACCCGTCCTTTTAGCTAAAGATACGGACGCCTCTTTTTTCGGCATAGAACTCCAGGAAGGCCCTGCGGCGCTTGCCGAAAGGAACGTAAGGCTGAACGGCCTTGAGGACAGGGTCACCATAATTAACGGGGACATACGTGACTCTTTAAGGCTCACAGGCGGATATGCCGACGTGGTCATATGCAATCCTCCCTACGACAGGCCGGGATCGGGAGCGATGAAGGACAGCTGTGAGATAAGGCTGGCAAGGTACGAGATAGGGATCACTCTTGAGGAGATCGTAAGCTCGGCTTCAGGCATGCTCCAGACCGCGGGAAGGCTCTATATGATCCACAGGGCGAAAAGGACCGCCGAGCTCATATATCTCATGAAGCAGTACAGGCTCGAGCCGAAACAGATGAGATTCGTCCAGTCGCAGGAGGGAAAGGTCCCCGGCTACGTGCTCGTAAAGTGCGTGAAGGACGGCAAGGAGGGGATCGATGTCCTGCCCCCTCTCATAATGTACGACGGAAACGGAGAACTGACAGATGAAGTCAGAAGAATGTACCACATCAGAAAAGACAGCATATGAGAAGGTCTCGCTCTATCTCGTGGCTACGCCCATAGGCAATCTTGAAGATATCACTTACAGGGCGGTCGACGTGCTGAGAAACGTCGATATGATAGCCTGCGAGGACACCAGGAACACGGTGATCCTGCTTAACAGATATGAGATAAAGAACAGGCTCATAAGCTTCCATGAATATTCTGACAGGGATAAGCTCGAAAAGCTGATAGCCTTCATGAAGGAGGGCAACACCCTGGCTCTGGTATCCGATGCCGGGACACCCGGCATATCGGATCCCGGATATCCTCTTGTAAAAGCCTGTCTTGAGGAGGGACTTAAGGTCAGCTCAGTCCCTGGCCCCTGCGCCGCTGTCGCCGCGCTTCCTATGAGCGGCATAGATACGAGGCGCTTCGTTTTCGAGGGCTTCATACCGAGGGACAAAACGAGAGCCTCCGTGCTGAAAAGGATATGCGGGAGGACAGATACGCAGGTCATTTACGAGAGCCCCCATCATCTTTTAGAGACGCTCACCGAGCTTTCTGCCGTGATCCCGGAAAGGAAGATCGCCGTTATAAGGGAGCTCACGAAGATACATGAGGAGAGCCTCCTCACAACGGTCCTTAAGGCCAGAGATCATTTCCTTACGGTAAAGCCGAGAGGGGAATTCGTCCTTGTGCTCGAAGGCGCGGAAGAAAAGGACGACGCTCCAGACGAGGAAGCCGCTCTTCTGTGGCTCAAAAAAGCCATGGATGAGGGGATCACAGGGAAGGACGCGGTAAGGGAACTTCAGGAAAGATTTTTCCTGTCAAAAAACGCCGCAAAAGCCCTCGTTCTTAAGCTGAAGGAGGAAAAGGGAGAGTAAAAGCCCAACGGGATGACAAAAGGCCCGGAACGGAACAATGCCGTTTCCGGGCCTTAATGCTCATAAAAGGGATGTCAGTCAAGCAGCTCGTCAACTATCTCCTTCTCGTTGAAATGGTATCTTATACCCTTTATCTCCTGATAGTATTCGTGCCCCTTTCCCGCAAGTATTATGATATCGTCCTTCCTCGCATTATCAAGCGCGTATTTTATGGCCTCGAGCCTGTTCTCTATCACGACATGATTGTCCTTCTTCATTCCGGACAATATCTCATTTATGATGTCGCCCGGCTCCTCGAACCTGGGATTGTCGGTCGTGACTATCGCCAGATCGGCAAGCTCTTCGGTTATCTCTCCCATTTTCGGTCTCTTCGCCCTGTCCCTGTTCCCACCGCAGCCGAACAGGCAGACTACCCTGCCCTTCGAGAAATGCCTTACGCTCTCGAGGATGTTCTTAAGGGAGTCCGGAGTATGCGCATAGTCGAGGATCACTGAAAAATCCCTGCCCTTTGTATCGAGCTTTTCAAATCTTCCCGCCACGCCCTTAACGTCAAGAAGCCCTGATGCCACATCCTCTATGTCTATACCTAAAGAGAGGCAGGCGGCAGCGGCCGCAAGGGCGTTATACACCATGAACCTTCCCGGTATCATGAGGTCTATCTTCTTCTCGTTCCCGTTCCAGCCTAACGTGAATTCCGTTCCCGAAACGTCGAGCCTTATGTCCTTTGCCGCGAAATCTGCGTCCCCCATAAGGGAATACGTAAGGAGCTCGCCCTTCACGCCTTCCTTCATCGTCCCGCTCCAGGCGTCATCCGTATTGATGATGCTCTTTCCCGAGATGCCGAACAGCATCTGCTTTGCCTTGGCATAATGCTCGAAGTCCTTATGGATATCGAGATGGTCCTGCGAGAGATTGGTATATACTCCGGCGTCGAAATGCATGCCGTATACCCTGTCGAATACGAGTGCGCTGGACGATACCTCCATAACGACGCTGTCCGCTCCGTCATCGAGCATCTCCCTAAGCATCTTCTGAAGCTCAGGAGCTTCCGGTGTGGTATGGGCAGCCGGTATCACCTTATCTCCTATCATATAGCTGATAGTTCCTATGAGGCCGGTCTTATGGCCCGCCTTCTCGAGGATGGACTTCACCATATAGGAGGTAGACGTCTTTCCCTTCGTTCCCGTGATCCCTATCACGGTAAGCTTTTCATAGGGCTTTCCATAGAAATTTTCCGAGATCAGCGCCATGGCTTTCCTATCGTCAGGCACTTTTACTTGCGGTATGCCGATCCCGTCGAGGAATCGCGTCACGACTATCGCAGCCGCTCCTTTTTCCTCAGCCATCGGAGCATATCTGTGCCCGTCGGTCTCGAAACCCGTTATACAGAAGAAAAGGCATCCCTTTTCAGCCTTCCTTGAATCGTAGCATATAGATGTGATATCGGGATCTCCAGCTCCCCTTATCTCATGATCGATGCCTTTAAGGCAGTCCCCAAGTAACATGTTCATCCTCCTAATTACAGGTCACGGTGATTATCATTCCCTTTTCCACCGGAGTACCTGCTTCAGGATACTGGGTGGATATGACGCCCTCTCCCACTTCGCCTTCGACGCGAATGTAGATGTTATTTCTCTTCATCTCCTTTATAGCCTCGAACAGCTTCTTTCCTGTTATGTCTGGCACGAGCCCGTATCTGTCAGTCGTTTCCGAGTCGGCGGTAACGGCATATACCGTGCTGCCTCTTCTCAGCTTCGTTCCGGCAGCCGGGAACTGTCCCAAAAGCCTGCTCCTGAACCTGTAGCCGATCCTGAACCCGGCATTCTCAAGCCTCTGTTCTGCCTCGGCAAAGGTCAGGCCTGCTATATCCGGGACTTCTATGAAGTTTTCACCCGCTCCCGTCTGTTCTGTCTTCATATATCTGAGCGTCTTCTCAATGAGCGCGGCAGAGTAATACGCGGCAGCCGAACCGCTGTAATCTATATCGGGGTCTTCGCTGTTTATAAGGAACAGGACCGCTATCTTCGGGTCTTCTGCAGGCGCGAAGCCAAGGAACCACCTGCATACGCCGTCTCCCGTCACGGATACCCCCGTATATCCTCCTATGTCATAGCCCTCGGGCTGGGCAAGAGACGCGTTCCCCTCCCTGGCGTTCTTTTTGAGGATGGTACGCATCTTCTCAGACGTCTCTTCGCTCACCGCTTTTCCCAGATACTCGCTGTCATACGCCCTTACGGTTTCTCCCGATGACGACCTTATCTCCTTTATGATCCTCGGCTTCATCAGCCTCCCGCCGTTTATGAGCGCGCAGAACGAGGTGCACATCTGCAGAGGTGTCGCCTTGATCCCGATCCCGTTCGCGAGCCTCGACAGTTCTATCCCGGTCACATATTTCGGATCGGTGACCGTTCCGCCGGTCTCGGCGACGCCGTCTATCCCCGTCGTGCTTCCGAATCCGAATCTCTTTAAATGATCGTAGAACTTTTCCTTCCCTACCTTGTCCGCGATCTTTACATATCCCATGCCGCAGTTATCCCTCAGCACCTCGAAAAGCCCTTCCTCTCCGTGCTTATCGGGATCCCTCCAGCATTTTACGAGCTCGCCCTCGATGACGTCATACCCGTTGCACACGAAGGTGTCTCCGGTGCCCACTTCCCCGGAGTCCAGACCTGCAGCCGCGAGGAATATCCCGTATGCCTGACCGACATCATATGTCTGCTGGAAAGCCTTGTTCCTTGAGAGCTCGTTTAAAAGCGCGGGGTCGTCCCTTACTATGTTGTTGAGATCCATCGAGGGAAGTATGACGGCGGAAAGGATATCGCACGTGGCAGGATCCATGACCATCGCTACCACCTCATCCGCGTCTGTCCCTTCCATGCAGTCCTTCGCCGCGACCTGGGTAAAGCTCTGCACGGCGGAACTCACGGTCATTATCACGTCGTTCCCGTCGACCGCGTCGGTTATCAGCATCTCGGTGCCTTCTATTGCGTTTCCGTTCGCGTCTGTCTGGACCGTCCTTTTCCCGTTCTGGCCCGACAGATACCTGTCGAACTGTTTCTCTATGCCGGTCTGCCCCTCTCCGTCCACGTTGGTATACCCGATGATCTGTGAGAGCGAGTCGTTGAACGGGTAGTATCTTTTCGTCTCAATAAAGACAGCGATCCCGGGATAGGCAAGGGACTCGATCTTCCTCGCCTCGGAATCGCTTATATGTCTTTTGAGATAGACCTCGGTCCTGGTCTCGTCGGTCACTCTGGCTCTTATCACGCTCTCGTCCATCTCAAGTATGACGGCCAGGTTGCCCGTCAGCGTGTCAAGGTCTGTCCTTCCGTTCTTTATGGCGTTGTTCACGGTCTTAGGGCGCACCAAAACGCCCTGTGTAGAAGCGCTCTGCGCTATCACTTCACCGTCGGCATCAAGTATGTTGCCTCTCCTCGCGCTGATAGTCACCTGCTTCGACCACTGGCTCTCTACTATATCCTTCAGGTCTTCTCCCCTGAAAAACGTGTAGTAAGCGGTGGCTCCGCTTAGAAAAAGGAGCCCCAGTACTGAAATGACCAACAGTATCTGGAGCCTCGTCCTGTTCTTGCTGCTTACCATCTATATTCCTCAGTTGAATACGGAACGTATCTTATCAAGCAGATCAAATATATTGAATCCGGCCGGTTCTTCCTCTGCCGCGACATCCTCGGGAACGTCTATCTCGACATACCTTATCTGATCCGATTCGGCAAAGCTGTAGCCCAGCTGTTCGGCTCTCGACTGGAGCACTGTGAGATCTCTCGACTGACGAAGCGACAGCTCAAGTATCTCCTGATCAGTCTCAAGCTCCTTGATGTTCTTTAAAAGCTTCTGATTTTCAAGATTGGCTGCCGATATGGACGCATATCCCGATATGACGAAAGCGAATATCGCGAAAAGCACCGCTATGAACACGAAATTCCTGAGCGCCTTGAACGGTATCCTTCTCTGTTCGGCAGCATACATGATCTCTGTTTCGGGCTCCTTGGAAGAGGTCACCGAAGGAACGGATCTTTGTTCCGTTCTTCTTTCCGGAAGGTATTCATATTCAGTTTTTCTTACGGTGCTTCCGTAATTGTAAAAAGAATCTGATCTTCTTCTCTCTGCCATTGCCCTTTTGCTTATACCGGACAAGAAAGAGAACGCCTCACTTTTCTCTTTCTTTCCGGTATAAATCTTTCCTTACTTTTTCGGCTGTGATCTTTTAGCCTTATATATATATCTTTTAAAAAAGTCTAATTATGTTCGAAGACCCTCAGCTTTGCGCTTTTCGATCTGGGGTTCTCCTCTTCTTCCTCTTTGGAAGGCAGCACCGGTTTCCTTGTGACCGCTTTTCCCTTCGGCTTCCTGCCGCATACGCATACCGGAAAATCCTTCGGGCATATGCACGGGTCCTCAGCGGTCCTCATCGCATTCTTTACAGCCCTGTCTTCGAGGGAATGGAAGCTTATGACCGCCATCCTTCCTCCGGGACCCAGGAGATCGATGTACTCTCCTATCGTTTCCTCAAGCCCCTCGAGCTCCTTATTGACCTCTATCCTTACAGCCTGGAAGGTCCTCTTTGCGGGATTTCCTCCCTGACGTCTTGCCGGGGCAGGTATCGCCTGCTTTATGATATCGGCGAGCTGCATCGTATCGGTCACCGGTCTTGAAGCCACTATCCCTGCCGCTATCCTCGGTGCGAACTTCTCTTCGCCAAAGCGGTAGATGATGTCTCTTAATTCCTTCTCCGTATAGGAGTTTACGACCGTGTATGCCGAGAGCTCCTGGCTCTTGTCCATCCTCATGTCGAGCGGCGCTTTCCTGCTGTAGGAGAAACCGCGTTCTTCCTCATCAAGCTGGAAGGATGATACCCCGAGGTCCATCAGGATCCCGTTTACCTGTCTTCCTGCTATCGCTCTTTTCACGAGGTCTGTATCCTTGAAATCGGTATGGAGGATCTCCGCATCATAGCCTTCAAACAGCTTCCTGCAGCGCTCGACTGCGTCCATGTCCCTGTCAACGGCTATAAGTTCCGAAGCGCCTCTCCTTAGGAGCGCCAGACTGTGTCCGCCGCCGCCGGCCGTCAGATCTATGAAGAGCCCGCCCCTTTCGGGCCTGAGTGCCGCCATGCATTCCTCAAGCAGCACGCTTATATGGCTCATATTCCTCTTCCTGCCAGGATCGCCAGAGTCTCGTCAAAGTTCTCTTCCGAACCCTCTTGATATGCATCCCAGTTCTCCGGGCTCCATATCTCGACTCTCGTCATAACGCCTATTACCAGCGCTTCCTCTCCTATCTCGGCATAATCCCTCAGCCTCTGCGGGATCAGTATCCTCCCCTGCTTGTCGGGCTCGCACTCGACAGCAGATGCGAAAAGCAGACGTATGAACTGCTGTGAAGACTTATCCGTCAAAGGAAGCTCGCGCAGTTTTTCATAAAGAGCGTTCCAGTCCTCCATGGGGAACACGAAAAGACACTTGCCCAGGCCGCGCGTCGCGATGAACTTTTCTCCCAGCTCATCACGCAGCTTGATCGGCATGAACACTCTGCCCTTCTTATCTATGCTGTGTGAATAACTTCCTAACAACATGACATTCTCCCCAAAAGCGGCCGGTCAAAACCCACTTTCCGCCACAAAAACCCACTTTTATGAATTTTTATGAGTATATTGTAATTAATAGGCCCCGAGAATGCAATAGTTTTGGTGCATTTTTTTGTTTTCTTTATGGTTTGTTCAAAAAGGAGGTCCCTCAGGAGGTTTTTATGCTAAAATATCCACTGAAAACAGTGAAAGGCTCAAAAAATGAAGACAAAAAGGAACAGGATGCTGCTGCTCATATGTGTCGGGCTCTTCTGGGCAGCGCAGCATATCTTCACGCCTTATCAGACTCCGTACATGATCGGTCTCGGTATAACGGCTGACATCGCGGGGATCATAGTGGGCGCGTACGGCTTCTCCCAGATGCTCTTAAGGACTCCCATAGGCATAAACGCGGACATGAAGGCAAGGCATAAGCCGTTCATCGCAGCCGGGTTCACGGCGATAATAACCGCCTCATTCCTCAGGCTGTTCGCGGACAGGGCATGGATCTTCCTCGCGGCGAACCTTATAGCGGGCGTCGGGTCGTCCATGTGGATATCATTCACGATACTGTTCTCAAACATGTACTCTGCTGAAGAGGTGCATTCATCGATCTCGCTCGTGTTCTCATTCAACCAGGCCGGGATGCTGTTCGCATATATACTGGGGCTCATCATTTACCCTGTTTTCGGCGCCGTGTCCATATTCGTCTCGAGCATGATCCTGTCGCTTACGGGGCTTGTGCTCTCATTTTTCGTAAAGGAGGATCCTCCCGCGGAGAACGGGAAGCCCTCGCCTGCAGGCATACTTAAGGGCGCCTTCTCGGGAAGGCTCATACTGTTCTCGGCTATCTCGCTCATACTCCAGGCAGCGAGCCAGTCGACCCAGTCATCTTTCACATCTCAGGTCGCAAAGGAGCTGGGAGCCGGTGACAGGCTTCTTGGAGCCCTGAGCATCCTCACCATGGCGTCCGCCTTTCTCGGCTCGAGCCTTTTAAGGTCGAAGCCCATGCGTTCCCTCGGACTTTCAACAGTGATATATATCTGCCTTTCGGTATTCGCTGCATACTGCGTCGCAGTAGGAACGGCAAAAAGCGTCGTCACTGTATTCATAGCCCAGTTTTTCGGGGCAATGGCAAATTCGATGCTGGGTTCGGCTTTCATGTCGTCAGCCATAGAAGGCTGTCCGCAGTACTGCAAATCCGCAGCCATGGGCATGTATCAGGCCATATACGGGATAGGGATGACAGTCGGTCCCGTCATAATGGGACAGATGGTAAGGCAGTTCAGCTATACTGCCGGCTTCCTTCTCATGGCGTCGTTCATGCTCCTTGACATGGCCGTATACCGGATCTTCAGAAAAAAGATCTGATCCGTCTGAAGACAAACAAAAAAGGCTCTATGTCAAATGTTGGGGTAGGGCATAAAATTAGGACAAGATTGTTTAATCAAAACAGCTACAAGATCATGATCTTGTAGCTGTTTTTGTGCTCACCATCGAACCTGATCATGATCTATATCCAAAACTAGTAAAAATGGGCATACCAAAGACAGCCACTTAATATTTGTTTTAAACAGATATCCTTAACCTGCTGCCAAAAGTATCCTGGTTCTGAATCTGTTAAAGTTCCGGATCCCAAACGATACCCTCTTCAGGACCTTGATCTTGTTGTTCATTCCTTCTGTGTATCCGTTT
>JAFWWA010000019.1 GCA_017523755.1 Christensenellaceae bacterium | reverse complement strand
TATTGTCGAGCATAACCAGTGCCTCCTTGTTTGAGTTTTTTTTGGCGATTAAATTTTAAACCAATGTCGCACTTTATGCTCGATTTTTTTGTATCAAAAAATGTTGAAGTGTTTTCACACCCCAACATTTATTGTAGAACCGTTATATCACTGTTTTTCCTTCAGATCAAAAGCTTTCCTTCTCTTGCTTGAAAGCCTCATCTTCTTTTTCAGCCCTTCATAATCTTCGTTTTCCACAAGATCCCTCAGCTCTCCGAATTCCCTTATGAAGCTGTCCATCTGGTCAAGCAGGAACTCTTTGTTCATTATGAAGAGAGAGCTCCACATCTCGTCGTTTATGTTCGCGATCCGGGTAAGATCCCGGAAGGAGTCCGCTGTATAGTCCGCAAGATGCGTGTTGTTGTTGCAGGTCATGAGCGTAACGGCTATGCAGTGCGTCAGCTGGGAGACGAACGCTATCATATAGTCGTGCTCGGCAGGCGAGATCACGGAGATCTTCCTGAATCCCAGCGACACTGCAAGGGACCGGCACCATTCTATACCTTCTTCGGTGTTTTTTTCCGTCGGGGTTATTATGAAATTCGCGTTCTTAAAAATGACGCTGCTGCTGTTCCGTACGCCGTATACCTCTCGCCCGGCCATCGGGTGGGAGGCTATGAACTCAGCTCCCTCGGGAAGGAGCTCCTGTATCCTTGAAACGACGGGGCTCTTTACTCCCGTCACGTCGGTCAAAAGCGTTCCCGGTCTGATGAGATGCGCGTTCTCTTCCATCCATTTTATAAAGATCTCGGGATAGAGCGCGAATATGATCCTGTCGGATGAGGCTATAAGGGTGGGATCGGCATCAGTACTTCCCTTCTCTATATATCCGTTTTCGATCCCGAAAGCTATCGAGTCCGGATCCCTGTCTATTGCCGCCACATGCATGCCGAGCGATGAGAGGCCCTGAGCGTATCCTCCGCCCATGAGCCCAAGCCCTACTATGAGATATCTGTTGTCTTTTTCAGTCATATAGATCCACCTCGATATTCAGTCTCCTCAAAATGTCAAAAAAGTCAGGGAAGCTCTTGCTTACGGCTTCCGCTCCCTCTATCGTTCCTCCTGTCAGTGAGAGAAGGACGGAAAGAGCCATGACTATACGGTGATCGTTGTGTCCGCTGAGCGGTACGTCAGGACGATGGAGCACAGATCCGGGGATACTGACCGTGTCCCCCTCCGTTTCAAGATCAGCTCCAAGTTTAATAAGCTCGTCCTTCATAGCCTGTATGCGGTCGCTTTCCTTTATCCTGAGCCTTTCCGTACCGGTAAATGACGCTCCGTTGAGCGCTGAAGCAAGAGCGAACAGGACAGGCCCCAGGTCCGGACAGTCAGAAAGGTCTATGATAGGACGCCCTGAAGAAAGCTTTTTATAAAGCTCCCTGTATACGCTGTCGCCCTGAAGGCTTGATCCTTTGAGCCCGAGGACCGTTACATCCCCGCCGACCATATTAAACGCTTCAAGAAAGGCGGAATTTGAGTAATCGCCTTCGACGCTGACATCTCCGCCGGCGTATCTCTGGCCGCCCGGGACCATGATGGTGTTCCCATCTTCCCAGTATGTGCGTACCCCGAAAAGGCTCTGGGCGTGCATCGTCATGTCTATATATGAACGGCTCTCAACGGGAGGTATAAGGTGTATCCTGCTGTCACGGTCAAGAAGCGGGAGCGCGAAAAGCAGGCCTGAAACGAACTGGCTGCTTACGTTCCCTGCAAAACGGAAATCCCCGCTTAAAAGAGGGCCTCTTACGGAAAGGGAGCCGGGGCTCTTTTTAAATCCGAGGTCCTGCTCTCTGCAGATATCTTCGTATATGCTCAGAGGTCTTTCAAGAAGCCGCCCGCTGCCGTAAAGAGTATACTGCGCACGGGAAAGAAGACATATGGGGATAAAGAACCGGAGAGTGCTTCCGGACTCCCGGCAGTAAAGATCTGAACCCTCGAAACCGCCGCCGGTCCCTGATATATGGATGTCCTTTCCCGATATCTCTATGCCCGCCCCGAGCGCGCGAAGACAGTCGAGCGTGGCAAGGATATCCTGGCTCATACCGACATTTTTAACGGTGCTTTTTCCTTCGGCAAGACCGGCGCATATCAGCAGCCTGTGGCCCATGCTTTTGGAAGGAGGGGCTGAGACGCGGCCCGATGCCCTTGAAGGACGGATCACAGCCTTCATTTGTCAGCATTCTCCTTCAGGAACGATATCGCTTCGATATAGCCGCCGATACCGTGGCCTATGATGCTTTTGACACACGCGGCCCTTATATAGCTTATCTGCCTGAAATCCTCCCTTTTGGAAACATCGGAGATGTGGACTTCCACGGCAGGGATGCCTACGGCCTTGAGGGCGTCAAGGAGCGCTATGCTGGTATGGGTATAAGCGCCGGGATTTATGACGATCCCGTCATATTTCATATATGCGTCCTGGATACGGTCAACGAGGGCACCCTCGTGATTCGACTGGAAGATGTCTGTTACGATCCTGTTTTCCTCTCCGTAGGTCCTTATCATGTCCACAAGTGTCTGATAAGTCTCCTTACCGTATATCCTTGGCTCGCGTATGCCCAGCATGTTGATGTTGGGGCCGTTGATCACTAAGATTTTCATTTTGCCATGTCCTTTATATACCGAGCTCGCGCACAAAAGCTCTTCTTTAATTTCTGTTATGGATTGATTCTATCATCATTGCCGGCAGGTCCTCAACCGTGAGGCCGTACGGTAACTTATTTAAGCATGCCGCCTGCATTTTCCCCGGATACGATGACACCGTTATGCATAATGAGCCTTTTTACCCGGCGGTCATCCATGATGTCTTCGTTGGTGATCATGACCGATCCCGGGCGTCCGCATAAAGCCGTAAGCTCCTTAAGCGGAGGCAGTCCTTTCGTAAGATCGACCGTCTCTCTTCCGGTCATATAAGACAGCTCTTGAATACCGGATCCGGCTCTGTCCTTAAATACTATGAGATTCGATTTGCTTTCTGTTATTAAGGAGATGATCCTCTCCGCTTCGGCATCGTCTATGGATGTCCTTAAAAACAGCTCAGCCGCTCTTTTTGCCTGGTACACCAGCATCGTCATGCCGTTGAACGCGCCAATACCCAGTTCCCGGGCGTCGAGCATAAGACTTGTATTAAGAGGATTATATATGAGGTCTATAACGGCTTTAAGAGACCGGAACGGTGCAAGACCGACAGGAGAGCCGTCAAGGTCCGGAAACATCCCTACGGGAGTCGTGTTCACGATCAACTCCGCGTCATAGTGCTGGCTGAGATTGGAATAATTGTTCTTTCCGGTCCGTGAGATGACTATGCTGTCAGCGTGATGCAGGTTGAGCACGTATCTTACAGCGGCTGACGCGCCGCCGCTGCCAAGTATAAGGACCTTTTTCCCCGCTATGTCGCAGCCGCTCGAAAGAAGAAGCTTTTCAAAACCGTATGCGTCGGTATTGTAGCCGTGCATCCCGTCATCATCGAAAACGACGGTGTTAACAGCGCCTATCCGTTCTGCTTCAGGAGAGAGATCCTTAAGAAAGGGTATGACATCCTTTTTATACGGTATCGTGACGTTCAGGCCGCGGAGCCCGCTCTCACTGAAAAATGCCGGGAGCTCCCCTGGTTCCCTTTCATAAAGATCATACCTGTAACCGGCCAGCATGCCGTGTATCTCCGGGGAGAAGCTGTGGCCGAGCCTGCGGCCTAGAAGCCCGCATTTTAAAGCGTCTGTATCCTTCCCGTTCATGATGTCCTGCCTTCCGTCACGCTGTCTATAAGAGGGATGAGCGACTCAAAGTCCATATCCTTTATATAGCAGCTGCCGATCCTGTCGGAAAAGACGGCGGAGACACGGGCGCCCGAAGACTTTTTGTCATGCATGCAGGCGCTGAATATATCCTGGGCGGCGTACCGGCACGATACCGGCAGCCCGAGCTTTTCATATACGGGAAGAAGGCGGCTCCTCACTTCTTTAGAAGACATCGCGAGCATCCCTACGGCGACGCATTCGCCGTGATAAAGCTCTCCTCCGGCACAGCTTTCTATGCCGTGCCCTATCGTATGCCCGAAATTGAGTATCCTTCTTAAGCCGCGTTCCTTCTCATCCTGTTCGACGACCGATATCTTGACTTTAAGCGCCTTTTCGATAACGGTCTCTATGTGTAAAAGAGGGTCTTCATTTTCAAATATTTCAAAGAGGGAGCTGTCGGAAGTAACGGACATCTTGAGCGCTTCCGCGTATCCGTTTGCCAGCTGTCTTTCAGGAAGAGTGTCAAGGGTCCCGGGATCTATGATGACGGCCTTCGGCTGATAAAAAGCTCCGACTATGTTCTTTATACCGTCGAGATTCACGGCGGTCTTTCCTCCTACGGAGGAATCGACCTGTGAGAGAAGGGTCGTAGGCATGTTGTAGAAATCGATGCCTCTCATGTATGATGCGGCGCAGAATCCGGCAAGGTCGCCAGGGACCCCGCCTCCTACGGCGACAACACAGTCCTTTCTGGAGAAGGAATGGCTTAGCATGACCTTAAGGATATGCTCGAATTCGCGTATCGATTTGCTGCCTTCCCCCTCGGGGACCGTTACTATGACGGGCTCCCCTGAGCGGGAAGCGACCGTCCTGGAATATATCTCGGGAACGCCGCTGTCGGTGACGATGAGCACCTTCCTGTCAAGGTCCACAGTGCCCGGCAGATCCTTAAGGATCCCTCTTTTTATGTGGATGTCATAGCTGTTTCCTTTGAGGTCTACGCTTAGTATCATTTGAGAATGCTCCCTTTTATATATTGAAACGGTGCCGGCATCATGGGAAAATGCATAATTATTCCCTCCCGGCCTTTGAGATGCATATTAGCAAAACGTCAGGGCTGTGTCAAGAAAGCGGGAGGGGAAAGCAATGCCCCGGAGGAAAGCTTCCCCCGGGGCGTCAGGAAAAGTACATATCAGCCAAGGAGCAGCTCCTCGAGCTCGCTTACCGCAGCCCCGAATTCGGCCATGCATTCCGAGATCGCCTGCTTG
Organism: Christensenellaceae bacterium; assembly: GCA_017523755.1. Taxonomy (GTDB): domain Bacteria; phylum Bacillota; class Clostridia; order Christensenellales; family Christensenellaceae; genus SIG371. The sequence goes on along the minus strand of JAFWWA010000019.1, from coordinate 19,385 downwards.
AGGTCGATGCCGGCGATCTTAAGGATCTCAAGGGGATAGTCGCTCCCGCCTGCCGACAGGAAGCGCCTGTAATCCTCCAGTCCTCCGTTTTCGATGCGGCGGACTATCGCTGCCGCGCACGAGAATCCGGTCGCGTACTTATATACATAGAAGGCGCCGTAGAAATGAGGTATCCTTGACCATTCGTATGAGATCGTATCGTCAGGCTCCATATGCTGGCCGTGATAGAAGCTGTTGAGCTTTCCGTAGATATCGCAGAGAGCTCTGGATGTAAGCGGTTCCCCTTTCTCCGCCATCTCGTGGACGATCTTCTCAAATTCGGCGAACATGGTCTGCCTGATGACGGTGGTCCTTATCTGATCGATGAAGTGATTTAGAAGGTACGCCCTCATCTTCCTGTCAGAAGTCTTATTAAGAAGGTATTTCGTTAAGAGTATCTCGTTTACCGTCGAGGCGATCTCGGCTACGAATATCGAATATCCGGCGGTAGCATACGGCTGGTTCATGTTCGAATAATACGTATGCATCGAGTGGCCCATCTCATGCGCGACCGTGAACATGCTCTCAAGATCGTCGCTGTGATTTAAAAGCATATAGGGATGGACGCCGTAGACGCCCCACGAATACGCGCCGGACGTTTTCCCGGTATTCTCATAGACATCGATCCAGTGCGAGGAAAAGGCTTCCTTCACGGTCTCGACATAGTCCTTTCCGAGAGGCGCGAGAGCCTCGATCACGGTCTTTTTTGCTCTTTCATAAGTGTATTCCTCTTTAACGTCGGAAACGAGAGGGACGTATATGTCGTACATGTTCAGTTTGTCGACCCCAAGGAGCTTTTTCCTGAGCCCCATATATCTGTGGAGCGTTGATATGTTTTCATGTACGGCGTCTATGAGCCCGTCATATACGGAAACAGGGATATTGTCCTTAAAGAGCGCGCTCTCAAGCGAGCTGTCAAAGCCCCTTGCCCTTGCATAGAAGATGTCCTTTTTCACGCTCGTCGAATATGTGGCCGTTATGGTGTTCGTGAATTTTTTATATTCGCCGTAATACGTCTCATATGCGGTCTTTCTGGTCTCCCTGTCCCTGTTCCTCATTATGTTAAGGTATCTTGCGTGCGAGAGCTCCTCTTCTTTCCCGGAGCTGTCTGTAAAGGACGGGAATCTCATGTCGGCGTTGTTCAGCATCGTGAAGATGGTCTCAGCGCCGCCGGCAAAATCCCCGGCCATCGAGAGCAGACGCTCCTCCTTTTCGGAAAGGACGTGGGGCTTGCTCCTTATTATATCTTCGATGTTGTGCCTGTATATCCCGAGCTCTTCCTTTTCGCTAAGATAACCTATTATCTTTTCTTCGGGGCATGACAGGATCAGCGGCTCGAACCAGGATAAGGCCGAGGACAGATCAGTTAAAAGAGAGGCTATCCGTTCGGTAAGCGACTGGAAGAGCGGATCGGTATTGTCCTGGTCACGGCCCATCCTTGCGAAAACGAACAGACGTTCGCCCTTAAGCGATGCCTCGTCTATGAGCCTGAGCCCCGAAAGCAAGCTGTCTGCGCTGACAAGCAGATCTTCCCTGAGCCTGTTTACTTCGGGGATAAGGAGGGAAAGCTCGCTGAATTCCTTTTCCCATGCGTCGGTGGTCTCAAAAATATCCTCAAGTCTCCATTTTGTTTCTTCGGGCATGGAGTCCCGGCTTCTGTCAAAAGACATATCTTCCTCCTGTCGTTCAGTTCCTCTGCGAGTGGAGAGGAGCGGGTATTATTCCTCCCCTCTGGACGAATCCGTAAGGGGAGCTTGCGTTCACCGGTATTATCGGGGCGCCGCCAAGGAGCCCGCCGAAGCTGGCTTCATCGCCTACGCCCTTTCCGGGGACGGGTATCAGCCTGCATGCCGTGGTCTTGTTGTTGACTACGCCTATGGCCATCTCGTCGGCTATTATAGCCGAGATGACATCGGCCGGAGTATCCCCGGGGATGGCTATCATATCGAGCCCTACGGAGCAGACGGAGGTCATGGCCTCGAGCTTGTTAAGTGAGAGCGTGCCGTTCCTTACCGCGTTTATCATGCCGGCGTCTTCGCTCACGGGGATGAATGCTCCCGAAAGACCGCCAACGTGCGAGGAAGCCATTATGCCGCCTTTCTTCACCGCGTCGTTGAGGAGAGCCAGGGCAGCGGTAGTGCCGTGTGCGCCGCAGCATTCGAGCCCCATGAGCTCAAGTATCCTTGCGACGCTGTCCCCTACCGCCGGGGTCGGGGCGAGGGAAAGATCGACTATGCCGAACCTGACGCCGAGCCGCCTTGAGGCCTCTCTTGCCACGAGCTCACCTACTCTCGTTATATTGAAAGCCGTTTTCTTTATCTGCTCCGCAAGCTCGTCGAAAGACGCTCCTTCCATATGCTCGATGGCCGAGCTCACGACTCCGGGGCCGCTCACGCCTACGTTTATCACACAGTCTCCTTCCCCGGTGCCGTGGAACGCGCCTGCCATGAACGGGTTGTCTTCTACGGCATTGGCGAAAACCACCAGCTTCGCCGCGCCTATGCCGTCCCTCTTTGCGGTGAGCGCTGCGGACTCCTTTATTATCCCGCCCATGATGCGTACGGCGTCCATGTTGATGCCGCTCCTGGTACTGGCGACGTTGACGCTGCTGCACACGAGATCGGTCACGGCAAGCGCCTCCGGTATCGACGAAAGGAAGTGCGACTCGCCTTCCGTTATCCCTTTATGGACGAGCGCCGAAAAACCGCCTATGAAATCGACCCCGACCTCTTTTGCGGCCTCGTCCAGCGCCTTTGCGAAAGGAACGTACGAATCCGTTCCGCATGACTGGGTTATAAGGGAAACGGGGGTGACGGAGATCCTTTTATTCACTATGGGGATACCGTATTCGTCAGATATGTCGTTCCCGATCCTGACTAGATCCCTGGCCAGGCGGGCGATCTTCGCCTTCATCTTTGAGATCACCTTTTTGGGGTCGCTGTCACAGCAGTCGAGAAGCGAGATGCCCATGGTGATGGTCCTGACGTCAAGATTCTGGTTCCTGACCATGTCTATGGTCGATATTATCTCATTTGTCGTAAGGAAAGCCGGCATATTACGGTCTCCTCTCAGATCCTGTGCATGGAGCTGAAGAGCTCCTCGCGCTGCACATGCACCTCAAGGCCGCCGAGCTCCTCGGCCGCCGCCCTGAGCCTTTCCTTGAATTCCGGAAAGCCTATGTTCAGGCCGTCGAGATCGACGACCATTATCATGCTGAATATACTGTCCTGAAGAACGGTCTGGGTGATGTCCAGAATGTTCGAGTTAGCCAGATAGCAAACGTTGCTGACTTTTGCTATTATGCCCGGCTTGTCCTGCCCTATCACAGCTATAACTGCTCTCATAAGGTCCTCCTGAAAATGATTAAGATACGTCTGTTATATCGTGTATTATATATTAATGATGATGATTTAGAAAGAAAGAAAACGCCAGGCGGAGCCTCCGCTTAAACTTGTTTTTAAAATACTTGCTTTTTTGATATGCGGGATATATAATTGGACATGCTTAATGCTGGTGTAGCTCAGTCGGTAGAGCACTTCATTGGTAATGAAGAGGTTCATGAGTTCGATTCTCATCACCAGCTCTTTTTTATATCCTCATTTCTCACCGAACGGATAAAAGGAGACCCTGTATGGACATAAAGGAAAACGTCATATCGGTAACGCCCATAGCGTATATAAGGAACGACATTGGGGGAAAGTTCGGGGCTCCCAGACAGAGCGGGCTCTGTCCTTCCCTAATGTCCGACATAGTGTTTTTAAAGGAATACAGCGATGACAACGCCTTCAGAGGGCTTGAGGATTTCTCGCATCTATGGATAATATGGGGCTTTTCCATGAACGGCCTCTACAGCTGGTCGCCCACGGTCAAGCCGCCGAGGCTCGGCGGGAACAGAAGGATGGGCGTATTTGCCACGAGATCTCCCAACAGGCCTAATCCCATTGCCATATCGTCCGTCAGGATAGAGGGCATGGGCAGGAGCAGGGACGGACACAAAATAATAACCGTATCCGGCGCAGACATGGCAGACGGCACTCCCGTATATGATGTGAAGCCGTATATACCGTACACCGACAGCCGCCCCGATGCCAGGGGAGGGTTTTCTGAAAGAGGTCTTCTGCACGTGCTTGAGGTAGAGATCCCCGACGGTCTTATGAATATGATACCCGAGGAAAAAAGACAGGCCTTAAGGGAGATACTTGCCTGCGACCCGAGGCCGTCCTATCTTCCCGACGGGGAACTGCCCTACGGATTCCCGTATGCCGGCATGGACATAAGGTTCAGGGTGAAGGACGGGAGGCTCAAGGTATTCGAGATCGTGCCCCTATAGATCCTTATCCCTGAAGGCGAGACCTGCCTGGGAAGACTGCAGCTTCCTGGGTATCCTGTAAATCTTTCCGTCTTTTAACAGTTTTGCCCCTGTCTGATGATAATGGAAGGGTATATGCTGCTCCATGCACTGCCTTCTTATGTCTTCCACCCACTTAAAATCGCACACGCGGGCTTCCGGCCCCGATTCGCCCCCGACCGTGACCGAGTCGCAGAAGTAAAGATATCTCGAAAGGTCTATCCGGCCTAAAAGAGGCTCGCAGATGACCGACCTGTGCCGTATAGGGAGCTCACTGAAAACGGGCAGTCTTTTGTCAGCCTCCTCCTGATCCTCCACAGTCAGGCATATGCTGACGTTGTCGTAGCCCCGGCCCCAGTCTTGAGGTATGCAGGAGGAAAAGCGGACTATCCTCTTGGTTATTATGCTGAAGTCGAGGTCTTCCCTTTCCCTTATCATCTTCCAGACGTCTTCCCTCCACGGATCTGCGTCCTCAAGGAAGAAATCAGATGTCATGCAGGCGTAGACGAAGCTGCCGGAGGGTATCCTGTATGCCCCGCTCCTGAGCTTTTTTACGGGAAGGCAGAAATCCTTCGTTTTATATACTACGGAAGCGTCCTTCCCTATCGATATGTCTCTTCTAAATACATAGCAGTTCCTGCAGCCCTCGGAATACTTTCTGCAGCCGTGCCACGGGTTCCAGATATATGATGCCATCGCGCGTCTCCTCCTGTCTGATTTTAGCACCGGCGCGGCAGGCTTTACAATCGCGGGAAAAGCCCGGGGAGGACCGCGGATTTGCAAATGCCGTTAAGATGGAGTATCATATACAGGTAAACTGCCGTCAATAATGTGGATATACTTCTTTTATGATTATTGGGCAATGCTGAAAGGAGCAGCCATGAGAGAATACGTTGTCATGACAGATTCGGACACGGAGATCCCCTATTATTTTGCGGATGAACACAATGTTCCGGTGTTTCTCATGCCGTATACGCTGGGAGACGAGGAAAAGCTGTTCGATCTCGGAAGAGAGACCGATTTCAAGGGCTTTTTCGATGCCGTAAGGAGCGGTGTGAAAGCCTCGACCTCGACCCGCCCGCCGTATGACATACAGATGTTTTTCGAAGATATCTTAAAGACCGGGAAGGATATCCTCTATATCGCCTTCTCATCAAAGCTGAGCGGGCATATGGACCTGGCCTTAAAGGCAAGGGAGGACGCGCTCGCGGATTATCCCGGCATGAGGATAGAGATAGTAGACTCTCTTTCAATAGCGATGGGCGCGGGGCAGCTCGTATATCACGCCGTAAGGCTCCATGAGGAAGGAAAGAGCCTTGACGAGGTGAGGGACTGGGTCATAGACAACAGGATGAAGGCGCTGCATTTCTTCACGGTGGACAGCCTGATGTATCTTAAGAGCACGGGAAGGGTCAACGCCGTGACGGCGACGTTCGGGACGATCCTTGACCTAAAGCCCGTACTGCTCCTAAAGAGAGACGGTTCGATAGTGGCGTACGACAAGGTTAAGGGAAAGAAAAAGGCCGTAAGATACCTTATGGACAAGGTGGAAGAGAATCTTACCGACGACCCCGTATCGCACGATCTTCTTATCATTTATCATGCCGACAATCCCGCAGCCGCGGAGCAGATGAAGGAGGAGGCCGAGAGCCGTTTCGATTTTAAGAAGGTGCTGGTCATGGATGTAGGCCCCGTCATAGGAGCCCACTGCGGCCCCGGGACCCTTGCGGTCTGCTTCATGGGAAAAGAGAGACCTGAATGACATAAAGATGAAAGAGCCCTTAAACGGGCTCTTTTGGTTTTAACGGGGATATGAAACGTTAATAAATAATATACATTTCCGTAAACAGTAGGCGGCCGCGGGAACTTTAATATGTCAGGCCGTTATGATAAAATGCTGTTTGACCGATCCCTTGAAGGGGCATATCTGAGATGGATGAGAAAAAGAACTTATTTAAGGACACTGTAAATAAGGTAAAGAGATTTTTCACGGAGACAGGCAAAAAGATCCGCGATTCTTTCGTGCGCGCTTTTATCGCCGTGAAGAGATTCTTCATCTCAAGCAGGGGCGAAGGGAACCGGTGGGCCGACGGACAGCAGACGAAGGAAGCCCTTGCGGGAGGGACCGTGATCTTTACCGGGGCGCCTTCAGGCAGGAAGACAGCAAAAAGGCCAAGGCCGGAGCTTTCGGAGAAAGAGCTGCGCGGACCGGGAAGGGAACCCACGAGCCTTTTCAAACAGAGGAAAAAGGGATCCCCGTTCTTCCTCCAGCTCATGGTCACGTCTTCAAAGGTGATGATCCTGGGACTTGTATGCGTCATAGGCATAGGTTTCGGCGCGGTCATGGGACTGGCGAACGCTTACCTTGAGACTACGCCCGATCTCGATCTTGAGCAGCTGGCGCAGAACGACCTTACTTCGAACATCTATACCGAGGACGGGGTCCTCCTTACGACATACGCAGGTATGGAAAACAGATACTTCGCTTCTCTTGATGAGATACCCGATCTTCTTGAGAAGGCCGTCATAGCGGTCGAGGACGTAAGGTTCTATCATCATAAGGGCGTGGATTTCAAACGGCTCATAGCTTCGTTCGTAGGGAATCTTTCGGGAGGCTCATCGGCCGGGGGCAGCACCATCACGCAGCAGCTGATAAAGAACCAGCTCCTGACCTCGGAAAGATCCTATAAGAGAAAGATACAGGAAGCCTATCTTGCCCTGCAGCTGGAAAAGGAATACTCGAAAGAACAGATACTCGAGGCCTATCTCAACACGATACCTCTAGGGGGGACGAACTACGGGGTAAAGGCCGCGGCAAAGGATTATTTCGGCAAGGAGCTCGGAGAACTGACCTTAAGGGAGATGGCGTGCCTCGCAGGCATAACGCAGTATCCCTCGATCTATAACCCGAGGAACGCCTTCTATGTCCAAAAGGATACGACAAGGCTCGACGCAAGGATAAAGCACGTGCTTGACGCGATGTACACGGCAGGCTACATATCCCTTGAAGAAAGGAACAGTGCGCTTGAGGACAGGTTCACCGTGATAGAGGAATCGTCCACCAGCAAGATGTACAGCTATCCCCACTTCGTGGAATACGCCATCTCCGACGTCATAAAGAAATTCATCGAATACAGAGGGCTCGAATACAACAAGGCGAACAGGGCCGCTATAGAAAACGAGCTCAGGACATCGGGGTATTCCATATATACCACGATAGATACGAATATACAGACGATACTCGAGGATACGCTCGAGAACTACAGCGCCTATCCCGCGCTCAGGAACCCCGAATCCGCTACCGTCAAGCAGGCGGACGGTTCCCTTACGATACAGCCTCAGGCGGCCGCGGTCGTGATGGATCAGCATACGGGATATATAAAGGGCATGGTGGGGAGCAGATACGTGCCCACGACCAAGCTCACGAACAACAGGGCGGTCACGAACAGGATGCCTGTCGGATCGACCATAAAGCCGATAGCCGTTTACGGACCCGCTTTCGATAAGGGATATTCCCCGGCAAGCGTCGTTGACAATATCCTTATTCCGATCGAGGGCTGGGATTCAGCTTCGGGATATCCCACGACATCAAAGGGCACGCTCGGTCCTGTCACGATAAGACAGGCCATAAACGGATCCTGGAACAACGCGGCTGCAAGGACGCTCATGTATATGACTACTCTCGACACGGCAGCGGAATCACTGATCAATCTTGGTGTCGACCCTGAAAGCATCAACAGGGACGGAGTGGGACTGGCGCTGGGGTCCAGCGGCATAGATCCCCTTTCCCTCACCGGAGCGTACTGTGCCATAGCTAACGGCGGCACGTATATCGAGCCCATAGCTTTCGTTAAGGTCACTGACAGGAACGGGAACGTCATCCTCACTGCAGAGGACGTGCAGGAGAGGCATCAGGGATTCAAGAAGTCGACGGCATACATGCTCGTTGACGTTCTTAAGACCGCGGCCGAGAACGGAACGGGAAAGCCCGCAAGGTTCTCCGGAATGACCGTCGCAGGAAAGACCGGATCCGTCGCATATGAGAGAGGAGCGCTTTTCGCGGGATTCACTCCCTATTACACGAGCGTCGTATGGATAGGGCATGATAATTTCGAGAGGCTCGCAAAGGATTCATCCGGATCGAAGACGGCAGCCCCCCTGTGGAAGAAATATATGGAAAAGATCCACGAAGGTCTTGATGACAGGGATATACTGGAAGGCTCCTACGAGGATTACGGCCTTGTGAAGGAGACCGTCTGCAGCGTATCAGGTAAGCTTGCAACGGATGCCTGCAGGCTCGATAAGAAGCATCCGCCCGTAAAGGATCTCTTCGCAAAGGGAACGGTTCCGAAGGAGACCTGCGACATCCATCATATGGAAACGGTATGCAGGGAGACCGGCATGCTGTGCAGCCAGTACTGCCCGCAGGAGTCGAGGATAGACGGATCGGTCGTCGTCCTTCCCGAGGATTCGGTCTATTTCAAGCTCGATCAGAACAAGATCACTGAATACTTCCCGAACCTCATGCTCCCTGACAAGCGGGTCGAGTGCACGCTCCATACCTATGAATGGAGCCAGGAACAGGCAAAGCTCGCCGACGCGATGGCAAAAGCTAACAGAGCGCTCGATGATGCCGAGACTTTCCTTGAGTCCTATAGGGACAGGATCTCCGAAGCGAATGCGAAAGCCATAACGGACGCAATGTCGGCGCTCAGGACCGAGATGAGGAGCTCGACCGTTGCCTCGGAAAAGGTATACGAGCTGACTTCTGAGCTCAGCGACGAAGTGTCGCATGTGAAAACCGAGAATTTCATATGGTGGTAAAACAAAAAAGCAGCTTACAGCTGCTTTTTTTATCAGAAGTATAAGGCCTTGAGCGCGAAGTCTCTTACGGGACCCGGACAGATGCCGAAGATGAAGCACAGAAGCTTGTATTTTATGCATACGGCGTATCTTGACCGGATCTTCTTTTTTTTCGATATGCCGTATACCTGGGATGCGGCCGTTTTCGGGGATACCCCGTTTATCTCGTCGTGCTCGAACTGCGCTATCGCGCGGTCCCTGTCCCTGCCGTATGTATTCTTTTCCGTGAGCTTTCTTGCGGCGGTGAAGCCGGTCTTCGTGTCGCCGGGCTCTACGACGCACATGTCTATCCCGAACTGCGCCACCTCGAGCCTTACTGCCGATACGAGCGAATACAGGGCTGCCTTGCACGCGCTGTATACGTTCTGATAGGGAAGGGGGATCCTGCCCGCGACCGAACCTATGACTATGATCCTTCCACCGCCCTGCCTGCGCATGCACGTGATCGCCTGCTTTATCACGCGCGAAGCGCCGAGGAAAAGGATGTTGATCTCGCCTGACAGCTGTTCATCGGAAAAATCCTCGAAGGCTCCCGCCGTACCTGAACCCGCGCACTGCACGAAAAGGTCTATCCGTTCTTTTAAAAAAGCCCCTTCTATCGCTGATACTATGCTGTCAGGGTCCGAAAGATCCATGGCATATACAGATACGCCGGGTATCTCTCTGCCGGATCTCGACGTGCCGGCTACCTTCCATCCGTGCTCAAGGAACATCTCGGCGCAGGCCCTTCCTATACCGGAAGAGACGCCTGTTATAAAAACGGTCTTCATGATACTGCCACTCCGTAGTTTGTGATTACTAATACATATTGTATTACAAAAAAGGGACTTACAGCCATATTTTTTAAGAGGGATATGAAAATGCGGAGGCAGGTACCGGCGCTGTTTTTTATTGGGGCTTTTGAAAATAAAGTGTGAATACGGCCGCGCGGGACCGCTCGATAAAAAACGGAGTAAAACGGAGAAAACAAGAGATAACAGAAGATAAAAGCATAAAAACATGAAAAATCAGGAATTGCAACCGGGGCCGTATGACTATAATATAACAGTGTTAGCACTCGAGGTGTTTGAGTGCTAACAATTATGTGAGATATTTTTTTAGGGAGGCCTAATAATGACAGTTAAACCTTTAGGAGACAGAGTTGTATTAAAAGCAACGGAGTATGAAGAGACGACAAAGAGCGGGATCGTTCTTACAGGATCCGCAAAGGAAAAGCCGCAGTACGCTATAGTTGAAGCAGTGGGTCCCGGCGGAGTTGTCGACGGAAAAGAAGTCAAGATGGAAGTCAGCGTAGGACAGAAGGTCATCTACTCCAAGTACTCGGGGACTGAAGTAAAGATAGACGGCCAGGAGCTCATAATTGTCCGTCAGAATGATATTTTAGCAATCGTTGAATAGTTTAAGTATAAAAGGAAGGTAATCATTTATGGCAAAACAGATCAAATACGGTGATGAAGCCAGAAAATCACTGCAGAACGGCGTAAACAAACTTGCTGATATAGTAAAGTCAACTCTCGGCCCGAAAGGCAGGAATGTAGTTTTAGATAAGAAATACGGATCCCCCGTGATCACCAACGACGGTGTCACGATCGCTAAGGACATAGACCTTGAAGATCCGTTTGAGAATATGGGCGCTCAGCTCGTGCGCGAAGTCGCGACAAAGACGAACGACGTCGCCGGAGACGGAACGACGACAGCTACCCTGCTCGCTCAGGCGATCATCAGGGAAGGCGAGAAGAACGTCGCAGCCGGTTCCAATCCTATGATAATAAAGAAGGGTATCCTTGCGGCAGCCGATGCGGCAGTGGATGCACTTGCTGAAATGGCCAAGCCTGTTACCGATTCACACGCAATAGCCCAGGTAGCCTCCATCTCGGCATCTGACGAGAGCATAGGAAACCTGATAGCCCAGGCGATGGAAAAGGTCGGCAAGGACGGAGTCATCACGGTCGAAGAGTCGAAGACCATGAAGACAGACCTCGCTGTCGTTGAAGGAATGCAGTTCGACAGAGGATATGCTTCCGCATACATGGTAACGGACAACGAGAAGATGGAAGCTGTGCTCGACGATCCTCTCATCCTTCTTACAGAGAAGAAGATATCCAATATCCAGGAGATCCTTCCTATCCTCGAGCAGGTAGTGCAGCAGGGCAAGAAGCTGCTCATCATCGCTGAGGATGTCGAAGGCGAAGCTCTGGCTACCCTCGTGGTCAACAAGCTGCGCGGAACATTCACATGCGTTGCCGTAAAGGCTCCCGGATTCGGTGACAGAAGGAAAGCCATGATGCAGGATATCGCTGCTCTTACAGGCGGTACCGTGATATCCGACGAAGTCGGCATCGATCTTAAGGAAGCTACGATGGATATGCTCGGAAGAGCAAGACAGGTCAAGGTAGACAAGGAGAACACCACGATCGTCGAAGGATACGGAGATCCCAAGGCCATAGCCGGAAGAGTCGCCGCGATCCGTGCCGAGATCGCTGAGTCCACATCCGATTATGATATAGAGAAGCTCCAGGAGAGGCTGGCCAAACTGGCGGGCGGAGTTGCCGTCATCCAGGTAGGCGCTGCTACCGAGACGGAGATGAAGGAGACCAAGCTCCGTATTGAGGACGCTCTTGCTGCAACAAGGGCTGCTGTCGAAGAAGGTATCGTCCCGGGCGGCGGAACCGCTCTCTTAAGGACAGAGAAAGCTGTAAAGGAGCTGTTAAAGGAGACCTCCGGCGACTTCAAGACCGGCGTGCAGACTGTTCTCAGAGCTCTTGAGGAGCCTGTCCGTCAGATCGCTGCAAACGCAGGATATGAAGGAAGCGTCATAGTCGAGAAGATCCGCGCCAACAGGAACGAAGCTTACGGATTCAACGCTGTCGACGGCACATACACCGACATGATCAAATCCGGCATCATCGATCCTAAGAAGGTCACGAGAAGCGCTCTTCAGAACGCTGCTTCGATAGCTGCAATGGTCCTCACCACCGACAGCATAGTCGCAGAGATACCCGATCCTCAGGCTGAGGCGGCAGCGAATGCGGCAATGGGCGGCGGAATGGGCGGAGGGATGTATTGATCCCGGAAGTCCGTACTGACGGAAAATAAGATATAACGAACCATAAAATCCCGGCGGGTATCCGCAGGGATTTTATGGTAATCGAAACATGAAAGGTGAAACGATGGAAAACTGCACACATAACTGTGAGACCTGCGGCGCTAACTGTCCCAGCAGGACAGCCGGAAATCCCGGACCCCAGTATTCGGTCCCCAAGGATACGACACATATCAAAAAGATAATCGCCGTAATGAGCGGAAAGGGCGGCGTCGGGAAATCGATGGTAAGCGCTTCGATCGCGGTAGAGCTTGCAAAGCAGGGATATCTGACGGCCATACTTGATGCTGATATCACCGGTCCTTCGATCCCGAAACTTTTTGGGCTGTACGGAAGACCGCTGGGAGATGAGAACGGGATATATCCCTTCAAATCCGACCACTACGGCGTAAAGATAATGTCCACGAATTTTCTTCTCGAAAACGAGACGCAGCCCGTCGTATGGAGAGGACCGGTCATATCCGGCATGGTCCAGCAGTTCTATACGGAAGTCTACTGGGAAGATGTCGATTATATGATAATAGACATGCCCCCGGGAACAGGCGACGTTCCGATAACCATCTTCCAGTCGATACCGGTCGACGGGATCGTCATAGTGACCTCGCCTCAGGAGCTGGTCTCGATGATCGTGTCGAAGGCAGTGAACATGGCTAACATGCTGAACAAGCCCATACTCGGAGCGATCGAGAACATGAGCTATTTCAAATGCCCGGACTGCGGGAAGGAGCATGAGATATTCGGACCGAGCCATGCGGATGAGATAGAAAGCGATTTCGGCATACCGGTGCTCGCCAGAGTACCGATAGATCCCTCTGTAGCTGAGCTCAGCGACAAAGGAAAGTTCGAAGACGTAGACGCTTCCGGATGGATAAAGGAGACCGTCGATGCTCTCAAGGGCATGATAACGGAATAAGCGGCAATAGTTTCAAAGAGCGGAATACATCCGCTCTTTTTATGTTATAATTCTTTTGTTGAGATCATGAAACGGTAATGAAAGATGGATTTGGACAGAAGATTCATGGAGGCCGCTCTGAAGGAGGCCAGAAAAGCAGGAGACGCGGGAGAGGTCCCGGTAGGCTGTGTGATCGTGCTTGACGGGAAGATAATCTCGCGGGGATACAACAGGACCGAAGGCAGAAAAGACCCCATGGCTCATGCCGAGATCATCGCCATCAGGAAAGCGGCGAAGAGCATAGGGAGCTGGAGGCTTACCGGATGCACCATGTACGTCACCCTCGAGCCCTGTCCGATGTGCGCCGGAGCCGTGATGAACTCAAGGATAAAAAGAGTCGTATACGGAGCCCCGGATCCCAAGGGGGGAGCCTTCGGAAGCATGTACGACCTGAGCCGGGGAGGACTCAACCATACCGCCGAAGTCACGGGCGGGGTGATGGCGGGGGAATGCTCGGACATCATAAAGGAATTTTTCAGGGCTGCAAGGACAAGAGAGCCTTTTAGGAAAAACGGCCCTGACAGTATAAGCAAATAATAGGAGACTGCAATATGGCAACTGTCGGATTCGTTATAAATCCCATGTCAGGAAAAGACGTGAGAAGGATAGTGAGCAGCGCTACCGTAATAGATAATCAGGAGAAGGCGAACATAGCGGAAAGAGCGGCGTATACGTTGAGGAGGTTCGGTAGCGGGCATAAGATCGTGCTGATGCCGGACGGGTATCAGCTCTCCGAAAGGATACTGAACAGATTCGAGGCTCACGGCCTTGACAACTGCGAGGTCCTTCAAATGAAGATAAACGAGAACCATCAGGACACCTCTGATTTCGTTAAGATCATGAGGGAGCGGGGATGCGATCTGTTCATAGTGATGGGCGGAGACGGCACCAGCAGGGCCGCGGCAAAGGAGATAGGGGACGTTCCCCTGATACCGATATCGACAGGGACGAACAACGTATATCCCGAGCATACCGAGGGGACCGTTGTTGGGCTGGCGGCAGCCGCCATCTTAGGCGGTTATGTGCTGCCTTCCGAGGCGTGTGAGAGATCGAAGCGTATAGAGGTGTATATAAACGGGGAATTCAGGGATATAGCCCTTATCGACGCGGTCATATCGTCACATCTGTATCAGGGCTCAAAGGCTATCTGGGAGATAGAGAACATGAAAGCCGTGTTTGCGGCACAGGCTCATCCGGCGAGCATAGGCTTCTCGGCTCTTGCAGGTGCCTGCGCGGTGATAGGACCGGAGGATGATTACGGCATCTATATGGGCCTTACGACCGATCGTATAGATTACAGGGCATCTATCGCCGCAGGTACGATAGAGCAGTTCGGAGTCACCGACAAGGACATGATCCCCGTAGGAGGAGCCAAAAGGATAACGGCCGGGATCGAGGGGATAATCGCCCTTGACGGCGAAAGGGAGCAGCGGTTCCATAAGGGCGACAGGATCGCGCTTAAGCTTATGAGGAACGGCCCCATGAAGGTCGACATAAAAAAGACCATCGCACTAGCCCAGCAGGCAGGCATGTTCAGGCTGTAAGAAGGACTCAATGGCTTGACAATCCGGCTGATATTAATATAGAATATCAGGGAAACAATTAAACAGTTAATTAAATCAGGACTGATCAGACACGATCGAATATACACACGCGGCAGTGTGTATATTTAATGTCTCGCGGCATAAAAGAAAGACAGTTTTGATTTTTGGGGGACTTTACCAGATGAGAAGACTTTTCGGCTACATTGGGAAATACAAATGGTATACGATTCTTACACCGATCTTTGTTTTCCTGGAAGTTATCTTTGACGTCGTCATACCCATAATAATGGGACAGATAATAGACAACGGCATCAACGGGCCTAACGGGAGCGATATCGAGTATATAAAACAGCGCGGGCTCCTGATGATCGGCCTGTCGTTCATTGCGATGATCTGCGGCGCGCTTTCGGGACATTTCGGATCCATAGCGAGCACGGGATTCATAAAGAATCTCAGAGTGAAGATCTTCAGCAAGATACAGGATTTTTCATTTGCCAATATAGACAAGTTCTCGACCCCGTCACTTGTCACCAGACTTACCTCAGATGCTTTCCAGATAAGGATGGCGTTCATGATGATAATAAGGATGCTGGCAAGGGCGCCCCTCAACCTCATCATATCGACCGTAATGGTCTTAAGGATAAGCCCGAGCCTTGCGACCGTATTCCTGGTCGCTCTTCCGGTGCTGTCACTGGGTCTTTTCCTCATAGCTTCGAACGCGCATCCGAGATTCAAGGTCATGATGAGGAAGATAGACGCCATGAACTCGGATATCCAGGAGAACCTCGTAGGTATAAGGGTCGTCAAGACCTTCGTAAGATCGGAATATGAGAAGGTCAAGTTCAGGAAGTCTTCCGACGGTGTCATGAACCAGCAGAGATATGCCGAAAGGCTCGTCATATTGAACGGCCCGTTCTTTGAATTCGTCATGTATTCCTGCATGATAGCCATCTCCTGGTTCGGCGGGAAGGAAATGATAAGGGGCGATCTTACCGTAGGAGAATTCATGACATATCTGTCGTATATAAGGCAGATACTGTTCTCGCTTATGATGATCTCGAACTGTCTCATGCAGATCGTCATCTCACAGGCTTCGGTCGACAGGATGAATGAGATCATAGACGAGAAGATAGACATAACCGATGACGGCAATGATGAGAGCCTCATGGTGGAGGACGGGTCCATAGAGTTTAAGAACGTCAGCTTCAGCTATTTCAAGGATGCGGAAAAGGATACTCTCCACAACATCAATCTTAAGATAGATTCCGGTGAGACCGTAGGTATCATAGGCGGCACGGGATCGTCGAAAACCACTCTCGTGCAGCTCATCCCGAGACTCTATGATGTCGTTTCGGGAGAAGTGCTGGTAAGCGGCAGGAACGTCAAGGATTATAAGCTTAAAAACTTAAGGGATGATGTCGCCATGGTGCTGCAGAAGAACGTTCTGTTCTCAGGCACGATAAAGGAGAACATACTCTGGGGCAAGCCGGGCGCTTCAGATGATGAGGTATACGAAGCCTGCAGGGCAGCCCAGGCGGATGATTTCATAAGATCTTTCCCTGAAGGATACGATACAGAGCTCGGTCAGGGTGGCGTGAACGTTTCCGGAGGCCAGCAGCAGAGGCTCTGCATAGCAAGGGCTCTCATGAAAAAACCGAAGATAATCGTACTTGATGACAGCACCAGCGCTGTAGATACAGATACCGACAAGAGGATAAGGACGGCTCTTAAGGAAAGGCTTGCGGGCATGACGACGATAATCATCGCCCAGAGGATCGCATCCGTGAAGGATGCCGACAAGATCATAGTCATGGATGACGGAGAGATCACCGATATCGGACAGCATGATGATCTTATGGACAGGAACGAGATCTACAGGGATCTGTATATATCTCAGATGCAGGGCGTTGAAGGCTGAGAAAGGGATTTGACATGGAGACTAAGAGAGGATACAGACAGGTACGTACGGCTAGGCCGGACGACATTGGCAAAACGATAAAGCGTATATTCTCATATATGTTCAAAAACAAATGGCAGGTCGCCCTGGTCATATTCTTCATTCTCATGAGCAGCGTCACGGGCATCATAAGCTCCTATGTGTTCAAGCCGATAATAAACGACTACGTCGTCCCGTTCATAGGACAGAAGGATCCCGATCTGACGTCATTCGCAGTGATGCTCTCGGTGATGGCGCTCATATATCTTCTCGGGCTGCTGTCGACATATGGCCGCTCGAAGATGATGAGCATCATATCGACGGGGGTCCTGGGACAGATAAGAAGGGATCTTTTCAACCATCTGCAGGATCTTCCCATAAGCTATTACGATACTCATACGCACGGTATGATAATGAACTTTTTCACGACGGATACCGATACGATGAGGCAGATGATCGCGGATACTTTCCCGCAGTTCATATCCTCCATCATAACGGTCGTGGGAACGTTCACCATGATGATGGTTTTGAGTCCGATCCTTACGCTCATAACGATAGGTATGCTCATCATCATGCTCATAATCACATATGTTCTAGGCAAACAGAGCAGGGAGAATTTCAAGATCATACAGAGGGCTGCCGGAGACCTGAACGGATACGGAGAGGAGATGATCTCCGGTCAGAAGGTCATAAAGGTCTTCTCCTATGAGCAGACGATAAAGGAAGGCTTCTTCGAGATAGCCGAAGAGATGAGAGTCGCAGCTACCAAGGCGAACAGTGCGGCAAACATGCTGATGCCCATAACGGCAAATCTTTCCTATGTGGCTTTCGCTCTGTCAGCCGGTGTCGGCGCTTATCTTACCATACAGGGCAGATTCGATGTCGGTTCCCTTGCGGCGTTCCTGATGTACTGCAGACAGTTTGCAGGGCCTATAAGCATGCTTGCACAACAGTTCAACTATGTCATGTCGGCTCTTGCAGGAGCTGAAAGAGTATTCAATCTTCTAGACATGCCGAGTGAGGTCGACAACGGAAAAGTCGTGCTGGTGAATGCGGTTGAGGATGAGGACGGCAATCTTACCGAATGCGACCACAGGACTGGGGTCTGGGCGTGGAAGGATCCCGAAAACGGGAACGCTCTTACGAAAGTGCGCGGCGACGTCAGGTTCGATCACGTCGAGTTCAGCTATGTTCCGGGCAAGGTGGTGCTGAAGGATATATCACTTTTTGCGAAACCCGGCCAGAAGATAGCGCTCGTAGGTTCGACTGGCGCAGGAAAGACCACCATAACGAATCTTATAAACAGATTCTATGATGTCCAGAAAGGCACGATCACTTATGATGGCATCGACGTCAAGAAGATAAAGAAGGACGATCTCAGAAGATCGCTCGGAATGGTGCTCCAGGATACGAATCTCTTTGCCGGCACGGTAATGGAGAATATAAGGTACGGACGTCTTGACGCTACGGATGAGGAAGTTATTGCAGCGGCAAAGCTCGCGAATGCGCATTCTTTCATAACGAGACTACCCCAGGGCTACAACACAGTGCTCACAGCCAACGGATCCAACCTGTCACAGGGGCAGAGACAGCTGCTCAATATTTCAAGAGCGGCCGTGGCAAGCCCGCCTGTCCTTATACTTGATGAGGCGACGAGCTCGATAGATACCCGTACCGAGCATCTGATCGAAGCCGGCATGGATGAGATCATGCGCGGAAGGACAGTGTTCATAATCGCTCATAGGCTGTCGACCGTAAGGAACTCCAATGCCATCATGGTAATGGAACACGGAGAGATAATAGAAAGAGGAGATCATGAGCAGCTGCTTGAGCTGAAGGGCAGATACTATCAGCTCTATACCGGAAAAGCCGAGCTCGACTGATCCTATACGATAAATGAAGAGCCCCGTTTTATCCTGACAGATAAGACGGGGCTCTTCATATTTGCGCTGATATCATTCCCTGTAAACAAGCTTGAATTCTTCACATATGACAGGAGAATCAGATGAAAAGGTAAAACCTGAGCGCTTCCCGATCTCCTTGAATGAATTTATATGTTCAAGCTGCCATTTAAGGAGGCTCGTTATATCATCATCCCTTTTTGCATGCTCGAAATCGACAGCGCTGAAAGGAACGATCTCCGCGCTCACTGTTTCGATCACGAAATGCGGATATCCGGTCGAATCTGTCACTATTGAAAGATCTCCCGGTTTCGGTATCTCGTCGATGTCTGAATATGAGCTGAAGGGTGAGATAGCGATATCTTTTTTATTAGACGCTATCAGCCTCAGAAAGCGTATCGACTCCTTCTGTTCAAGCGAGAATGTAAAGATACGCGTGCACGGGACAGAATCCGGATATCTGAATTTGATAAGGAAGCTGTTCCAGAAAAGGTTTATCCTTTCGTCTTTGTTGATAGCTATCACTCAGGATACCTCCCGGTCGGATACTATTATCTTGATGAGCTCTTCGGGTGTATCGACGATATAGTCGCAGGAATGCTCCTTAAGAACTTCCCTTCCCCTGAATCCCCAGGAAACGCCTATGCATTCAAGCCCGGCGTTATGAGCTATGGCAACGTCTACTTCCGAGTCTCCGAC